>JAICMO010000194.1 GCA_025929185.1 Pseudolabrys sp.
CTGCAGGAGGCGGTGGACGCGCAGTTCGATCACGGCCGCCGCGGCCGCGTGCTGCGCGGGGCCAACAACCGCCCGCGCAAGTCGCTATCCGATACCCTCAAAGGCAAGCAGGGCCGCTTCCGCCAGAATCTTCTGGGCAAGCGCGTCGACTATTCGGGCCGCTCGGTGATCGTGGTCGGCCCCGAGCTCAAGCTGCATCAGTGCGGCCTGCCGAAGAAGATGGCGCTCGAATTGTTCAAGCCGTTCATCTATTCGCGGCTCGATGCCAAGGGCCTTTCCACCACAGTGAAACAGGCGAAGAAGCTCGTCGAAAAAGAGAAGCCGGAGGTTTGGGATATCCTCGACGAGGTGATCCGTGAGCATCCGGTGCTCTTGAACCGCGCGCCGACGCTGCACCGCCTCGGCATCCAGGCCTTCGAGCCGGTGCTGATCGAAGGCAAGGCCATTCAACTTCACCCGTTGGTTTGCGCGGCGTTCAATGCCGATTTCGACGGCGACCAGATGGCCGTGCACGTGCCGCTGTCGCTCGAAGCGCAGCTCGAGGCGCGCGTGCTGATGATGTCGACGAACAACATCCTGCACCCGGCCAACGGCTCGCCGATCATCGTGCCTTCGCAGGATATCGTGCTCGGCCTTTATTACCTCTCGCTAATACGGGAAGGGGAGCCGGGCGAGGGCAAGCTGTTCGGCGAAATGGCCGAGATCGACCATGCACTGCATGAGAAGGCGATCAGCCTGCACACGAAGATCAAGTATCGCTGGCAGGGCATCGACGAGAGCGGCAACGGCTACACCAAATGGTACGACACCACGCCAGGCCGGGTGGTGCTCGGCAGCGTTTTGCCGAAGAGCTCAAAGGTCACCTTCGACGCGGTTAACCGCTTGATGACCAAGCGCGAAATCTCGTCGATGATCGATACCGTCTACCGCCACTGCGGCCAGAAGGAGACGGTGATCTTCTGTGACCGCATCATGGCGCTCGGCTTCTATCACGCGTTCAAGGCCGGCATTTCGTTCGGCAAGGACGACATGGTCGTGCCGGCCTCGAAGTGGAAGACCGTCGAGCAGACGCGCGAGCTCGCGAAGGAGTTCGAGCAGCAATATAACGACGGCCTCATCACGCAGGGCGAGAAGTACAACAAGGTCGTCGACGCCTGGTCGAAGTGCACCGAAGCGATCGCCGAGGCGATGATGAAAGAAATCTCTTCGGTCAAGAAAGACGCCAAGGGTCACGAGGATCAGGTCAACTCGATCTACATGATGGCGCATTCCGGCGCGCGCGGTTCGCCCGCGCAGATGCGCCAACTCGCCGGCATGCGCGGCCTCATGGCGAAGCCCTCGGGCGAAATCATCGAGAGCCCGATCATCTCGAACTTCAAGGAAGGGCTCTCCGTGCTCGAGTACTTCAACTCGACGCATGGCGCGCGCAAGGGCTTGGCCGACACCGCGCTCAAGACCGCGAACTCGGGCTACCTGACGCGGCGTCTGGTCGACGTTGCGCAGGACTGCATCATCACGAATGAAGACTGCGGCACCAAGAACGGCATCAAGGTGCGCGCCATCATCGATGCGGGCACCGTGGTTGCTTCACTCGCCAGCCGCATCCTCGGCCGCACAACGGCCGAGGACGTGAAGGACCCGGCGAGCAACAAGGTGGTCGTCAAGCGCGGAACCTTGCTGGGAGAAGCGGAGGTCGATGCGATTACCAACGCGGGCGTACAGGAGTTGAAAATCCGCTCCGTGCTCACGTGCGAGGCGCCGAACGGCGTCTGCGGCGCGTGCTACGGACGCGATCTTGCGCGCGGCACGCCGGTCAATATGGGCGAGGCGGTGGGCGTCATCGCCGCGCAGTCGATCGGCGAGCCGGGCACCCAGCTCACCATGCGCACGTTCCACATCGGCGGCGCTGCTCAGATTTCCGAGCAGTCGTTCATCGAGTCGAACTTCGAGGGCAAGATCAAGTTCAAGAGCAAGAACATCGCCCGCAACAGCGACAACGATGTGGTCGCCATGGTGCGCAACATGGTGGTCGCGGTGGTCGATCCCGACGGCACCGAGCGCGCGCACCATCGCATTCCTTACGGCGCGCGGTTGCGCGTCGAGGACGGCGAGCAGATCAAGCGCGGCCAGCGCATCGCCGAGTGGGATCCCTACACGCGGCCGATCCTCACCGAGGTCGAAGGCACCATCGGCTTCGAAGACCTCGTCGACGGCCTGTCGATGTCGGAAGCGCTCGATGAGTCGACCGGCATCGCCAAACGCGTGGTCATCGACTGGCGCACGGGCTCGTCCCGCAACCAGCAGGACCTGCGTCCGTCGATCGTCATCAAGGCGGGCAAGGATGGAAAAATCCTCAAGCTCAGCCGCGGCGGCGATGCGCGCTATCAGCTTGCGGTCGACGCGATCATCTCGGTCGATCCGGGCGCCAAGGTGAAGGCGGGCGACGTCATCGCGCGTATCCCGACCGAGAGCGCCAAGACGCGCGACATCACCGGCGGCTTGCCGCGGGTGGCGGAGCTGTTCGAGGCGCGCCGGCCGAAGGAAGCGGCGATCATCGCCGAGATCGGCGGCACGGTGCGGTTCGGCAAGGACTACAAGAACAAGCGCCGCATCACCATCGAGCCCGCGAACAAAAGCGACGAGCCGAAGGAGTACCTGATCCCGAAGGGCAAGCACATCCACTTGCAGGACGGCGACGTGATCGAGAAGGGCGATTATATCGTCGAGGGCAATCCTGCTCCGCACGACATCCTCGCCATTCGCGGCGTCGAGGAACTCGCCGCTTATCTCGTCAATGAGATTCAGGAGGTGTATCGGCTGCAAGGCGTGTCGATCAACGACAAGCACATCGAGGTGATCGTCCGGCAGATGCTGCAAAAGGTCGAGATCGACGACTCCGGCGAGACCGAGCTTCTGCAAGGCGAGCAGCTCGACAAGATCGAGCTCGATGAGATCAACGCGCGCGCTCAAGCGGCGGGAAAGAAGCCGGCGAGCGGTCACCCCGTGCTGCTCGGCATCACCAAGGCGTCGCTGCAAACACGCTCGTTCATCTCGGCGGCGTCCTTCCAGGAGACGACGCGCGTGCTCACCGAAGCCGCCGTCAACGGCAAGGTGGATACGCTCGACGGCTTGAAGGAAAACGTCATCGTCGGACGTCTCATCCCGGCGGGCACCGGCGCGATGATGAACCAGTTGCGCGAAGTCGCGATAAAGCGCGACGCGCTCATCCTCGAAGAGCGTGAGAAGGATGCCGCAAAAGCGGCGGCCGCTGCCAAGCAGGAGGAAGCTCCTGCGCTGCCGGCGGCGGAGTAAGCCATTTGACGCAGACAACTAACGAGAGAGCCGCCTGCAAGGGCGGCCCTTTTGTTTGCGTTGGAGGGGGACGCGCACGATCAAACCCAGGCTCTCGTTGTTGGCGAAGCTGAGCGCAAAGCCGTGATTAACGGCAGAGTCCTCGCGTTGACAGTGTTGGGGCAGTCAACCAGCCTAAGTGGATATTGGATCGACGGTGGCCGGAAGGGGAAAATGTCCAGCCTATCAGGTGCCTATCGCTGCGCGATCCTTGCTTCGGGGCGCTGTTAATCGGGCCGATGGCGGCGGCGGCCGTCCACGAATTCGTCCGCGCGATGCATGGCAAGTAACAAGGAGTCGGCCCCGGTGTTTGCTGCCGCCAAATAGCCTTCGGACAGGAGTCGCGCCAGCCCTCGATTTATCGGGCTTTCTTGCTTGACACCCCGGACTGCCGCCGATACAAACCGCGCACTTTTCGGCAGGCGGTGAGCTTCGCTTGCTCGGAACGGCCGCCCGACTAAGCTCTTGAGAAGATTGAATTTACCTCAATTGCGCGTCGGCGCATCGCCTCGACGGATGAAGCTCAGACGCTGCCTCTGACAGCCGCTGTCAGACTTTGAAGTAAATGGCCGCGGGGCTTTGCCGCCCTATGCGGCTGTCCGAACGGAAGAGCGCCTCTGCCGCGCTTAGGCGGTGGCGCGATTTCGTTTTGCGCGTGATTAAGCGCGCGGACGAAGCCGGGGCGATAAGCCCGAACCAATCGGGCGGGCGGTTGTGCCCGCATGCGGAGCGGATGCTCCGCAAACATCGGGCGCAAGCCCTTGAGGTGGTGAATACGAACGATGCCGACGGTCAACCAGTTGATTGCCAAGCCGCGCAAGCCGCTCAAGGCGCGCAACAAAGTCCCGGCGCTGCAAGCGTCGCCGCAGAAGCGCGGTGTCTGCACGCGCGTCTACACGACGACGCCGAAGAAGCCGAATTCGGCGCTGCGCAAGGTGGCGAAGGTGCGGCTCACCAACGGCTTCGAGGTGATCGGCTACATCCCCGGCGAGGGACATAACCTGCAAGAGCACTCGGTCGTGATGATCCGCGGCGGCCGCGTGAAGGATCTGCCGGGCGTGCGCTATCACATCCTGCGCGGCGTGCTCGACACGCAGGGTGTGAAGAACCGCAAGCAGCGCCGCAGCAAATATGGAGCGAAGAGGCCGAAATAGTTTGCTGTCATCGCCGGGCTTGACCCGGCGATCCATCCTTCTTCGCAAAGAAGATGGATGCCTGGGTCAGGCCCGGGCATGACAAGAGAGAGCCAGGACGTGGATGGCCGGGACAAGCCCGGCCATGACGGATGAAGGAAGAGAGGCCGGGACAAAAACCAGCCTCGACGAAGAGAGAAACGAGACCCTTAGGAATAGTTCAATGTCCCGCCGTCACGCCGCCGAAAAGCGCGAGATCATTCCGGACCCGAAGTTCGGAAATGTCGTCGTCAGCAAGTTCATGAACGCGATCATGTACGACGGCAAGAAGTCGGTCGCGGAAAGCATCGTTTACGGCGCGCTCGAGATGATCGAGGGCAAGACTAAGCAGAACCCGATTTCGGTGTTCCAGCAGGCGCTCGACAACGTGATGCCGACCATCGAAGTGCGCTCGCGGCGCGTTGGCGGCGCCACATATCAGGTGCCGGTCGAGGTGCGCTCGTCACGCCGGCAGGCGCTGGGCATCCGCTGGATTATTTCCGCGGCGCGCGACCGCAACGAAAAGACGATGACCGAGCGGCTCTCGGGCGAGTTGCTCGATGCGTCCAACAACAGGGGAAATGCCGTCAAGAAGCGCGAGGACACCCACAAGATGGCGGAAGCCAACCGGGCGTTCTCCCATTACCGCTGGTGACGGCGGCAGACAGATTTAAGGAATTCCCTATGCCACGCAGCCACAAAATCGAGGACTACCGCAACTTCGGCATCATGGCCCACATCGATGCGGGCAAAACGACGACGACCGAGCGGATTCTCTATTACACCGGCAAGAGCCACAAAATCGGCGAGGTGCACGAAGGCGCCGCGACGATGGACTGGATGGAGCAGGAGCAGGAGCGCGGCATCACCATCACCTCGGCAGCGACCACGGCGTTCTGGCACGAGAAGCGCCTCAACATTATCGACACGCCCGGCCACGTCGATTTCACCATCGAGGTCGAGCGCTCGCTGCGTGTGCTCGACGGCGCGGTATGCGTTCTCGACTCCAACCAAGGCGTCGAGCCGCAAACCGAAACGGTCTGGCGTCAGGGCGACAAATACAAAGTCCCGCGCATCGTCTTCGCCAACAAGATGGACAAGATCGGTGCGGACTTCTTCAAATGTCTCGACGACATCAAGACCCGTCTCGGCGCAAAGCCGGTCGCCATTCAGCTTCCCATCGGTGCGGAGCAGCAGTTCAAAGGCATCATCGATCTCGTGCGCATGAAGGGCGTGGTCTGGGACGATGAGTCGCTCGGCGCCAA
>JAICMO010000148.1 GCA_025929185.1 Pseudolabrys sp.
AAGCTTTTCCTTGCGCCGCCCGGCGAGCGCAACGGTGTAGCCGGCGTTCATCAGCGCAAGGGCCGCCGCGCGGCCTACCCCAGTGCCCGCTCCGGTGACGATTGCGACTTTTCCGGCGGCGCTCATCGGCGTTCCTTCCGTTCAAAATTTCGGTTGGAAACGCCATATCACAAAAGCGTTCGCGAGCCATCCGGCTCCCGGCGAGGCGGACCTCGCATGTGCCGGAAATGATCAACCGGCGAAGGCGGCGATTTCGTCGTTAGGGCGGCCGGTGGCCGGCGCTTTAAGGCGTGCGGTGATTTCCGCGGCCGTCATTGGCTTTCCGAAGCGATAGCCCTGCATCGAGTGCACGCCCGCGGCGCGCAGGAACAGATGCTGGTCCGCGGTCTCCACACCCTCCGCCGTCACCTTCATGCCGAGACCGCGGCCGAGACTGACGACGGCATGCACGATCGCCGCAGCATCGGCGGCCTTTTCGATCGACGAGACGAAACTCTGGTCGATCTTGAGCTTGTCGAACGGAAAGCGCCGCAGGTATTGCAAGCTCGAATAGCCGGTGCCGAAGTCGTCGAGCGCAAGCCGCACGCCCAACGCCTTCAGCCGGATCATGGCGGCTTCGGCGGTCTCAGCGTTACCGATAAGGGTGCTTTCGGTTAGCTCGAGCTCGAGCCGCGCCGGATCGAATCCCGTCTCGGTAAGCGTGCGGTGCACGATGTCGTAGAAATCGCTGCGGCGGAATTGCAACGGCGAGACGTTGACGGCGACGGATACGCCTGGCCACGCCAGGCCGTCGGTGCAGGCGCGGCGCAACACCCATTGGCCAAGTTCGTTGATCAGCCCGCTGTGCTCGGCGATGGCGATAAATTCGGCCGGCGAAATCGCGCCGCGCTGCGGATGCGTCCAGCGGCACAGCGCCTCTACGCCGACGATCGCCGCGCCGCTGTTGTTGACGAGCGGCTGATAGACGAGCTTGAGCGCCCCGTTCTCGATGGTATGACGCAAGTCGGCTTCGAGCAGCTTGCGGTTGGAAAGGTCGGCGTCCATGGCCGCGTCGTAAACGCAGGCGCGATTGCGGCCTTCGTTCTTCGCGCGATAAAGCGCGATGTCGGCGTAACGCATAATATCAGCGGCATCGCCCGATTTCTTTTCGATGGCCGCAATGCCGATCGAGGCGCCGATGACGATGGTCTGCTTGTTGATGAGGTAGGGAGCGCAGATGGTGGCGATCAAGCGTTGCGCTATCGTCAGCATCTTGTCGGGCTCGGCGCCGACGGAGGAAATGACCGCGAATTCGTCACCGCCGAGGCGCGCAACCAGATCGTCGCCGCGCAGCGTATGCGAGAGCCGTAGCGTCACGTTGCGGATGAGCTCGTCGCCGACCGGATGGCCCAGCGTGTCGTTGACCTCCTTGAAATGATCGAGGTCGATGTAAAACACGGCGGCGGGCGGGCGGCCTTCGCGCACCTCTTCGATCACCGCCTCCAGCCGTTCGCCGAAGAAAATGCGGTTCGGCAACCCGCAGAGCGGATCGTGCATGGCAAGATGGCGCAACCGCGTTTCGCCCGCCGAGATCGCCGCCGCCGTCCGCCGCATGTAGCGCAGAACGAACATCGCAAGCAGCGCGAAGCCTGCAAGGGCGACGGCAATGAACGGGACGACGCTGTTGACGATGTCGGCGCCCGGTTGCTGCGGCGTCCAGGCGAAACGCGCGATGGTGGCGCCTGCGGGATCGCGGAGCGCGTAAACGAATTCGCGGCGCGCGGCCGGTTTCTCTCCAGCCGCATGCAGGTTGGCAAGCCGCAGCCGGGCTGCGATGCCGGCGAGCATCGTCTGATCGATGTATTTCACCGAGCCGACAATCGGCGCGGTGCGCTCGCCGCCAGGCGAGGACGCCAGCCCGACTGCAACGGCGGCGACAATCGCCGGCCGGCCCAGGAACTTGCGGACCATGACGATCTGCCGGTTCGCCGCATCACCGGGAGCAGCAGCGCCGGCCGGCGGTCCCGCGGCTTGCGCGCGCAACGCGCCGATCACGGGCGCCAGATCGGGCTGCGCGGCCTTAAACCAACTTGCGTCCGAATTTTTTCGGTCGGCAAGCGAATAGACCAACTTGCCGCTCGCGTCGACGACGAACACCAGGTCCTGATCGAAAAACGATTCCAGCCAGAGCGCGACGCGCCGCTGGAACCACGGCCGATCGAACTTGTCACGGATATTGTGGGTCGCTGCGTCCGTCGAGGTGACGCTGTCCACCTCACGCAGAATATGCGTGCCGTAACTGTCGATCGCCCGCGAGAGCAGCTGCCGTTCGTGATCGACCGCAAACTTGTCGGCGTGTTCCGCCGACGAAAGCACGGTCACGACGATGCACACGATGGCGACGGCAACGATGACGCCGATCGGAACCACGATGCTCAGGCGCGCGCGGTCCCAACTGGTATATTGCTGTCCTTCGGTGGAACGCGGGCGAGCCTTGGCCTGCATCCTCCGATTCCCTCCACGGTATGTCCGGCGCCCGGAATTCGGCCGAAAGGTAGGGGAGAAAGCTTGCAAAACGCTTTATTTACAGGGATTTGCGCGCTGAAATGCAGCGCGGCGGCGCCTTTCATCGCCGCAATTCGAAGGATGCCGTTAACAACCGGTAAATGCAGGCCTCTGTCCTCATGCCGTTAGAGAAAACAGCGCGTCGGCGAGCGCGGTCGCTGCGACTTGTCTTGAGTGACGCCGTGCGGAGGGCTAGTCAGTGAGCCGGGTGGAGACGATGACAACGACCGGCCACAGCATGCCTTCAAGCGTCGTAACGGCGGCGGTTCTGGTCATCGGCGACGAAATTCTGTCGGGACGGACCAAGGACAAGAACGTCGGCTATATCGCCGATTATCTCACCGCATTGGGCATCGACCTGCGTGAAGTGCGTATCGTCCCCGATGTCGAGGAGGAAATCGTGGCGGCGCTCAACGCGCTGCGGGCGCGCTATTCCTACGTCTTCACCACCGGCGGCATCGGCCCGACGCACGACGACATCACGGCGGATAGCGTGGCCAAAGCCTTCGGCGTGCCGATCGATCACCACCCTGAAGCGGTGGCCATTTTGAAAGAGCGCATGGCGAGGATCGGCGGCGAGCTCAACGAGGCGCGGCTGCGCATGGCTCGCGTCCCGGCTGGCGCTACGCTCGTCTACAACAAGGTTTCGGGCGCGCCCGGCTTCTGGATCGGCAACGTCATCACCATGGCGGGCGTGCCCGCCATTATGCAGGCGATGCTCGACGAGGTCGCGCCGAAGTTGAAAACCGGCGCCAAGCTGCTGTCGGAAACCATCCGCGCCGACGCCAAGGAGGGCGACGTCGGCACGGAATTGGGCGAGATCGCCAAGGCGCATCCCGACGCGATTATCGGCAGCTATCCGTTCTTCGACGAAAAGCTCGGCGCCAACACGAACATCGTGGTGCGCTCGCGCGACGCCGCGCGGCTTGCGCAGGTCAAGGCGGAGGTCGAGGCGATGCTCGTGCGCGTCAAGGCGGCGCTGGCTGCGCCGGCAGTGCGTTAGGAATTCGTGATGCAGCAACCGCAAGCAAGACAACAGATGCAACCGAGGCCGGAAAAGATCTTCCCGGTGTCGTGGGATCAATTCCACCGCGATTCGCGCGCACTTGCCTGGCGCTTGCATGAAGCGGGCCCGTTCGATGCGATCGTCTGCATCACGCGCGGGGGGCTGGTGCCGGCCGCGATCGTCGCGCGCGAGCTCAACGTGCGGCTGATCGAAACAGTTTGCGTGTCGAGCTATCAGAGTTACGAGAACAAGGGCGAGGTGAAGGTGCTCAAAGGCGTCGCCGAAACGATCGTGAAGATCGGGGGCGGGAAACGGCAGCGCGTGTTGATCGTCGACGATCTCGTCGACACCGGAAAAACTGCGCGCGTCGTGCGTGACCTGTTGCCGAAGGCGCATTTCGCGACCGTATACGCCAAGCCGATGGGCCGGCCGCTGGTCGACACCTTCGTCACCGAGGTGTCGCAGGACACCTGGATTTACTTTCCGTGGGACACGGGGCTCGCCTTTCAGCCGCCGATCCGCGAGGGCGGCGATTGACGCCGCCATTTTCATAACGGGGTGTGAGGAGACGACAGTGCTGACACGACGACACTTGCTGGCCGCAACGGCGGGCGCGGCGGTTGCCGCGGCGACGCGCGGCGCTTTTGCGGAAAATAAATACGCGAGCCAACCGGTTCGCATCCTCGTCGGCTACGCGGCGGGCGGCGGCGTCGATATCGTCGCGCGGCTGATCGGCGATCCGATGAAGGACGCGCTCGGCCAGACCGTGATCGTCGAAAACCGTCCCGGCGCGAGCGCGATGATCGCGACCAACGCCGTCGCGAAGGCCGCGCCCGACGGGTACACCTTGCTGATGGCGGCGTCCGGCGAGGTCGCGATCAATCATTTCCTCTTCAAGGACAAGATGCCGTACGACGCGGCGAAGGAGCTGACCCCGGTCGCGCTTATCGGCATCGTGCCGTGCGTCGTGGTCGTGGCTTCCTCGACGCCGGTGCACAATCCGAAGGAACTGATCGCTTACGCGAAGGCCAATCCCGGCAAGCTTTCGTTCTCGTCGTCGGGCGTCGGCAATCCGCAGCAACTTGCCGGCGAACTGATGAACAGCATGGCGGGCATCCACGTGCTGCACGTGCCTTATCGCGGCTCGGCGCCGGCGGTCACCGACGTCGCGGCAGGCGTCGTGACCATGAGTTTCTCGTCGCTCGCGGCGGCGCTGCCGCTGATCCAGGCCGGCAGGCTGCGCGCGGTCGCGGTCACCTCGCGCGAGCGCATGCCGCAATTGCCGGATGTGGCGCCGTTGAGCGAAGGCGCGCCGGGCCTGAAAGGTTACGAGCTGCTCAACTGGTTCGGCATGTTCGCGCCGGCTGGCACCTCGTCCGACATCGTCGGCCGGCTCAATTTGATCGTCAACGACACGCTCGAGGACAAGGCCGTCGCCAAGAAGCTGATGGTGCAGGGCATCATTCCAAAAAAAATGACGCCCGCCGAATACAAGAGCTTCGTCGCCTCGGAGACGGCCAAGTTTGGCGGCGTCGTCAAGGAAGCGCACATCACGCTGGAGCAGAAATAATGGATCGAGCGAGCAGAAACTCGCCGGAGCCACTTCGCAGATTTCTGCTCACTCTTGCCTTGGCGTTTGCCGTTTCTGCGTCGGCGGGCTTGCCGGCATTTGCACAATCGTTGGCGGGGTATGGCGTGGTATTGATGCACGGCAAGCAGGGCCGGCCGGGCGGGCCGATCGGCGGTGTCGCCGCTGCATTGCGAGCGGCGGGCGCAACGGTCGTCATGCCGGAAATGCCATGGTCGCGTACGCGCATGTACGATGCATCGTACGCTCAGGCGATGGTGCAGATCGATGCCGCCGTGAAAAGGTTGCGCGCGGAAGGCAAGCGCAAAATTGTTGTCGGCGGCATGAGCTTCGGCGCCAATGCCGCGATCGGATACGCCAGGCGCCACGGCGATATCGCCGCCGTGCTCGCGCTCTCGCCGGGGCACACGCCGGAGTCGCCGCTCTTCCAAACCGCGGTCGCCGCGTCCGTCGCAACAGCCAGGCAATTGGATGCTTCCGGCAAAGGCGACGTGCGAACGAACTTTACCGATCTCAATCAAGGGAGCCGGTTTCAGGTGGACGCGACGCCTAAAGTCTACCTCAGTTATTTCGATCCACATGGCCCTGCCTCAATGACGGCCAATGCCGTCGCCATGAAGCCGGTACCGATCTTCATGGCGGTCGGTAGCCAGGATCGCATCGTAAGCCGGGCGCATGGCCAGATTTTCGGGCCGGCGGCTAAGAATCACAGAAGCAAATACGTCGAAGTGCCCGGCGGCACGCACATGAGTACGCCCGGCCGCGTCGCCTCCGAGGTGGTCGCATGGCTCGCAAGCCTGTAAGCCGCCATTAGTCCCAAAGGCGCCGTTTGTTAATTTGCCGATCTGGGGTAAATCCCGTGACCGAACGGCGCCTCAAGTTTGCCGCGCGGACGTGGCGGAAAGGTAGACGCAAGGGACTTAAAATCCCTTGGGAGAAATCCCGTGAGGGTTCGAATCCCTCCGTCCGCACCAAAACGTGACATGCGATGTTGAGAACGAGCAATAACCGCTGCCAATATTCGATCGCTTTGTTCACAGGCGTGGCGCCGGCGATCTTCGCTGTCATGCTCGCAAGCTGCTCGACGGCGGAGAGAACGGGACGGCTGATGGTCGCGCCCGGAAAATTCGTGCTCTATTCGTGCCCCGAGCTTGCGCTGCGCGCGAAGCAAAACGCCGAGCGCGAGCAAAAGCTGCACGACTTGATGACAAAAGCGGAGTCGGGGCCGGGCGGCCACATGGCGAGCACGCTTGCCTATCGGCCCGAATATGATTCTTTGGTGGAAGAGTCCCGTCAGTTGCGGGCGATGCAGGTCGAGAAAAATTGCAATGCGCCGCCTGCCGGAGCCGCACCGGCGCGTGGAGGCGCGAAGACCGCGCACTGACGCAAGACATTAAATGCGCATAGCGCGCATCCGCAGTGCGTTACCGACGACGCTCACCGACGACAGCGCCATCGCCGCGGCGGCGATCACCGGCGAGAGCAGCAAGCCCAACACCGGGTAAAGCACGCCGGCCGCGATCGGAATGCCGGCGGCGTTATAAACGAATGCGAAAAACAGATTCTGCCGAATGTTGCGCATGGTGGCAGACGAAAGCGCGCGTGCGCGTGCGATGCCGGCGAGATCGCCTTTGAGCAACGTGACGCCGGCGCTTTCGAGCGCGACATCGGAGCCCGTGCCCATGGCAATCCCAACGTCGGCGGCGGCAAGCGCGGGTGCATCGTTCACGCCGTCACCTGCCATCGCGACGATGCGGCCGTCGCGGCGCAATTTTTCGACCGCTTCAGCTTTCCGATCAGGCAGGACGTCGGCTTCGACTTCTGTGATTCCGAGCCGGTTTGCGATTGCTTGCGCAGTCGTCCGGTTGTCGCCGGTGAGCATGACGACGCGAATATGATCGGCGACGAGCGCGCGCAGCGCGTGCGGCGTCGATGCCTTTACCGGATCGGCAATGGCGAAGACGCCGGCAGTTTTTCCATCGATTGCGGCGAAGATCGCCGTCGCTCCGTTGCAGCGCAGTTCGTCCGCTTTGGCCACAAGCGGCGCGGTGTCGATGTTGAGCTCGGAAAGGAAATCGGCATTGCCCAGCGCGATGCGCCGGCGCTCCACCATGCCGATCACGCCTTTGCCGGATTGAGCATCAAATCCGCGCATAGGCGCGAGTTCGATGCCGCGTTCCTTCGCCGCGGCAACGATTGCCGCCGCCAGCGGATGCTCGCTCGCGCGCTCGACGCTCGCGGCAAGCCGCAGCACTTCGGCTTCGCCGAAATCGCCCGTAGGCATGATGGCGATGACCTTCGGCTTTCCTTCCGTCAGCGTGCCCGTCTTGTCGACGACGAGCGTGTCAACTTTCTCCAGCCGCTCGAGCGCTTCCGCGTTCTTGATCAGCACGCCCAATTGCGCGCCGCGGCCGACGCCGACCATGATCGACATCGGCGTGGCGAGCCCGAGCGCGCAAGGGCAGGCGATAATCAGCACGCTGACGGCTGCCACGAGTCCGTAGGCCAAGCGCGGCTCCGGCCCGAATGCGGCCCACGCGGCGAAGGCCGCAATGGCTGCCGCGATGACCGCCGGCACGAACCACGAGGCGACCAGATCGGCGAGCCGCTGGATCGGCGCGCGGCTGCGCTGCGCCTTCGCCACCAGCTGCACGATTTGCGCTAGGAGCGTTTCGCGGCCGACCTTCTCGGCGCGCATGACGAAGCTGCCGCTCGCATTGAGCGTTCCGCCGATGACACGACCGCCTTCCTGCTTGGTCACCGGCATCGATTCGCCGGTGATCATCGATTCATCGAGTGACGAGCGTCCTTCCAATACGGTGCCGTCGACCGGCACCTTCTCACCGGGCCGCACGCGCAATTTGTCTCCAACCTCAATGGTATCGAGCGGCACGTCCTCGTCGCTGCCGTCGCTTTGCACGCGCCGAGCCGTCTTCGGGGCGAGATCAAGGAGGGCGCGGATTGCGCCGGACGTCGACTCGCGGGCGCGCAATTCGAGCACCTGCCCAAGCAACACGAGAACGGTAATCATGCTCGCCGCCTCGAAGTAGACCGCAACCGATCCATGCGCGCGGAAAGCATCGGGAAAAACTCCCGGCGCGATGGTTGCGACGACGCTGTAAACGTAAGCAACGCCGGTGCCCATCGCGATCAGCGTGAACATGTTGAGCTTGCGCGCGACGAGCGATTGCCATCCGCGCTCGAAGAACGGCCAGCCGGCCCACACGATGACCGGCGTAGCAAACGCGAATTGAATCCAGTTCGATAGCGACTGATCGATCCAATGCGCGCCGAAATGACCGCTCATCTCCAGCACCATCACGGGTATGGCGAGCGCAAGGCCGATCCAGAACCGGCGCGTCATGTCGGCGAGTTCGGGATTGAGTGCCGCATCGGCCGACGGTATTTCGGGCTCGAGCGCCATGCCGCAGATCGGGCAGGAGCCGGGACCCTGCTGGCGAATTTCCGGGTGCATCGGGCAGGTGTAGATCGCGCCCTCGATCGCCGGCTCCGGCTCGCGCGCGCCGAGATATTTCTGCGGATCGGCAACGAATTTCGCGCGGCAGCCCGCGGAGCAAAAATAATACGGATGGCCTTGGTAATCAGCGCGGTGCTTGGCGGTGTGCGGATCGACGGTCATGCCGCAAACGGGATCGAGCGCGCTTGGCGTTGCCGGCTCGCTGTGGCGATGATGATCGTGCGCTGCGGTCATATCTTGCATCCAATACCCCCAGGGGGTATATAGAGCGCATGCGAAAGAACAGCAAGGCGGCGACCATCAAGCGGCTCGGCCGCATCGAAGGCCAGGTGCGCGGGCTTTCGCGC
>JAICMO010000154.1 GCA_025929185.1 Pseudolabrys sp.
AAGCCGAGCGCGGCGGCGCCGACGGAGGTACGGAAGAGGTCGAGCGTCGCCATCGCGATCTTGAAGCCATCTCCCGGCGCACCGATCAGATCGGAAGCATCCACCCGACAGCTGTTAAACGCGACCCGGGCCAACGGGTGCGGGGCCATGACCTCAAGGCGTTCTTCAATTAAAAGGCCGGGATTGGCGCCTCGGACGATAAACGCGGACAGGCCTTTCGCGCCCGGCGCCTCGCCGGTGCGGGCAAATACAATGTAAAGATCGGCAATGCCGCCATTCGAAATCCAGGTCTTTTCGCCATCGAGGACGTACCCGTCGCGGTCCCGCCGCGCCGTGGTTGAAATATTGGCGACATCGGACCCCGCAGCAGGCTCGGAAAGCGCAAAAGCCGCGATCGCAGCGCCGCTCCGGGTTTTTGGCAGCCATCGGGATTTTTGAGCAGCGGTGCCGAATAGCGAAATGGGCCCGGCGCCCAAGCCTTGCATCGCGAACGCAAAATCGGCAAGGCCCGAATGACGCGCGAGTGTTTCGCGGATCAACGCCAAGGTGCGGACGTCGATCCCGTCCGATAGATCGTCCCCCGGCGCAGTGTGCTTGAGCCAGCCATCGCAGCCGAGCTTGTGCACCAACTCTCGGCAGGCGGCATCGACATCGCGGTTGTCGACATGCGGACAATTTCGTCCGGCCCAGGTTTCCAGGCGCTCGACCAGCGCCCGATGGCGCTCCTCGAAAAACGGCCAATGCAGGAAACTGCGGTCGAGCATCGCTCAATTTCCGGCGAACTGCGGCTTCTGCTTGCCGACAAAGGCCTCATAGGCCCGGTGAAAGTCCTGCGTTTGCATACAGATTGCTTGCGCATGCGCCTCCGCCTCGATCGCGGCGTCAAGCGGCATGGCGAATTCCTGGTGCAGCATGGTCTTCGTCATGGCATGCGCGAACGCCGGACCGCTGGCGAGTTGCTGGGCCAGAGCCATTGCTTCTGCTTCAAGCTTGTCCGCGGCAACGAGGCGATTGAAAAAACCCCAACGCTCCCCCTCCTCCGCCGTCATGACGCGGCCGGTATACAGCAATTCCGAGGCGCGTCCGTGGCCGATGACACGTGGCAGCAAAGCGCAGGCGCCCATGTCGCAGCCGGCGAGGCCGACGCGGGTGAACAAAAACGCGGTTTTGGCTTGCGGCGTGCCGAGACGAATATCGCAGAACAAAGCAATCATCGCGCCTGCTCCGACGCAGACACCGTCGATTGCAGCGATTATCGGCTGAGGGCAGGCGCGCATCGCCTTCACGAGTTCGCCGGTCATCCGCGTGAACTCTAAAAGGCCTTTCATATCGCGGCTTAAGAGCGGGCCGATGATGTCGTGCACATCGCCCCCGGAGCAGAAGTTGCCCGCGCTCGATCCGAATATAACGACTTTGATATCGCGGGCCCGCGAAAGCTCACGGAAGGTGCAGCCGAGTTCGGCATAACTTTCGAAAGTGATCGGGTTCTTCCTTTCGGCGCCCTTAAGCGTGATCACGGCAATGCCGTTTTTCGCCGCCCAGTTAAAGTGCTTCGGCTTGAAGTCGCTCATGTTCATGCGCGCGACCCTCCATTGCGAATGCGGCTGGACAGTCCGTCGAGGTGACGGATCAACGTGCCCGCTTCCGCTGCGTTAAATTCCGATAGCAAGCCATCGACCCACGCTTCGTGCGCCTTCGCCATCGCTGTGAATTCCTTCAAGCCGCGCGCGGTCAAGCGCACGACAATGGCGCGGCGGTCATCGGCCGGCGCTTGGCGTGCGACCAAACCATCCGACACCAACCGATCGATGATGCCGGTGACGTTGCCGTTCGATACCATCAGGAAGCGCGATAATTCGGTCATCGTCATGCCGTCTGGCTTCCTCTCGAGCGCGGCCATCACGTCGAATTGCGGCAGCGTCACATCGAACTGGACACGAAGCCGCTCGCGCACTTCAGCCCCGATGGCGCGCGCGGCGCGCAGGATGCGGACCCACAGCCGCAGCCGCTGCTTGCTAAGCGATGGTGCTTGACGCGACTTTGCTTTGAGAGCGACCGTCATGTCACGCCCCGTCAATGACAATGGCTTCACCATTGATGGCTTTGGCGGCCGGCGAGCATAGCCACAGAACCTTTGCGGCCACTTCCTCCGGCGAAATCAGTCGGCCACCGGCGTTGTCCCCGGCAAGGACGACGCGCGCCTCGCCGACAGTACGGCCGGTCTTCTTTGCAATCACAGCAGCAGAGCGCTCCAGAAGCGGCGTTTCGGTAAAGCCCGGACAGACTGCGTTGACGGTCAGCCCCGGCTTTTCAAGTTCTGCCGCCAGGGCGCGCGCAAGACCCACGACGCCGTGCTTGGCCGCGCAATAGGCCGCCACATAGGCGTAACCTCTCAGCCCCGCGGTTGACGCGGTGAACACGATGCGCCGTATTCCCTCGCCTTTGCGCACCACGTCACTCAAGGCCGCTTGCACGGTCAGAAACGCGCCGGTCAAGTTGACGTCAATCATGCGCTGCCAATGTTCGGCTGACATCTTTGCAACCGGGACGCTTTCGGCCGCGCCTGCATTGGCGATGACGATGTCTACCGGCCCATGTACCGCGCGCGCCGATTCCATCATTGCCCCACAATCCGCAGCGTTCGTCACATCGGCGGCAATCGCGGAGGCCTTCAGCAAAGATCGTGCGATGTTATCGAGCGGCGCTTTACGCCGTCCGACCAGCGAGACAGCCGCACCTTCCCTCGCCAACGCTCGCGCGATCGCCGCTCCAATGCCGCTACCCCCGCCGGTGATCAATGCATGCCGTCCGTCGAGCGCGACCATCACACTTTGCCCGTCATCACGTCGGGCCGCGACTTCAATCGATAGAGCTGGTCGCGGCCGGGCCAATACGGTTTCGGCCAGGACAAGTCTTCGTAACCAAGCTCGGCCGCGGCATGCAGCGTCCAGTACGGATCGGCAAGATGAGGCCGCGCCAGGCACACGAGATCGGCGCGTCCAGCCATCAAGATCGAATTAACGTGGTCGGCATCGTAGATGTTGCCGACTGCCAGCGTCGCAATGCCCGCCTCGTTGCGGATGCGGTCGGAGAACGGCGTCTGAAACATGCGGCCGTAAACCGGCTTTGCCCCCTTGGAGGTCTGTCCGGCTGACACATCGATCATATCGACGCCGGCGTCGGTTAGAATACGCGCAATCGCCACTGCATCCCGCGGCGAGAGGCCGTCCGGCACCCAATCATTGGCCGAGATACGCACCGAGATCGGCTTGTCGTCCGGCCACACGGCGCGCATGGCGCGGAATACCTCGAGCGGAAATCGCATGCGATTTTCAAGACAGCCGCCATACTCGTCCGTTCGCTTGTTCGTAAGCGGAGTGATGAAAGCGGACATCAGGTACCCGTGCGCATAATGCAGTTCGAGCCAGTCGAAACCGGCCCGCTGGGCCATTTGTGCCGAGCGGACGAATTCGTCGCGCACGTTGTTCATGTCGGTACGCGTCATCTCTCGCGGCGTCTGGTTCTGCGGGCTCCATGCCACCGCAGACGGCGCCATCAATTTCCAATTGCCGGAGGTCAACGGCGCATCCATTGTTTCCCAGCCCAGCTGGGTCGAACCTTTGGCTCCCGAATGACCCAGTTGAATGGCAATCTTCGCGTCGCTCTCAGCATGGACGAAGTCGACGATCCGCTTCCAGGCGGCTTCGTGCTCGGGGCGATAAAGCCCTGCGCAGCCGGGCGTGATGCGGCCCTCGGGCGACACGCAAGTCATCTCGGTAAAGAGCAGCCCCGCGCCTCCCTTGGCACGCTCCCCGTAGTGCACCAAATGCCAATCGGTCGGCGTGCCGTCGACCGCGCGATACTGCGCCATGGGCGACACCACCACGCGGTTCATCAATTCCACGCCGCGGACGCGGAACGGCACGAACATCGGCGCCCGCGCCTTTCGCGGCTCGCGGCCGGTGGCCTGACGCTCAAACCAGCGCTCCGCGTTGCCGAGCCAAATCGCGTCGCGCTTGCGCAGGTTTTCGTGGCTGATGCGCTGCGAACGGGTAAGCAGCGAATAGTTGAACTGCACGGGGTCGAGGTTCAGATAACGCTCGAGATCTTCGAACCACTCGGTCGAATTGCGCGCGGCGCTTTGCAGCCGCAGCACCTCGAGCCGCCGCTCATCCTCATAGCGACGAAAAGCGTGCGACATGGTCGGCTCGCTGTGAAGATAATTCGAAAGGCTGATTGCGCTCTCCAGCGCGAGTTTCGAGCCGGAACCGACCGAAAAATGCGCGGTGGCGGCCGCGTCGCCGAGCAACACGATATTCTTATGATTCCACCGCTCGCACAGGACCCGGTTAAAGTTGAGCCAGGCCGAACCGCGCAGATGCCGCGCGTTCGACATCAATTTGTGACCGCCAAGATACGGGGCGAAGATTTTCTCGCAGGTTTTTATCGTCTCGTCGGCGTTCATGGCTTCGAAGCCAGCACGGCGCCAGGTCTCTTCCGAGCATTCGACGATGAAGGTCGCCGTATCGCTGTCGAACTGATAGGCGTGCGCCCAAATCCAGCCGTGCTTCGTCTGCTCGAAGATGAAAGTGAAGGCATCGCCGAATTTCTGGTGCGTTCCGAGCCAGATGTATTTGCACGCCCGCATGTCGATGTCGGGTCTGAATATCTCCGCGTGGTCGGCGCGCACCCGCGAATTCGCGCCGTCGGATGCGACGATCAGATCGTAATCGGCGTACGCGGAAACATCTTTGGCCTCTGTTTCAAATTCGAGCTTTACCCCAAGAGAGCGCGCGCGCTCCTGAAGAATGTTCAGCAGCCGCTTGCGACCGATGCCTGAAAAGCCGTGGCCGCCGGAGCGCATCGTCTTGCCGCGATAATGCACGGCGATATCGTCCCAATAGACGAACGACTCGCGAATGAGGGCCGCACTTTCCGGATCGTTGGCTCGGAGATTTGCCAGCGTTTCGTCGGACAGCACGACGCCCCAACCAAAGGTATCGTCCGGCCGGTTGCGCTCGACGACCGTGACGTCATGCGCCGCATCCCGCCGCTTCAGCGAGATCGCAAAATAGAGCCCGCCGGGGCCGCCGCCGAGACAAACCGCGCGCATGGGTCGGTCCAGTCCTTGTTGCCCCGTAAGCCGCACCATTATAATCCTATAATATTTAAACTTAAAGCATCTGGCCTCGAAGAAGCAAGCCCCCGCTGCGCGCGGAAAGGGACGCCAGCGAAGCCGATGTTTACCGCGGTTTGCAGTCCTTGGCGTAGCCGTCGGCGTAGTTGGAAAAGATCTTTCTGACGATCTGCGTCTCGTATTTGCCGTCGGCGCGCTTGGCGACCTTGGTGAGATAAAAGTCTTCGATCGGGTAGCCGTTGATATTGAATTTGAATGGCCCCCGCACCGAGGTGAAGGCCGCCTTCTTGAGCGCGGCGCGGACCGCGTTCTGGTCGGCGAGATTGCCCTTCACCGCGGCGACCGCGCTATTGATCAGCATGGCCGCATCGTAAGCCTGCATGGCGTAGGACGCCGGCACCGCCTTGTAGGCGGCTTCGTATTCGGAGACGAATTTCTTATTGGCTGGGTTATCCATGTTCGGCGCCCAGGTCAGGACGCCGTAGACGCCGGCCGCGTTATCCTTGAGCACGGGCAGCGTCGCTTCGTCGGCCGTGAATGCGGAGATGATCGGGACCTTACCCTTGAGCCCCGCCCGAACAAACGTATTGAGTAGATTGATGCCGAGCCCGCCCGGCATGAAAGTGAATAGTGCGTCGGCTTTTGATGCCGCAAGTTTCGAAACCTCCGGGCTGAAATCGGTGGTGTTGAGCGGTACCAGCGACTCGTCGACGATCTCGCCTTTGTAGGTGCGCTTGAAGCCGGCAATCGCATCTTTGCCGGCCGGATAGTTTGGCACCAGAGCGTAGACGCGCTTGTAGCCGAGCTTGTTGGCGGCCTCGCCGATCGCTTCGAAAATCTGGTCGTTCTGATATGAGGTCACGAAAAAATTGGGATTGCAGGCCGCACCGGCGAAATTCGAGGTGCCGGCATTGGTGCTGATAAGGATCTTTCCGGCATCGATCACCGGTTTGTGGATCGCGACCAGGATGTTCGAGAAAATCGGGCCCACCACGAAGTCGACGCGATCGCGCTCGATCAATTCGTGAACCTTCTGGATAGCGAGGTCAGGCTTGAGCGTGTCGTCGACGGCGAATAACTCGACCTCCTTGCCCGCCATCTTGGAGCCGATATCCTTGATGGCAAGCTCGAAGCCGTTCTTCGACTGCTGGCCGAGCGCAGAGGCCGGGCCCGACAAGGTATAAATAAGGCCGATGCGGATCTTGTCCTGCGCCGCTGCGCTGCCAGCCGCTAACACGAGGGCCGCTGCCGCGATCAGTCCTTGCCTCGCCATACGCATCACACAACTCCCACTGAATGCCCTTCTCCGAAGGCCGGTCGACGCTATTTGGCCGGGGAATTCGGGCTGGAGTCAACGGGTTTGGCGCTCATCAGTTGCCCGAAAGCCCACGGGGCCACATTATGTCTGTCCCCTGTATCGCGTTGAGGGCAACAACTAATGAAGGCGATCATAGTCGGCGGCGGCATCGGCGGGCTAACAACGGCGCTTATGCTTCACGCGCGCGGCATTGACTGCGAGATATTCGAGCAAGCCGAGAGCGTGCGCGAGCTGGGCGTCGGCATCAACACGCTGCCGCACGCGATCAAGGAACTGGCGCAACTCGGCTTGCTTTCGAAGCTGGACCAAGTCGGAATTCGGACTCACGAACTTTTCTACATGAACCGCATCGGCCAGGAAATCTGGCGCGAACCGCGCGGCACAGACGCCGGTTTCGAATATCCGCAATTCTCGATCCACCGTGGCCGCTTGCAGTCGGCGATCTATCAGGCGGTCCGCGAGCGGCTCGGCGACCGTTGCGTCCACACCGGACACCGTCTCGGCTCATTCACGCAGGACGAAAGCGGCGTCACCTGCTATTTCTTCGGCCGCAGCGGCTCGCATTGCATGACGGCGAGCGGCGACATTCTGATCGGCGCCGATGGCATCCACTCGCTTGTGCGCGAGACGCTTTATCCGAACGAGGGCCCGACGCGCTGGAACGGGTCCATGCTTTGGCGTGGAGCGATCGAGTGGCCGAAGTTCCTGACCGGGCGCTCGATGGTCATTGCCGGCGGCATGGCCGCCAAACTGGTCATCTATCCGATTGGCGAAGGGAGCGACGAGAACACGCCTCTCACCAATTGGGCGGTGCTGGTGAAAGTCGCAGAAGGCGGTGTACCGCCGCGCAAGGAAGATTGGTCGCGCCAAGGTCGCTTCGAGGACCTGATGCCGCACGTGCAGCGGTTCTCGATCCCGTTTGTCGATGCTAAAGGACTAATCGAATCGACGCGCGAATTCTGGGAATATCCGATGTGCGACCGCGATCCATTACCGCATTGGTCGCACGGTCGCGTAACGCTGCTCGGCGACGCCGCGCATCCGATGTATCCGGTCGGATCGAACGGCGCCTCGCAGGCGATCCTTGACGCACGATGTCTAGCCGATCGGCTCGCCGAGGCCGAACACCCAACCCAGGCACTTTATATGTATGAATGCGAGCGGCTGCCGATGACGGCGCAGATCGTGCAGTCGAACCGCTCCGGGGGACCGGAGGGCGTAATCGATGCCGTCGAGGCGCGCGCGCCGGAGGGCTTCGCCAACATCGACGACGTGCTGTCATATGAAGAGCGCAAGGCCATCGTCCGCGGTTACGCCGCAAAAGCGGGCTTCACCAAGGATCAAGTCAACAAAGCCAAAGTCGCCTAGGCTGCTGCCGGAGGCGGCAGGAAATTGACTTCGTGCTTGGTGGAAAGCGCGACCACGTCCGGCGGATTCTGTTCTTTCATGGAATGAATCGCCCAAAACAGGTCGTAAAGCTTGCGCGTCGGTGTCACCCAAAAAAGGCACTTGAGGACTTGGTCGGACTTGTTGAAGAGGCCGTGCGGAATGCCGCGCGGCAACTTGATCAGGTCGCCGGCCGTCGCGACAAATTCCTTGCCATCGATAAGTGCATCCATCCGTCCTTCCAGCATGTAGACGAATTCGTCCTGCGTCGGATGGACGTGCGGTGGCACGAAAGTCGTGGGCGGCAGCGTCGCGTGCCAGGCGAATGAAGCCTCGTTAAGCTGCTTAGGGACGTAGGTCTGCCCGAGAATATTCCAAACAATTCCGTCAAGTCCCGAATTAGCTTTGGTGACCCCCGCTGCCATCGTCTGCATTGCTCGCTCTCCCTCCCATTTTTCTAGGCAATCTTAAATGATGCGCCGCGGCAATGCCAGCAGAGCACGGGATCATCGGTGCGTATCGTGGCAAACCGTTTCGATATTGTGGCCGGGGGAA
>JAICMO010000163.1 GCA_025929185.1 Pseudolabrys sp.
GGCAACACCCGAGAGCCCGGCGAGTCAGTAACCTCGGCCGGGTCGGCAGCCTGGCGCGCGCGAGCGCCGCCTGGCTCCTGCTCATCGCGCTCTTTTACGCCCCGTGGGACTTTGGTGGAACAAGCGCCTCCGCCATTCGGCATCTAAACTGGATACTGGCGGGAACGTTTCTGCTTTGGTTGATTGGTCGGGTCGCGTCGGGCAACAGGGCGAGCTTCTGGTCAGGTTGGTTATTGGCAATTTCACTGCTGCTGCTGCTTATTGGGTGGGGCATTGCGTTCAATGCTCAGGCCATCTTTGACGCCGATTACAAACTCTTTCTCCCACTGGCTTCGCCGCTTCCCGGCGCGCCGGGATCAGTCGATTATGCGCTCGCTCTTGCTTCCGTCCGCCGTCTTACACTTCTTCTCGGGTGCGTCTGGATCATGGCCGATCTAGCCCAAGACCCGGGCTGGTTACTTCGTATTTGTTGGGCGATCGGTCTTGCCGGGGGATCAATTGCGCTGCTCGGCCTCTTACAAAAAGCGACGGGCGCAGAGATGATTTTCTGGGACCTACGCGAGCCTGGTGAGCCGCCGGTCACAACCTTCTTTGCCAGCTTTTACTATCACGGCAACGCCGGCGCCTTTCTCAACCTTGTTTTGCCCGTCGTAGCCGGGCTTGCCTATCGCTACACAACCCGCCCTTCGAACGCAGGGGCGCGGGCGCTTTGGTTGACCTTGCTCCTAATCATGATTGTCGCCGTAATCTCGGATACATCGCGCATGGGACAGTTCATCGCTGCGTTGCTGATGCTGGCTTTGCTCATCTTATCGGCTGGAAAGATCTTCCGGCGAATGAGGCACCTCGAGCTGAAAACCGTGGCCGTCGCTCTTATCGTTAGCGCGATCGCGTTGTGGGCGATCGTCAGAGTTAGTCATCTCGACCAGTCGTTAGGGCGTTGGGAACAGTTCCGCGAACGTTGGTTCACGGATGCTCGCTGGCTCGTCGATCAAGCCGCGCTCGCGGCTTTACCAGACGCGGGCCCGCTCGGTTTTGGCCCGGGAACCTTTGCGGCGGTTTTTCCCCATTTTAACATGGATCCGCGGACCGCCGGGAGTTGGCTCTTTCTCCATAACGATCATCTGCAGACAATGCTGGAGTGGGGCTGGGTCGGCGGTCTGCTCTGGGAGGCGTTGTTTGCCGGTGGCTTGATCGTCGCATTCAGGGTCCTTTCAAACCGCCGCGGCACCTCGGCATGGTTACCTCGGCAGCGCCTCATCCTTACGCTAAGTGTGGTCGCACTGCTCGGAGTCGCGTTGCATGCTCTGGTCGATTTCCCGCTCCAAATCTGTTCCATCCAGCTTTACGCCGTCACCTATCTCGGCATCTGCTGGGGAAGCGGAAACTGGGGCAGATCGCAAACCAGAACCGAACCGGTCAAGTCTCAGCCGTGACTCTCTCGCTGTATCTGCCGGCGTAGGAACCTTCCCCCGCTCCGTAGCCGTGCGAAGCATAATAGTAGTAGTAACCGGAGCCGCGCCGGTGTGGGAGACGATTGAGAATAATCCCGGCCGGCCGCGCACTCGCCGTCGCGAGCAGTGAGATAGCGCGGTGGATAGCATTGCGCGGTGTCTTGGCCGCACGCACGACGAGAGTAATTGTCTGCACATGAGGTGTCATGAGCAACGTGTCACTCACCGCCAGGAGCGGTGCGCTATCGATCACTACCCGGTCGAACAGCCGAGAAGCCTCCGCGACTAACTCACCAAAGGAGTGTCCACTGAGTAACTCAGCTGGGTTCGGGGCGCGGCCGCCCCCGGCCAGAAGCGAGAGCTGTCCACCGGTGGCGGTTGTAAATTCACCTTCGCCGTTCCCGCGCTTGCCGGAAATTTCGACTTCGCCAGCGGCCACCGGGCGGACGACCTCGGCGAGGCCGATCTCGCCGACAAGATAGTCGACAATACCATGCACCGGATTTCCTTCGCTGTTGTCGTTGAAGGCATGCGGGAATATCTTGTCGAGGCTGGGCCGGCGAAGATCACCGTCAATCAAGAGGACGCGGTGGCCCTGTTGTGCGAGCGCGAGCGCATAATTAGCGCTCGTAAAGCTCTTACCCTCGTTAGGCAAGGCGCTCGTGAAGAGAAACACCTTTCTTTCCGCCTCGGGACCGAGCAGGGATAGCGCCGCGCGCAGGTTGCGGAACGATTCCGCCACCGGCCCCTCCGGGGCTTCGGCCACGAGACGATAAGTGATGGCAGCGCCGTCCGGAGTATCATGGTTGGAAGTTGCGAGCTTTTTCGGAGCAGTCGTTTCGGGCACGGCGGCGAGAACCGGCAGGCCAAGAAACGATTCGGTTTGGTCGACCGTCTTAAGCGAGCGATCGAGTGCGTCAGCGCCATAAACAAACCCGAGCCCGGCCGCCATCCCGCCTAACAAACCTAGGACAAGAGCCTTGACCGGTTTTGGACTCGCCGGCGAGTAGGGCAACGGAGCGTGTTCAGAAATGCTGAGCGCGGTCGTTTTGACGTCTTTCGTTAGGTTAGTTTCCTTGATCTGCCGCAAGACACTTTCATAAAGCGCGCGGTCAGTTTCCGCCTGACGCGCCAGCTCCTGGTAACCAATGGCGGCTTTATTAAGAGCCAGCGCTGCTTTTTCCTGGTCTTGCGCCGCCGAACCGAGATTGGCCTCGGCTGCACGCGCCTGCTCGAGCACATTGCGGAGCACGGCCGGTTGATTGAGTACGGCGCGATTCAGGGCGTCCCGGGCTTCGCTCAGCGCCGCGCGTGCCGCCATCATTTTTGGATGCTTTGACTTATAACGTTGCGAAAGACTGGCAACCGCCGATTCGAGTTGAGCGACGTCTTTCCGCCGATCGGTCACGACCGGGGCGGTGGCGATGCTCGGGATGGCAAGCAGCGCATCGACGTTGTCGCCGATTTTCTCGATCTGTTGCAGTTCGCTCTCAAGACGCACCCGGTCGGCTTTGGCCGCGGTGGCTTTGCTAGTGAGTTCCTGTAAACGGTCTTCGACCAGACCGCCGCGCGAACTGGCGCTGCCTGCACCGGGTGCAGCGCCAGTGGCCGCGGCTCCGCCGCCGAGTTGCAGTGCGTCGGGGGTTTTCGCTTTGTAATCCGCGACCGCGGCCTCGCTCCGTTGCAGATTACGTTTCAACCGGTCCTCTTCCTCCATGAGATAGCGGAGACTCTCCTGGCTGAAATCGGCCCGCCGCTCGATCGACATGCGGATATACTCGCGGCCGACTGCCTCGGCCAAACGTTGCGCCATCGCCGGGTCCGGATGGGTCACGTAGAGATCGATCAAACGCGTGCCGCGGCGAATTACCGGCTTAACCATCGATGAGAGGGTGCCCCCAAGCGCGTCTTCGACTGGGGTGAAGGCACGGTTACGGACCAGGATATCTGTGTCGCTGTCGATGCGAGACGGGCGAGGGGAAGCTGGTTTGTTTGCGTCCTGAGTAACACTCCGGCCGAGGAAGGCGCGCCCGCCATCATCAGCCAGCCCTTCGGCGCGCACCACGCGCGACATCAGCGTGCGATTGGTTAGATTCTGCTCGATCGTGCGGAGGGCTTCCTGGCTGGCGAGAAACATCGAACGCATCCGGGAAGCGGTTTCCTCACCGGAAATCATGGTCGGCTCTTGGAAGTCGACTTCGAGAACAGCGTGGCTTTGGTAGAGGCGCGGAGTTTTTGCGAGATAGCCGAGGGCAAGGAATAGACCTGCAACCGTGCAAATGACTACGACCCAGAGCCGCTCAAGGATGGAATGCCAGAAATGGCGGAAATCAAAACCGCGACGCGTATCGTCTGCCGGTGGTGAAATCACGGGCATGCCTGCGGCCGTTGTTGAGGCGGGAGGAGTTATCATAGCTTGTCAGGGATAGTTACAAGGATTTATGCAGACTTATCGCAACGATTTGTTTCACGCCCGCCTTAAAATATACTTTCACCGACTGTCACGGTGTCGCCCGGCACGACAACGAAATTGCCCGCCTCGCCCTTGGCCAGCTTCTTTCCATTGACTCTCAGCACCTCATCACTGCCGCCCTCGTGATGATGCCGCACGCTAATCCTTTCCGGCGCTGCGATGCGAGTGTAGCCCCCGGCCATGGCGATTGCTTCGAGCAAATCAATTCCCGCCGGGCTGCCCTCCGGCATCTCATAACTTCCGGGGCGATTGACCTGGCCGAGCATGGTGAACCGGCGTTTCGCGTAGCCGATGAGCGAAACATTGATCTTCGGATTGACCAGGTAATCACTTCCATAAAGCCGGGTCAGTTGCGCGGCAGCCTCGCTCAGCGTCAGCCCGGCAAGACGGACGGACCCGAGGAGGGGAAGGCTGAGATTTCCTTCCGCGTTGAGCCGCCCGGCGGTGCGCAGGTCGTCCTCACCGAAAACTTCGACCGCGATCTGATCGTTCGCACTCAAGCGATAGCCGCTCGGCGCGCTGATTGGTTCGCCGGCGCCGGGAGCGTTCTGTGAAGCAGGTAGCGGAGCCGATGCCGCCGGCCCTGGAGACGATGCTGCGACCGCCGGTGGGCGGGGCACGTCAAAAACATTGTTCTGGCCTGAGGACAGGTGCACTCCGCAAACCGCGGCAAAGAGAGCGAGGCAGATGGTTCGAGTCATGAGCTGAGATTAGAAATTAACCACTGTCCGAAAACCGAATTGATTGTCGTAAAAACTGAAGAGATCGAGCGAGCTGTCACTTTCGCGATAGAAGTAATAGATGCCGGCTGTCCAGAACCTCGTGATATCGAGATCAAGCGACGCCTGAAGGAAGATATAGTCGTCCGTCCGGTCGGCCGAGATTGTGTTGGCGGTGTTGAAGTAGCTCGAGTTTTCGTAACCGACACTGAGGCCAAGGTAAATGCGTTGAAAGAACCGCTGGCGCGCCGAGACGATCACGCTCGTCGAGTGAAAATCCTGTGAGGACAAGGCCGCTGAGTTGAGGGTTCGGCGCGACAAAGTCACGACCAGGTTTGTGCCATCAAAGGGTTGATAGAAGAGGTTGCCTTCAAAAACCGGAGAGCCGTTGTCGTTCTCGTCGCTCCCGCTCACCTGTCGAAATTCCACCCCGGCAGAAAAGGTCGCGCTGACCTTGCCAGTGACTTCATAGGATAGGCGACCATTAATCTGTTCAAAGCTCTGATTCTGGCTTGGCGACTCGACAAAATCATAGCCCGCGGCAACCCCGATGCCGACCGCGAGCTTAGGGCTGTAAGTGTAGTTGAAATATAGGTTCCCGGCGACGACTGAGGAGCTAATGAGCGCTGGGTAATCAGAAAGACTATAACTCAAAGCTCCGGTAAGAAATGTCTTACCCGTAAGCGAGTAATTGGCATTCAGCCGGGTCGTGTAGATATTAAGTCGCGTTCGGCCGGCGACATCGAGATTGGTCCGCGTAAAATCGGTCCCGGTGCCACTCGCGCTCTGTAGTCCGGTGCCATCGAGAATCTGGATATCCTGGGCGAGACTGAGGGTGAGCAGCGGCATGCGATATTGACCGGTGATTGCGATGATGTGCTCGAGCGCGTTATTCTCGGAGTGATCGGCAAAGATATAGGCATTGGGCGAGTAGGTCAGGCTGAGGAAGTTGGCGTCCGGGCTCCCGATGCTCACATCAATCGTCGGTTCGATCGTGCTGTAAAAGTCCGATTCGCGGTGGGACTGACTGAGATTGATGTTGTCATCGTAGACTTCACGCACGCTGAGCGCGGCATGGTAATGAATCCGGCGCGCCGTGCCTGTTACATCCGATGTTCCGGTGGCGATCTCGGCTGAAGGCCGGGCTGCTGGCTCTATCTCCCGGGCTGCTTCGGGGCTTTCGTCCTGGCTGATTTCTGCGATCAGCTTCGACTCCTTTGCGGAAAGAGAAAGCTCGGAAGAAGCATCTTCGCTTTCTGCCGCGACTATATCGGGGAGAAAGCCAGCAACAGGAATGCAAATCATCGCTTGGAAAACCAAGCCGCTAATCGGCAGCCGTAAAAGGCGCAACCTGCGGGGATGGCGGCGAGGCCAAAGTGTCATTGTCGCAGAATGAAGAGCAAGAGGTGTGCGTAGAGTAAGCAAATAAAGCCGCTAGCGGGCGTGACCGGCAGCACATGAGCACGGGACGGAAGGGAACAACGGTTTCCACGGTTCGGGACGTAACGCGAAAGCAAATCGAGCTAGCTGCAATCCCTTTAGTGCGGCGTCGGCGTGGGCGTCGGCGTGCACGGCCCCCGGGTGTCTTCAGGGTGATGTTGCAAAAATTCAGGGACCTCGCGACAGGGAAGCGTCAGGGTGTGACCATGGTGACAGACCTGGCATTTCCGGCGATGCCGCGACACGCGATGGTCTTCATCGTTGCTCGCGTCGTCGGTTTCGGCCTCCATATCGCTCGCAGCCGCGGCGATCTCGTTTCTCAAATCCGGGCGCAGTTGTTGCGCGGCCGCGATATAAGAAGCGGAGCGTCCTCGATCCGTCTGCACCAGCACCGAGGCGAAAGCGTCAATGAAAGCCGGCACACTCGCCTTCTTCACGTCGGCATTTCCGCCGCTTGCGACCGCCTTGGCAATCTCGTCAGCGGGCGAGGCGAGGAGCCATTGAGTGACAGTGACGAACAGGGCCGTGGCCGCAATCACGAAGATGAACCCGAACCATGTCCGGGGAGAGCTTGTTTTCATATTTTTGGGTAATTCGGCGGCGATTATAGGAGTCCCATTTTCCGTGGCAAGATTTTTTTTAGTTAACTACCGCGGCGCTCCGGAACTATGGCCGCGCTCCCAAGGCACGTATCCTTCATGCTCCGTGGCAAGGCGCAGCAATCGCCGCTCGTCCTGCAAGGCCTTAGCCAGTTCCCCTTGCTCGTCAGGGCCCGCTTCGGCCGCTGCCTCGGTCACACGAGTTGCACCCGCCCAGTCGAGGAAAAACCCGGGGCCGATCCTGATTCGCGCGCTGCCGTCGGCCGGCGCGAAACTCGCCTCACCGTGCATCGACATGATCCGCGCTTTTTCCCCTCTCACGGTGACTTTGCAAGCCCGGCCCGAACCGGCGATAACTGTTCCGGCGGAAGTGATGACACGCAGACGCGACCCCGTCGGTGCGCGCCCGACAGAAAGGCAAAGGGCGCCGCGGGTGAGGCGAAGCGTCGCCTCCCGCCTCTTCATCGGATGAATGGTCTCGTCGCCGTCGCGTGCAAGGAGTAACTGGGTAATTTCGATCTCCGATTCGCCGGTCGCTTCAACCAGGATCCCGGGCAAAAGCATCAGGTCGACTTGCCCATTGGCTGGCAGCTCGATCGTCGTCCCGGGAAAAAGACATGAGTCAGTCGTTAGGCGAAAGATCTGTCCATTGGCCCTGGCGCGCGCGGTGCCCTCGACCGCCAGAACTATTCCCGAGACCTGGCGATGAAACAGCGGCCGGCACGAATCGAGCGCAAACACCACGAGCAAAACCGCGGCCCACTTACCAAAGCCAGTGTGTGCAAATCGAGTCATCGCAACAGGAACCCAGTAGCAACAAGCTCGCTCCGCGCCTTGCTTGGCATCACAGGGCCGACCCTACCGACCGGCCTTGGAACATGTCAACTGAGGCGCAGAAGATGAGTCCGACAATTGATCAGTCGCGATCACCCGGCGGCTGGACCACGAGCCCGGAGAATTTTCTCCTTGCCCCTGGTCAGCGCGCCAGCTACAACCGCACTGATGCA
>JAICMO010000229.1 GCA_025929185.1 Pseudolabrys sp.
GCACCCGTTGGCCCGGGTCGCGTTTAACAGCTGTCGGGTGGATGCTTCCGATCTGATCGGTGCGCCGGGAGATGGCTTCAAGATCGCGATGGCGACGCTCGACCTCTTCCGTACCTCCGTCGGCGCCGCCGCGCTCGGCTTCGCGCGCCGGGCACTCGCCGAAACGCTCAAACGTGCGGCAAGCCGCGAGTTGTTCGGTGGCCCATTGTCGGATCTGCAGATGGTCCAGGGGCACATCGCCGATATGGCAGTCGAGATCGATGCGGCGACGCTCCTCGTCTATCGCGCCGCCTGGGCCAAGGACATGGGTGCGCCCCGCGTGACGCGCGAGGCAGCGATGGCCAAGCTTTACGCCACCGAAGCGGCGCAGCGCGTGATCGATGCAGCCGTGCAAATTCACGGCGGCGATGGCGTACGCGCCGGTCATCCGGTCGAGACGCTCTACCGTGAAATCCGGGCGCTACGCATTTACGAGGGCGCATCCGACGTCCAAAAAATCATCATCGCCCGATCCATGCTTTCATCTGCTGCAGGCCGCTGACATGACTCGAAACATCACGCTTGGCCCATCCGCGCATGTCGATACCTTCACCCGCGACAACCTTCCGCCGTTCGATCAGTGGCCGGACATCCTGCTGGACCGGCCGGAATTCCAATACCCGGAACGTTTGAACGCCGCGGTCGAACTGACGGATCGCATGGTGGAACGCGGGTTCGGCGACCACATTGCGCTGATCGGCAATGGCCGTCGACGCACCTACAAGGAGCTGGCCGACTGGTCGAACCGCTTGGCGCATGCACTGGTGGAAAACTATGGCGTCAGGCCAGGCAACCGCGTTTTGATCCGCTCCGGCAATAATCCCGCACTGGTCGCCGCTTGGCTCGCCGCCACCAAGGCAGGCGCTGTCGTCGTCAATACGATGCCGATGCTGCGTGCCGGCGAGCTCAGCAAGATTGTCGACAAGGCCGAGATCGCGCTCGCGTTGACCGACAGCCGTATCGCCGACGAGCTGGTGGCCTGCGCCAAGCAGAGCAAGTTCTTGCGGCAGGTCGTCAACTTCGACGGCACCTCAAATCATGACGCGGAACTGGACCGCGTCGCGCTCGATAAGCCGGTGAAATTCGACGCGGTACCAACCGGACGCGATGACGTCGCTTTGCTAGGTTTTACCTCCGGCACCACCGGCGAACCCAAGGCGACGGTGCATTTTCATCGTGACTTGCTGATCATTGCCGATGGTTACGCCAAGGAAGTTCTCAACGTGACGCCACAGGACGTTTTTGTCGGCTCGCCGCCCCTGGCCTTCACATTCGGTCTCGGCGGTCTGGCGATTTTCCCGTTACGTTTTGGCGCCACTGCGACGCTGTTGGAAAACGCGTCGCCTGCCAACATGGTGCAAATCATCGAGAATTACAAAGCAACGATTTCGTTCACCGCACCGACCGCGTATCGCGCAATGATGGCGGCGATGGACCAAGGCGCCAATCTGTCGTCACTGCGCCTTGCCGTCTCAGCCGGTGAGACCTTGCCGGCGCCGGTGTTCGAGGAATGGCGGCGCAAGGTCGGGAAGCCGATCCTTGACGGCATTGGTTCGACCGAGATGCTGCACATCTTCATATCTAACCGTGTCGAAGATGCCTTGCCTGGAGTGACCGGGCGGCCGGTTGCCGGTTACGAAGCCAGGATCGTGGACGGCGACGTGAACGACGTGCCCGCCGGCACAGTTGGGCGCCTTGCGGTGCGCGGCCCAACTGGCTGCCGCTATCTCGCGGACGAGCGACAAAAAAATTACGTCAATAACGGTTGGAATCTCACCGGTGACACATTTGTCCGGGGCCAGGATGGACGATTTCATTTCGTTGCACGCAACGACGACATGATCATCTCGTCGGGCTACAACATTGCTGGGCCGGAAGTTGAGGCCGCATTGCTGTCGCATCCGGACGTTGCGGAATGTGCCGTGATTGGCGCCGCGGATTTGGAGCGAGGGCAGGTCGTATCGGCGTTCGTCGTGCTCAAAGCAGGCCTTGTAGCCGACGGTCTGCGCATCAAGATCTTGCAGGATCACGTCAAGGCGACGATCGCGCCGTATAAATATCCACGCGCGGTGAAATTCGTCGATAGTTTGCCGAAGACGCAGACCGGAAAAATTCAACGTTTCAAATTACGAGAACGGTTGTCATGAGCAAAAGCTCGTTTGAAATCGTGCAACCGGAGAACTGGGTCCCACCAAAAGGTTATGCCAACGCCATCGTCGCGCACGGCCGGCAGGTTTTCATCGCGGGCCAGGTCGGCTGGAACGCGCAGGCTCAATTTGAAAGCGACGATTTCGTTGCTCAAGTCGAGCAGGCGCTGAAGAACATCATTGAGGTACTCGCAGCCGCCGGCGGAGAGCCGCATCACTTGGTACGGCTTAACTGGTACGTGACCGATAAGGCTGAGTACGTCGCGCGTAAACGTGAAATCGGAGAAGTCTATCGGCGCACAGTCGGCCGAAATTTTCCTGCAATGACGCTACTCGTCGTCGCTGGCCTATTGGAGCCGCGCGCGAAAGTCGAGATCGAAGGCACTGCGGTCATTACGAACTAGTTTGTAAGCAGGCCAAAGTCGCGTCGACGGCGCAATCGGCGCGCCGCAAAGAGCGATCGATTTTCTTACCTTGGAGGCTCAATTGTTGCCAAAAGCGCGCGGGCGGCCTCGCGGAGGCGGATTGATCAACGAATTGGGCGAAACCGGCGGCAGCGGCGATGTCACGTGGAAAGAAGGGACCGCTGCTTTTGATATCGATCTTGTGCCGGGCAGAAGATTTTTGATCGTCGAAATATTCTCCGGGCTGAAAGGAGCGCCAAGGGCCAGTTGCGTTCTATTGGCTGCGCGGCATTTTCGCATCATTTGACGGATGTGGACTTTGACTGTTCCTTCGGTTGTCCCTAGCCGGCGTGCGATCAATTTATTGGATGCGCCAAGGCGGAGATGCTCAAGAACCTCGCGCTGCCGGGCGGTCAGGTTTTGCAGCTGAAAATCCTGACCGTTCCGCGCGCGCGCCAAGCTACCTCCTTTGCCGTTCGACCCGTTTCCATCGTGTCCGGAGCCGGATTCGTCTGAGGGGCTGCCTCGCGGTTTGTCGGCCTCTTCCGATCGGGTGGCCTGCAAGTGGTGCATGGCGGATGGCGGATAATACGATCCGCCATTGAGAATGAACGTGAGTGCCTGGAACGCGAGTGCCGAGGGAATACCGCTGGTGAGGAAGCCCTGCGCATTTGCATCAAAAGCCGCAGCGACCTCGCTGGATTCATCGCAGTCGGAAATTATGACCAGAGGTACGCCGGATGCGAGTGCATGCAAGCCTTTTAGCTTGGGGAGCTTCTCTGCAACCGATTCGCCGCCCATGCTGACGATCAGCATTCGAAGTTTTGTGTCGGCGCAGAGCGATTCAACGGCCTGATCGGGCGTGAATGACGCTAACCGCAAATTCTGCGCATGGGCCCATGGTTCGAGAAGGCTGACGATGCTCGCCCGTCTTAGATCCTTGGCATCGATGATGGCGACGAAAGATTTCCCGCGCGGTGTCGACATAACGCAACCACCCCCAAAGCATATCGGCGCTATATCCCCTCTGCTGCTGATATCAGCACCCCCTTTAAACCATAGCCCACGGGTACATCATGTACTATTGCCTATTACGAGGTACGACTCTGAGGGGTCGCCATCCGTTCCGGTCACATGATGTCAGGGCCATGACGAGTTGGAACTTCGATCGCGGAACTCGGGCGGTCGTTGCGCCTGTGAGAGAAATTCGGGTTCCTCCCGCCCAAGCCGGACGCCTCGCTATCTCTCGCGCCAGGCCCTGTTGATTTGTTCACGGATGGGCTTGGTCAGATAGGACATGACAGTTCTCTCCCCCGTTCGAATAAAGCTCTCGATCGGCATACCCGGCAGGAGCTTCAGGCCCCCAAGGCGCGCAAGTTCGCCCTGGTTGATCCGAGTCCGCACGAGATAAAAATTTGCGCCGGTTTTCTGGTCGCGAGAGACATCTGCCGAGACAAGGCTCACGGTGCCCTTCAGCTCCGGCGTTGTGCGCCGGTTGAACGCCGAAAAACGCAGCAGCACCTCCTGGCCGACGTGGACCTGATCGATGTCCTGAGGGGGAATCTTTGATTCAACCAGGAGGGCGTCCAATTTGGGTACAATAAACATGATTGGTTCGCCGGGATTGATGACACCCCCCACGGTATGAACTGAGAGCTGATGAACGATACCGTCGAGCGGCGCGCGGATGTCCACCCGCTTTAACTGATCTTCGGCCGCGACCTTCTTCTCCACCAGTTCGGAAAGCTTGCTTCGAATCTCGCCTAGGTCTTTGCCAACCTCTTTGCGCAGGTCCTCGTCGATATGGATGATCTGA
>JAICMO010000153.1 GCA_025929185.1 Pseudolabrys sp.
CGCGGCCTCCGGACAGGCGACGCCTTCGATGGCGCCGCGGCCGAACTTGCCGGGATTTTTCGAGATTTTTTTCTCGGTCGCGTAGGACACGAAGGACGCGATAGTGGGGCCGGTGCCGGGTATCAGCGAACACAGGCTGCCGATGAGCGTGCCGCGGAACATCGGAGCGAGCGACTTTTTCAGGTCGGCGCCGCTCGGCCACATGTCGCGCACGCGCACGTTCGAATATTTCAGGTCGATCTTGATGTCCTGATTGATGCTCTTCATGAACTCCGCAATGCCGAACAGGCCGAGCGCAAGCGCGACGATTTCGACGCCGTCATAAAGTTCGAGGATTCCAAACGACAGGCGCGGCACGCCGGTTTCGAGGTCGGCGCCGACCAGTCCGAGCAGCAGCCCGAGCACGGTCATTGCGATGCCCTTGAGCGGCGAGCCGCGCGCGAGCGTCGACCCCGCAAGCAGGCCCAACAGCATCAGCGAGCAGACCTCCGCCGGACCGAATTGCAGCGCGATGCTCACCAGCGCAGGCGCGAGGAAAATCATCTCGGTGATGCCCCACGAGGCGCCTACGAAAGAAGAAATGACCGTGATGCCGAGCGCGGTGCCGCCCTTGCCCTGTTGAGTCAATGGATAGCCGTCCAAACACGTCACCGCGTGCGGTGGATGACATGGCAAATTCAAAAGGATCGAACAGATCGCGCCGCCGTATTGGCCACCATAATAAATGCCTGCGAGCATCAGGATCGCGGCCACAGGCTTCATGCCGAACGTCAATGGCAGCAGGATCGAAATCGTCGCCAGTGGCCCCATCCCCGGCAACACGCCGACCATGTTGCCGACGAGCACGCCGAGGATGCACCACATAAGATTATGCGGCTCCAGCGCGACGCCGAAGCCGTAAGTTAAGTCCGAGAGTGCCGTTTCAATCACGAAAGCCCCCACTTCAAGACTGGCATCGGCATTTTCAGAAGATAAGAAAAGAGCAGGACACCGAACACGGTGACGCCAGCAGCCAGGACGGCCGCGCTTTTGATCGTTGTCGAGCGGTCACCCAGCGCCGAAACGAACACGCAGGCAAAAGTCGCCGGCACAAGTCCGCCCAGTTTGCCAAAAACAATGAAAAGAGCCGGACCTGCGAGAATGCAGAACCAGCCGCGCCACTCGAGTCTCTCGGGGAGAATGTGCTCGTCTTCGGGGCTCGCGCCGAGCGAGGTGCCGGCGATGAGCAGGCCTAGAAAAATCAGCAGTATACCGAGCGCGACCGGAAAAAAGCCCGGTCCCATCTGGCGCAGCGTGCCGATATTGTAATTTTGACCTTCCAGCGCGGCTATCAAGCCAAGCAGGATCATGAGCCCGCCAGCATAATAGTCTTTCTTCAGCTTGAAGATTTGACGCAAGTGCGCTTCCCCTCTGGACTTTTTGCCCACTAGATAGGGCCTTATACGAACGGTCAATATGCCGGGCCGCCGCAGCCCGAGTATTTGCCGGAGCTCGACCGTAAAACACGCAAAATACGGCAAACTCTGTACCGGTCGCAATCAACGCCGGTTGTGGAATGCCTCGATCGCGTGGGGCCGCGGGCCCAAATCCTTCCTCATCAACCAGCAACGAGCGAGATTGTGCCCGCGATCAAGACGACCGTCAGGACGCAGAACGCCGTGATGTTCACGTCCCACCGGCGGGCGATGATCGGCACCGGGGCCGCAAACGGCAAATAGCCGTTGTCGTCAAAAGCCCGTCCACCATAGATCGGCATGGCAAAAGTGGCGACGAAGAACGCTCCATAGACGATCGCGCCCATAATGCACGCAAGATAAAGGCGTTCCGCCGCCAACGGACCCGGTATCCAAATAAGGGCCAGCGCCAGCAGGCCGAAGCCGACATAGCTCGAAATCTGCCACACCACATGGAAGCGGGCGTGCGGCGTCCAGGCGGGGTTCGTGGCATGTGTCTTGTTGAAGTCCGCAAGCACGGTGACAAATCCGTACCCAAGCGTCCCCAGCGTCAGCAGGATACGAGCGGCAATGAAATGGTCGAACACGCTGGCCATGACGCGTCTCCCCCTCGGATCTTGAATTGGCACCATCCTATCAGAATGCCTTCCCTCGAGCGATGAGACCGGTTTCGTCGACCGGCCCGGAAGGCTTCGGCTACGTCTCAGGAATACAAGGCTTTTTGGCTCTTACGCTCGCCCCGACCCGGGTTGCGGCTGCCGGTTGTTGACAAGGCCCGGCGCCGCCGTTGCTGCGGGGCACAGACTTGCCCATCTTAAGACCCGCGCAGCAAAGGACGTTTTATGCGTCAGTATCACGATTTGATGGAACGCATCCTCGCCGATGGCGTCGAGAAGCGCGATCGCACAGGTGTCGGCACCTTGTCCGTTTTCGGTCATCAGATGCGGTTTGCGCTCGGCGACGGCTTTCCCTTGCTCACGACCAAGAAACTGCATCTGAAGTCGATCATCCACGAATTGCTCTGGTTTCTCGCCGGCGACACCAATGTCCGCTACCTGCAAGAGCGCGGCGTGCGTATCTGGGATGAGTGGGCCGACGAGCGTGGCGATCTTGGGCCGGTGTATGGCCAGCAATGGCGCTCATGGCCGGCACAAGATGGCGGCGCCATCGATCAGATCGGCAACGTCGTGAACATGATCCGCCGCAGTCCGGATTCGCGGCGCCTGATCGTCACAGCATGGAATCCGGCCGATGTCGACAGGATGGCGCTGCCGCCGTGTCATTGTCTTTTTCAATTTTATGTCGCCGAGGGAAGGCTCTCGTGCCAGCTCTACCAGCGTTCGGCCGACGTGTTTCTCGGCGTGCCATTTAACATCGCGTCCTACGCACTGCTCACAGTGATGATGGCGCAGGTGACCGGATATCAGCCGGGCGATTTCATCCATACGTTCGGCGATGCGCATCTTTATCTCAATCATCTGGAGCAGGCGCGATTGCAGCTCACGCGAGCGCCGCGTCCCCTGCCGACCATGCGGCTCAATGCGGCCGTGAAAGATATCTTCGCGTTCCGCTACGAGGATTTCACGCTCGAAAACTACGATCCTTATCCGCACATCAAGGCCGAGGTGGCGGTGTGAGCATTGCGATCCGGGCTGCGAGGCCTGCGGACAGCGCCTTGGTGTTCGCGTTCGTGCGTGAGCTTGCCGAATACGAGCGGCTGCTGCCGGAATTCGATGCGACCGAGAAACAGATCGCTACGGCGTTGTTCGGGCCGCAGTCGCGCGTGTTCTGCGATATCGCCGAGTGGAACGGAGAGCCGGCTGGCTTTGCGCTGTGGTTTCTGATTTTCTCCTCGTTTCGTGGTCGCGACAACCTTTATCTCGAAGATATTTTTGTGCGGCCAACTCATCGCGGCAAAGGCGTCGGAAAAGCGCTGATGCAGACGCTCGCGCGACGTTGCATCAGCGAGGGATGGCCGCGTTTCGAATGGGCGGTGCTCGACTGGAACAAGCCGTCGATTGAATTCTACAAATCGATCGGGGCGCAGGTGATGGATGACTGGCGCATCTGTCGGATGAGCGGCGACGCCTTGCATCGTTTCGCGCGCAAGGACGGTCGATGACAAAGATCGTTGTTGTCGCGGCCATCGGCGAAAATAATGTCATCGGCTTTCGCGGCGGCATGCCGTGGCACTTGCGTTCCGATCTCGCCCATTTCCGTGCGCTCACGATCAACAAGCCGGTCGTGATGGGCCGCAAAACGTTTGCCTCTATCGGCAAGCCGCTGCCGCAGCGGACGAACATTGTCGTCACGCGCGATGCCAAATTGTCCGTGCCGGGTGTCGTGCCGGCAAACAGCATTGAGGCCGCGCTCGCGATGGCGCGCGAGGATGCGCGCGACCGAGGTGTCGACGAAATCATGGTGATCGGCGGCAGCGATATTTTTGTTGCCACCATGCCGCAGGCGGAGCGCCTTGAAATAACCCATGTGCATGCGTCGCCCGAGGGCGACGTTCATTTCCCGCCGATCGATCCGGCGGTCTGGCGCCAGGTGTCGCGCAAGGAGCATCCGGCGGGCCCCCACGACACGGCGAGCTTTGCCGTCGCCGTTTACGAAAGGCGCTGAGAGCGTCCGAGCGCCGCATAGGCGCGCGTTGTAAGGTGGCCCTGCGTCCACTATAACCCGCCCGCCGCAGGCCCGCCGGAAAGCGCCGCCGCGAGGAGCAAATCCAATGCCTTGGAGCAATCAGGGAGGCGGGCCGTGGGGTTCCGGAGGGAAGGGCCCCTGGGGCTCCGGTCCTCAGTCATCCGGCCCGACGCCGCCCGATCTTGAGGAGATTCTGCGCCGCGGACAGGACAAGCTGCGGCGCGTGCTGCCCGGAGGCCATCTCGGCGGGCGCGGATTCATCCTGCTGGCGCTGGCGGCCATTGTGCTCTGGGGCCTTTCCGGCTTCTTCCGCGTCGAACCGGACGAGCTCGGCGTCGTCCTTCGCTTTGGCCGTTACGATCGTGACGTGAAGCCCGGCCTCAATTACCACCTGCCATATCCCATCGAGAGCGCGCTGACGCCCAAGGCGCTGCGCATCAACAAGCTCGATATCGGCATGCGGGTTTCGGAAGATTTGCGGCGCGGCGCTTCGGTCCGTGACGTTCCGGAAGAAAGCCTGATGCTCACCGGCGACGAGAACATCGTCGACGTCGATTTCTCGGTCTTTTGGGTGGTCCAGCCGAACGGCGTGAGCGATTACCTGTTCAACATCCAAAATCCGGAAGGAACGGTGAAAGCGGTCGCCGAAGCCGCAATGCGTGAGGTGATCGGCCGCCGCGACATCGCGCCCATTCTCACCGGCGCGCGGCAGACGATCGAAGGCGCCGTGCACGATCTGATCCAGAGCACTCTCGATCATTACGGCGCGGGCATTCAGATCACGCAGGTTCAGTTGCAGAAGGTGGACCCTCCTGCGCAAGTGATCGACTCGTTCCGCGACGTGCAGGCCGCCCGTATCGACGCCGAGCGCGCGCAAAACGAGGCGCAAACCTACGCCAATCGCGTGATTCCCGAAGCGCGCGGCAAGGTGGCGCAAATCACGCAAGCTGCGGAGGCCTACAAGCAGCAGACGGTGGCGGAAGCAACGGGCCAAACCGCGCGTTTCTTGCAGATCTATGAGCAATACAAGAAAGCGCCCGACGTAACGCGGCAACGAATGTATCTCGAGACGATGGAAAAGGTGCTCGGGCGCACCAACAAGATCATTCTCGATCAGGACATTGGCGGAAAGGGCGGGATCGTGCCGTATCTGCCGCTCAACGCTCTGCCGCAACAGAGTCAGTCGCCGCCGCGCCAGCAGCCGACACGCACGCAAGCCTCGGGAGGCCGCCGATGAAACTCAATGTTGCCGGCGGCGTGATTTTGGTCGTTGTCCTGGCTGCGCTCATCATCGGCTATAGCTCGCTCTTTACACTCTACCAAACGCAACAAGCGCTGCTGCTACGGCTCGGCCGGCCCCTGCCGCCGATCACCACGCCTGGTCTGCACGTGAAGGCGCCGTTTATCGATTCGGTCGTTTACATCGACAAGCGTATCCTCGACCTTGAATCGTCAGCGCAGGAAGTGATCGCATCGGATCAGAAGCGGCTGGTCGTCGATGCCTTCGCGCGCTACCGCATCGCCAACCCGCTTAAATTCTACCAAGCGGTCGGCACCGTGGCTGCCGCCAATCAGCGCCTTTCGACGATGTTGACGTCGCGGTTGCGCCGCGTTTTGGGCGAGGCGACTTTCATCCAGATCGTTCGCGACGAGCGTCCGCAGCTCACGCAGAGCATCCGCGACCAGCTCGACCGTGAAGCCAGCGGTTTCGGCATCAACGTCGTCGACGTGCGCATCCGGCGTGTTGACCTGCCGGAGCAGAACACACAGGCCGTGTATCAGCGGATGCAAACCGAACGGCAGCGCGAGGCGGCCGAATTCCGCGCGCAAGGGACGCAACGCGCGCAAGAAATCCGGTCACGTGCCGATCGAGAAGTCACCGTTCTAATCGCCGAAGCGACTGCGAAGTCCGAACAAATCCGCGGCGAGGGCGACGCCAAGCGCAATCAGATTTTCGCCGATGCCTTCAACCGCGACAGGGACTTCTTCGCCTTCTATCGCTCGATGCAGGCCTATGACAACGGATTGAAGCAGAACGACACCCAGCTGCTGTTGAAGCCAGATTCCAATTTCTTCCGCTACTTCGCCGACCCATCCGGCAAGCAGGTCAATACCGCCCCGCCTAGCGTTTCCGGCGAAACCGTGCCCGCAAAATAGCTGCCGAACCCGCAAGGCCTCATGTCGGACTTTCTCGCCGCGCTCGGTCTCGTATTTGTGATCGAGGGACTGGTTTTTGCGGCCTTTCCGGGTTCCGCCAAACGGGCGATGGTTTCGGTTATGGAAACCCCCGACATGCCGTTGCGGCTTATCGGGATCGGTTCGGCGGTGTTCGGCTTGATCGTTGTCTGGCTGATCCGCGGCTAGAGAACATGTTTCCGACTAAATCGGGCTGCTAGTGGAGCGTTCCCGGACGCTCTTGAATCCCCCTTGGGCCGGGGGCAGTGTCGTCGGTGATCTCGAGGAGACCTGAGGCACATGGGCGGCATTCTTTCACGCTTCGCGCAACAGGCGCGGCGGCCGGCAATTTCGTTTTTCACTGCGGTGACAATCATCTGGCCTGCCGCTGTTATGCCGGCCGCGGCGCGCGGGCCGGAAGCGATCGCGGACGTTGCCGAATCGGTCATCGATGCCGTGGTCAATATTTCGACCAAGCAGACGGTGGACATGCGCAGCGGGGAGATGCCCCAGTTGCCGCCAGGTTCGCCGTTTGAAGAGTTTTTCGAGGAGTTCTTCAAGAACAAGCGTGGCCGTGGCGGAGATGACAGCGATCACACACCGCGAAGGGTCAACTCGCTCGGCTCAGGCTTCATCATCGATCCATCCGGCATCGTGGTAACGAACAATCATGTCATTGCCGACGCGGACGAGGTCAATGTCATTCTCAATGACGGCACGACGCTCAGGGCCGAGGTTGTAGGCCGCGATCAGAAGACTGATCTGGCGGTGCTGCGGGTAAAGACCACGCATCCGTTGAAAGCCGTGAAGTTCGGCGACAGCGACAAGCTGCGGCTCGGCGAATGGGTAATTGCGATCGGCAACCCGTTCAGCCTGGGCGGCACCGTGACCGCCGGCATCGTGTCCGCGCGCAACCGCGACATCAATTCCGGTCCGTACGACAATTACATTCAGACGGACGCAGCCATCAACCGCGGCAATTCCGGCGGGCCCCTGTTCAACCTGAATGGTGAGGTGGTCGGAGTTAACACCGCAATTATTTCACCGTCCGGGGGCTCGATCGGCATCGGATTTGCAGTTCCATCGAAAACTGTGGTGCCCGTCATTCAACAATTGCGTACGACCGGCGAAGTCCGGCGCGGATGGCTCGGCGTGCGCATCCAGCAGGTGACCGACGAGATCGCCGAAAGCCTCAACATCAAGCCGGCGCGCGGCGCATTGATCGCCGGCATCGATGACAAAGGCCCGGCGAAACCGGCCGGCATCGAGCCGGGCGATGTGATTGTGAAGTTCGACGGCCACGACATCAGAGAGATGCGCGACCTCCCGCGCATTGTCGCCGACACGCCGGTCGGCAAGGACGTGCAGGTCGTCGTTATCCGGAAGGGCAAAGAACAAACCAAAACCGTGAAGCTTGGCCAACTCGAGGATAGCGAGAAGAAGGTGGCGCTTAACAAGAGTGCTGTCCCTGAGGAAAAATCGACGGTGAAGAAGGCGCTCGGCCTCGATCTCGCCGATCTCAGCGGTGAGTTGCGCAAGCGCTATCAGATCAATGACAAGGTCAAAGGCGTTGTTATCACCGCTGTCGAGCCGAATTCGGTCGCCGCGGAGAAGCACCTGACGCCAGGAACGGTCATCGTCCAGTTGCAGCAGGAGCCGGTGACGACGGCTGCCGATCTGCAACGCCGCATCGACCAGCTCAAAAAGCAAGGCGCCAAAACCGCGACGCTGTTGGTCGCCAATCCTGACGGCGACACGACCTTTGTGGCGCTAAGGCTCCAGTAGTCAGGTTTCGACGAACTCCTCGCGCCGATACCCTTGCGCATACAGAAGCGCGGTTAGATCGGCATGATCGATCCGTGCCGGAGCCGCGGCTGCCACCTTCGGCTTGGCGTGATAAGCGATGCCAAGCCCGGCTTCCGCGATCATGTCCATGTCGTTGGCGCCGTCGCCGGTAACCAGCGTCTCTTCTTTGCTGAGACGCAGCTTGCTCCGTAAATCGATCAGCGCTGCGCGCTTGGCGTCACGGCCAAAAATCGGCTCTGCGACGGCACCCGCCAACTTGCCATTTTCGACGACGAGTGTATTGGCGCGGCCTTCGTCGAAGCCGATCATCGTGGCGATGCGCTCGGTGAA
>JAICMO010000268.1 GCA_025929185.1 Pseudolabrys sp.
CATTTCTATGCTTATTCGGAGATTCCGCCCGCGACGAAGCCGGCGGACACCGTTCTCGATTTCTTGAAAGGCATCCCGCCAGGAACGCCGGTCGATGAAATCAAGCGGGTCTCGGATCTTCTCAAAATCGACTTCACATTCATGAAGACGGTGGCGAAGATCGAATCCGGCTTCGACCCCAAGCAGCGCACCGGGTCATATATCGGCCTGTTCCAACTGAGCAAAAAAGAATTCGAGATGTATGGCTCAGGCGACATTCTCGACGCGCGAGACAACACGGTCGCCGCCGCGCTGAAGTTCATGATGGAAAACGTCATGTTCGAGATGTTCACGCAGAAGACACCGACCTTCAACGACATCTATCTCATTCACCAGCAAGGCGTCGAAGGCGCAGTGGAGCACTTGAGCCAGCCGCGCCGGCTTGCCTGGCGGTCGATGTGCGCGACCTACGAAGGCAAGGAAAAGGGCGAGAAGTGGTGCAAACGCGCGATCTGGGGCAATACGCTGCCGGCCGTCAAACGCGTCTGGAAGAACGTCAACAGGGTCACTTCGGCCGACTTCGTCGGCATGTGGCGCCAGCGCGTCGCCGAATTCTACGCGCAGTATTCCAAATCGGCCGCGAAATGACAGTCCGGGATCAGAACGGCCAGGTCCAGCCCCGCCGCGGCCGATAATAATAGCCGCCGCGCCGGTACGAATTGCTGTCCCAGTTGTCGCGGAAATACGGGAAGCTGCCGCCGCTCCGGTAATCCTCGTCGCCCGCAATATCGACATTGTTGCTCGGCTGGCGCGTGATGAATCCGCCCTGGGGCTGGTTGCTGAGCACCGCGACGAATTCGGTGCGATAATTGGTCTCGCTGCTCAGCGGCTCGTCCGAAATGATGATCGAGGATCGCGGCGCGGCGGTCGGCGCAACGCGGTCGAGCACATCCTGAGGGATGGTGATGCGGTCGAGCGCGTCCTTGGCGTCGTCGCCACCGTCGACCGTCACGGCGGTCCAGCGCAGGCCCGTCTCGGTGCGCGCCATCGCGGTGAACACATGCGTGCCGATCGGCTTGTCGGGATCGCGGATGGTGACCGGAACCTCGATCGATGAGTCGAAGACCTCGCCGCCGTCAGGCCATCGCTTGTGCGTATTGCGGCGGACGTAGAGCTTCTGCGTCGCCCGGCTGATGTAGATCGAGACCGGTTCGAGCTCGAGCTTGGCTTCTTTCGCCGCCTTGGCGGCCGCCGCCTTCCTGGTCTCGGCGGCCTTTGCGGCATCCCTGGCGGCCGCGCCGGCGTCCCGCGTCGTATCTGCATCGGCCGTGGCGGTATCGAGTCGCGTTCCGGCTTCCGCAGCCCTGGCGGCGGCCTTTTGCCGGCGCTCCTCGGCGCGCGCCTTGGCCTGATCGGTCTTTGCCGCGGCCAGCGCCTTCTCGGCAGAGGCCAGTTCGGCGTCGGTCCGGGACTTGATCGATTTCAGCCTGCGCAGCGCCGCCGCGAGCGTTTTCGTTTCGCGTGTGGTGCGGAGCGCAGCCTTCTTGGCCTCGTCGGCGGAGGCCGCGGCCTCGGCAGCCTCGCGGACGAGCGTATCGGCATGCATCGGAGCCGCGGCAAGGGCCTCCGGCTTCGGCTGCAACAGCGCCGGGTGCGAAATGTCGACCGGGGCCGGATCGCCCGGCGCGATGATCACGCGCATGCCGATCCGCGTCTTGTCGAACAGCCTCTCCGCAAAACCGTAAGGCATGCGAATGCAGCCATGCGAGGCGGCATAACCGGGCAGGGGCCCGCCGTGCAGCGCGATGCCGTTCCAGGTGATGCGCTGCATGTGCGGCATCCAGGCGTCGTCATACATCGTCGAGTGGTGGTCTCGGTCCTTCTCGAGGACGGCAAAGACGCCGGCCGGCGTCTCGCGCTCCGTCATTCCGGTCGATACCGGCGCCCGCAGGATCCAGCCGTCGGCATCGTAGAACGTGACCTGCTGGGCCTTGATGGACACGATCGCCATGATCGGTTCGCCTGCCACGCGCGGAGCGGTCGCCTCCGCGGCTTGCGCGGGACGCGCCGGTTTCGCGCGGGCAGGGGCTATCATGGCCGTCAGCGTGGCAATCGCTGTGAGCGCTGCGACGGCAGCAGGCCGCCAATGCCGCAACACTAAGGTCGGTCTCGCCGCCGCAAACCGATTGACCATCGCCAGCTCCGGTTATGCCGGTCCTTGGGTCTGCGTAGCCTAGCGCGGCCGGCCTGCTCAAAACAACATTTCTCGCAGCGGCGCGCAGCCATCCAATGCGTGAACCCGACGCCGTTCCGGGAATCGGGTGGTACCCCGCCGCGCCAACGGGCAAGACCTTCGCGCATGGTCGCAATGCGGACCGCGTCCGGACCCATTGCAAGC
>JAICMO010000120.1 GCA_025929185.1 Pseudolabrys sp.
AAGCCGACGAGATAGTCGAGCGCGCGGCGCGCGAGATAGGCATCGACCAGCGCACCATCGATGGTGCGCGGATGCTTCATCGCGTCGGTTACGGCCTGCTTGGTGATGGCGTTGAAGACGACCCGCTCGACCGCGTGCTTGGTCAGCGCCTTTTTCTGCTTCAGCACCTCCAGCACGTGCCAGGAGATGGCTTCGCCCTCCCGATCTGGGTCGGTGGCCAGAATGAGCTTGTCGGCGCCTTTAAGCGCCCGGGCGATGTCATTCAGCCGTTTTTGCGATTTGTCGTCGACCTCCCAGACCATCCGGAAGTCCTTCTCCGGATCGACCGAGCCATCCTTGGCGGGGAGGTCCCGGACGTGGCCAAACGAGGCAAGGACCTCGTATCCAGGGCCCAGATACTTGTTGATCGTCTTGGCCTTGGCCGGGGACTCGACAACAACAATGTTCATGGAAATCCAATTGTTTAGCCGTTAATCCGCATTCGATTTCTCGCGGAATCGGCCTTTACTTCGCCCGGAACATGGGGAAGGCGACCCCGCCTGTCAAATAAGCCCCTCGCCGCAAAGCTACCCGGAGCGGGTTAAAAGGCCGCGAATTTTGGCGTCAAAGTGGCTCAAGATCGATGGGACCACAGCTTCTAGATAAAAATATCAGTAGGATACAACCTATGGATTAGGGGCTGCCGACCCGCAGCTTCGTAAGCAGGAGGGCTGTGGGGTTGCCGTCGGACACCATGCCAAGCTTGACCTGCTCGGCGCGAATGGCATCGCGCAGGTCGAAATCGATATGACCTTCAAAGTCATTCACCTTGTGGCCGAGTGACGCGAGCTTTTTCTGAAGCGCAATGCGGGCGTCGCGCGACAATTGCCTGTCATCCGCCGGCCAAGCGGTGCGGATGGGCGCGCCGCCATGCATCAGGTCGGCGAGACGGCCGACCGCGACGGCATAGGCATCGGAATTATTATACTCCTTCAGCACATCGTAGTTCTTGGTGACGATAAAAGCGGGGCCCGCCGCGCCCGCCGGAAAGAACAGAATGCCGTCGCCCTTCGGAAACGGTTTGTTATCGGCACGGCGGACGCCGAGACTTTGCCAGTCGGCGAAGCTTGCGCGGCTGCGGCGATAATCGAAACCTTTGGGCACCAGCACTTCGAATCCCCATGGCAGACCCGGCTGCCAATGCTCCTTGCGAAGGTAATTTGCCGTTGAACCGAGCACGTCAGGGACATTGGTCCAGATGTCGCGGCGGCCGTCGCCAGAAAAATCGATCGCGTAGTCGACGAAGTTGCTGGGCATGAACTGCGTCTGTCCCATGGCGCCGGCCCACGAGCTCACCATCTTGTCACGTGGATAGTGCTCATCCTGCATGATGCGCAACGCGACGATCAATTCGTTGCGGAAATAAGGATCGCGATAGCGTACGAAAGCGAGGGTCGCGAGCGAGCGGAATACATCCCAGCGGTCCTTCTCGGCGCCGTAATCGGTCTCGATCCCCCACAGCGCCAGGAGAATCCAGCGCTCGACGCCGAACTTTTGCTCGACGGCGTCGAACGTCTTTGACCACTGCTTTGCCTTTTGTTGCCCGTCGGCGACGCGCCGTTTCGAGGCGATCGCGTTGACATAGGCGCCGAAAGGCTTGCCATATTCCGGCTGGTGCTTGGTCGCCGCGATCACGCGCGGATCGGGCGTGATACTTTTGAGCGCGTGATCGAAGTTGGCGCGCGTCACCCCCTTCGCCTGTGCGTCGGGCCAGAGCTCGTCGAGAAAAGCTGTAAACGATTGGGCTCGCAGCTGCTGCGCGTGCGCGGCCCCGCACAGAGCGCCGAAGAAAATCGTGAGCGCCGCAACTCGTCCTAAAATCATGATCGGTTCGCCAAATTTGGATCTTGAGGACTTATAGCAGCGATATCAGCCCGCCGCCGTGCCGTTCCAGCCGTCCCGCTATTTCGAGCTCCAGCAAGACCGTGCGCACGATTGCGGGTGAGGCGCCAGACAGACGAACAAGATCGTCAATGGCCACCGGGGTAGGACCGAGCAGGCCGATGATACGGCTGCGCTCGTCATCGCGCGGTTCGGCATCGAGCGGATCGTCCATTTTCTGCTCGGGCTCCTGCGCCGCCAAATTCACGCTGCGGCCGAGAATCGGCTCGATCACTGCGATCACATCCGTTGCGTCGGTCACAAGCGTCGCGCCTTGTTTGAGCAAGCCGTTGGCGCCTTCCGCGCGCGGGTCGAGGGGCGAGCCGGGCACGGCGAACACCTCGCGCCCCTGTTCGCCGGCAAGCCGAGCGGTGATCAGCGAGCCGGAGCGCTTTGCCGCCTCCACGATGACAACGCCAACGGAAAGCCCCGAGATGAGCCGGTTGCGCCGGGGAAAGTCGCGCGCCCGCGGCTCCCAGCCGAGAGGCATTTCGGAAACGGCTGCGCCTTCGACCAAAATCTCCTCCAGCAGCGCTTCGTGCTCGGCCGGATAAATCCGATCATGGCCGCCCGCGAGCACGGCAACGGTTCCGGTCGCTGCGCTGGCGCGGTGCGCGGCGGCATCAATGCCGCGCGCCAAGCCGGACACAATGCCGAAGCCGGCGGTCCCGAGATCATGCGCGAGCCGCTCGGCGAATTTCGCGCCGGCGCCGGACGCGTTGCGCGAGCCGACGATGGCGACCAAAGGGCGCGCAAGAACATCGCGATTGCCGCGCACCGCCAGCAACGGCGGCGCATCGTCGATCATTTGCAGTCGCGTGGGGTAGTCCGGCTCACCCAGCGCGATCAGTTCAATGCCGAGCGCGCGCGTGGCCGCCAGTTCTCGTTCGGCGTTCTCACGTGGATGAATACCTGCTGGGCGGGCGGCTCCCCCGCGACGGGCAAGCTCGGGCAGCGCCTTCAACGCAGCACGCGCGCTGCCGTAGTGGTTGAGCAGCATGCGGAAGGTGCGGGGACCGATATTGTCGGTGCGGATCAGGCGCAGCCAATCGATCAGCTGCTGATCGGCAAGCTTTACGTCGTCGCGCACGTTCGCCCCCGGCTCAAAACAATTTCTGAGCATCGCCGATGGTGAACGCTTGTACAACCGTCGATAGCAAAGGCGCGGCCGGCAGGATCAGCCTTTGACGCCGATCTTGCCTTCGGTGCCGGCAAGCAGCCGGCGGATATTGGCTCGGTGCGTGATCCATAACAGGACGCTGAGCAGGAGAAAAAGTCCGGCCGTGCGGGGCATATGCAAAGCCCAGAGCGCAACAGGCGTAATGGCGCTCGCGACCAGGGCCGCGAGCGAGGAGTAGCGCGTCAGCGCGGCTATGGCGATCCAGAGCGCGCAGAAGATCAAGGCGCACTGCCAGGCCAGGCCGATCAGCAGGCCGATGTAAGTGGCAACGCCCTTGCCCCCCTTGAAGCCGAGCCAGACCGGAAAGAGGTGTCCGAGAAATGCGCCGAGCGCGGCGGCGAGCACCGCGTCAAAGCCGGCGAAGTGCGCCGTCACAACGACGGCGATCGTCGCCTTTAGCGCGTCGCAGACGAGCGTCGCAGCCGCCAAGCCCTTCCGTCCCGTGCGCAGCACATTCGTTGCGCCGATGTTGCCGGAGCCGATGTGGCGGAGGTCCTCGGTGCCGGCGAGGCGCGTGATAATGAGCCCAAACGGAATCGAGCCGAGCAGGTAGCCGAAGAGGAAGGCGAGGGCAGGGGCGGCGGCGCTCATACGTACTCGTACACCGTGCGTCCGCCGACGATAGTCCGCAGAACGCGCCCCTGCATGCGCGCCTCGTCAAACGGCGTGTTCTTGCATTTTGACTTCAATTCCGCCGGATCGAGCAGCCACGGCACCTCCGGGTCGATCACGATCACGTCGGCGGGCGCGCCGCTCTTGAGCGTGCCGCCGGAAAGCCCCAGCAACTCGGCCGGTCGCGTCGACATCGCGCGAAGCAACACTTTGATATCGAGTTCGCCGTTGTGGACGAGGCGAAGGCCGGCGACCAGCATGGTTTCGAGTCCGATTGCGCCCGGCGCCGCTTCCGCAAACGGCAAGCGCTTCGTTTCGACGTCCTGAGGATTATGATCCGACATCACCACGTCGACGAGACCGTTGCTCAAGGCGTCGACCATGAGCTTGCGGTCATCCTCGGCGCGCAGCGGCGGCGACATTTTCAGAAACGTCCGATAAGGGCCGATATCGTTTTCATTCAGCGCAAGGTGATTGATCGAAACCGATGCCGTGACGTTCAATCCATCGTCTTTGGCACGCCGTAGCACCTCAAGCGATTCACCGCAGGTGATTGACGCCGCATGGTAGCGTCCGTCCGTGAGCGCAACGAGACGCAGGTCGCGCTCGAGCACCACTGTTTCGGCCGCTTTCGGAACGCCAAGAAGTCCAAGACGCGCGGCGAATTCTCCCTCGTTCATCACGCCGTCACCGACGAGATTCTTGTCTTCCGTGTGATGCACGATGAGCGCGCCGAAATCGCGCGCATAGGTAAGCGCGCGGCGCATCACTTGGGCGTTCTCGACCGTTTTTTCCCCGTCCGTGAAGGCCACTGCGCCGGCAGCTTTGAGCAGGCCGATCTCGGTCATCTCTTGGCCGCCGAGACCCTTGGTCAGCGCGGCCATCGGATGGACGTGCACGATGGCCGTATCACGTGCGCGGCGCAGCACGAAATCGACGGTCGCGGGATTGTCGATCGCCGGCGACGTATCGGGCTGGCAGATGATCGTGGTCACGCCTCCCGCTGCAGCCGCCTGGCTTGCGGAGGCAAGCGTTTCGCGGTGGCCGGCGCCAGGCTCGCCGATGAAGGCACGCATGTCGACAAGCCCTGGCGCGACCAGTTTGCCGCGGCAATCGACCACATCTGTGCCTTCCGGCACGCCGGCGGCGCCGATGCCTTTCTTCGCTTCGCGAATGACACCGTCGGCGATCAGCAGGTCGCCGGTGATATCGAGATCGCGCGACGGATCGATGATGCGCGCGTTGGCGAGCAGGATCGGGTGGCGGTCGGACAGCATTAAATCAACCCTCTGTCATTCCGGACGCCGCGCAAGCGGCGATCCGGAATCCAGAAACAAGCTCCGTGCAATCATCTGGATTCCGGGTTCGCGCCCATCGTGCGTCGAAGACGCGCTTAAACGCGCTTATGGGCGCGCCCCGAAATGACGAGGGATTATGCATTCGGCAGATTCCTCGACAGCGCCTCGAGCACCGCCATGCGCACGGCCACGCCCATCTCGACCTGCTCGCGAATGACCGACTGCGCGCCGTCGGCCACGGCGGAGTCGATCTCGACGCCCCTGTTCATCGGGCCGGGGTGCATGACGAGCGCGCCGGGCTTGGCGTAGGCGAGTTTCTTCTCGTCGAGTCCGAAGTAGTGGAAATACTCGGACATGGACGGCACGTAGGATCCGTTCATGCGCTCCTTCTGCAGGCGCAGCATCATCACGACGTCGGCATCCGCCAAGCCCTCGCGCATGTCGCGGGCGACTTCGACGCCGAGCCGCTCGATCCCGACGGGAAGGAGAGTCGACGGCGCGACGACGCGCACGCGCGCGCCCATGCTGTTGAGCAGAAGAATGTTCGAGCGCGCGACGCGCGAGTGCGTGATGTCGCCGCAGATAGCGACCAGCAGTCCTTCGAGGCGATTTCGATTGCGCCGGATGGTCAGTGCATCGAGCAGCGCCTGCGTCGGATGCTCGTGCGCGCCATCGCCGGCATTGATCACTGAACAATCGAGCTTGCTGGCCAGCAATTCGACCGCGCCCGAGGCGTGATGCCGTACCACAAGAATATCGGGATGCATGGCATTGAGCGTGATCGCGGTGTCGATCAGCGTTTCGCCCTTGCGCATGGCCGACTGACTGACGGCCATGTTCATCACGTCGGCGCCGAGCCGTTTCCCGGCAAGCTCGAATGACGACTGCGTGCGGGTCGAGGCCTCGAAGAAAAGATTGATTTGCGTACGGCCGCGCAGCGACGCGCGTTTTTTTTCAATCTGGCGGTTGAGCGCGACGAATTCCTCGGCGAGATCGAGCAGGCCCAGAATTTCTTCGCGGGAAAGCCCCTCGATCCCCAACAGATGCCTCCTGCTGAGGACGAAAGAGGATTTCGGCGCAATGTTCATTAAAGGCACGTCTATAGGCGGAACCCGACGCTGCGGCAAGGGCCGGCGGCGCGCGTGTCCACATCGGTCGGGGTTAACGGAACCGCGGCAACACGTTGCGTGTTGTTCCCGACAAGACCGGCCTTTATGCCGGCTGCTCAATCAAATGCCCGAGAGCGGGTGAGAGGAGACGCACAATGAAGAGAATCGGAAAATATTCGGCTGCTGCCGTCTTGACTGGAGCGCTGGCGATTGCGTCTGCGACGCCGAGCCAGGCGCGTCACGGACGCATTGCTGCTGCGGGCATCGGCTTTGCCGCCGGCGCACTCGTGGGAGCGGCTGCCGCTAACGCCGCTTATGGCCCGTCCTATTATGGTCCGGCCTATTACGGTCCTGGCCCTTATTACGCGCCTTATGCGTACGAGCCGGCACCCGTTTATGCCGAGCCGGCGCCTGTCTATGCCGCCCCGGTCCCGGCGCGGCAATGCTGGCACGCTACGGATAAAGATCGCGGTTTCGGCTACTACGGCGCTTGCACCAAGTGACGGGCAACTTGCGATGAGGTGAGCGCGCGCGAGGCCGGCTTGTAACGAGCGGCCTCGCAGGATTTCAGTTTTTCGATTCGGTTTCGATTGATTTGCAGGCGCGCTCTGCCGCGCTGCGAAAGCGTTCCAAATTTTACACCAAGTTTTTGTGAACCGGAGTTCCCGGCAGAATCGGAAACGTCGGCATCTGCCCGTGTTGTCGTTCAGACCGGCCGGCATGAATCGCGCCGGTCCGTTGCACATTGCAAGCAAATCCGGCGCGCAAAGCGGAAGCCGGATGGAACCAAAAGTGAAGGAGAGACTCGATGCGAATGAATCTTAAAACAGCGGGGGCACGGGCGGTTAAGGCGGTCGCGACCGTTGGCGTGGTTGGCACGCTGGCGCTTGCCGCGGCAACGCCGAGCCAAGCGCGCCATGGACGTATCGCGGCAGCGGGTGTGGGCTTCGCCGCCGGCGCGGTGGTCGGGGCGGCTGCGGCTAACGCGGCGGCGCCGGCTTATTACGGGCCGGGCTATGGCTCTTACGCCTACGCGCCGGGCTACGATGCCTATGCGTATGCACCTGGGCCGGGCGTATATCGGACGAATCCGTCCAGTTGCGGGACGGAAGGAAACTACGGCCAAACCGATTTCTGGGCGTGCTAATCGGATTTCTGAACGAACAATGCCGGTATTGAGGGCGGGTCCAATCGGGCCCGCCCTCAACGTTTTGCGAGATGGGCGAGACGATCAAGCGCGCCTTGCAAAATGAAAGCGGCGGCGTGCTGATCGATAACGGCGGCGCGTTTTTTGCGGCTCACATCCGCGGCGATTAATTCGCGCTCGACGGCGGCCGTTGAAAGGCGTTCGTCCCAAAACGCAATCGGCAGATCGGTTAATTTCGCGAGGTTGCGTGCGAAGGCACGCGCGGACTGCGCGCGCGGCCCTTCCGACCCGTCCATGTTGATCGGCAGGCCGACAACCAGTCCCCGCGCGCGCCGTTCGGCGGCAAGCGTCAGGATGCGCTTTGCGTCCGCGCTGAAATTGTTGCGCGCGATCGTCTCAACGCCCGTTGCAAGCTTGCGGTCGGGATCGCAGGTAGCAACACCGATCGTCTTGGTACCGAGATCAAGCCCAATTAACGCCCCGCGCGCGCCGAAATGCGAGGCGGCTTCCGCAAGCGGGAGGACAAGAGCGGGCATTACGGCACAATTCCATCGGGCAACGCGGCGGCGTGCGCCGCGATTGCACCCGAGGTTGTGAGCCAGACGCGATCGTCTGCTTGCGCCGCAATGTGCTTGAGCGCGCGAGCGAGATGCCTGAAGCGGTGTGGCCAGCCGACGATGTAAGGATGCAGCGCAATGCCCATCACTAAAGGTCGATTTGCGCACTCGCCGCGCATGACCTCGAATGCGTCGACGATCATGGCGGCGAATTCGTCGCCTTCGCGTTTGCGCGCGGCGATCTGTGGAATGTCGTTGATCTCTTGCGGGTAAGGAACCGAGAGGATGCGGCCGCTGCGCGTCTTCATCCAGACCGGCTGATCGTCATGGCACCAGTCCAGAAGATACGTATAGCCCGCTTCCTGAAGCAGATCGGGCGTGAGCGGCGATTGCGAAATCCAGGGCCCGAGCCAGCCGTGCGGCCGCTTGCCTTCGTGCTTTTCGATTGCACTAGTCGTCTCGGCGATGAGTGCGCGCTCCTCGCTTTCCGACAGCGTTCCCTGCCGCTCCGAATTGCTGCGGCCGTGGCCCACGATGTCGGCGCGGGTTTTCTCGAACGCTGCGACCGCTTGCGGCGCGTGCTCGTACATGCGCGCATTGACGAGGAGCGACACCGGTAATCGCAATTCGGCAAACAACTCAGCGAGCCGGAAGACGCCGACGCGATTACCGTAATCGCGCCAGCTGTAATTGAGCACGTCCGGCTGTGGGCCGCCCGGCGCGAGCTCGGCGCCAAGTCCTTCACCGAAAGAAAACCATTCGAGATTGAGCGCGACGTAGACGGCCAGCCTCCTGCCACCCGGCCAGTCGTAGGACGGCCGCTCGGTGATCGGAGAATAGGGGTAGCGATTATGATGCGTTGCCACGTGTATATTGTCCTTACCGCCGGAATCCGCGCAAGCGGCGATTCGTCATGCTGAGGCGCGAGGCGCTAAGCGCCGAGCCTCGAAGGATGACGGGCACAGATCCCGGGCCAATCATGCTTCGAGGGCCGGCTTCGCTGGCCACCTCAGAGTTTGACCGGGAAAGAAGCAGGTGAATACAGCCTATGCCAACGGTGTTCGCCGCGCGCGGCGCAGCACGAGCGATGGGCCGCAGACGCGCGGGGTCCCAGTTTGCTTGAATAAAGCGGGGTCCCGGGTCTGCAGCGCACCGTTCACGCAGCGCTGCGCCCGGGACACGAGCCTGCAAATACGCCATTCTTTTTCGGCAAGGCTCTCAAAATGGTGGAATAAGGCTGTCGCCGGAAATTTGCGCCGATGAGGGATAACCAGCCGTTGATTGTTTGAGCAAATCGGCACTGCTATACGCGATCCATGTCCGTCGATATCGACACGGTCCGCCGCATCGCCCGTCTCGCCCGCATCGCGGTTGCCGAGGAAGAGGTCGAGCATCTCAAGAGTGAGTTGAATGCCATGCTGGCATTCGTCGAACAGCTCTCGGAGGTTGACGTCGCCGGCGTCGAGCCGATGACTTCGGTCACGCCGATGAAAATGAAAAAACGTGCCGACGTGGTCACCGAGGGCGACAATGCTGAAGCCGTCGTCGGCAATGCGCCGGCAAGCGAGGATCATCTTTTCCTGGTTCCCAAGGTGGTCGAATGATGCGCAAGGCGAATTGTTCGCCCATTCCCGGGCGAGCGCAGCGGGAGCCAAGAATTTCGGGCGACAAGAAGACCGGATTTTGCTGATGTGCAGCGCGTGCGAAATGGCGTTCTGGCAGATGTGCGATGCCTTAAACCTCACGCCGGAGCAGATCCGCATCGCGATGGAAACGGGACAGTTTCCGTCGACGCCAAATCCGCCTCCACGATTTTCCTGCGAAGCGACCGCGGACGATCAGGCTGCGGCCGGCGAGCTCAAATCGTGAGCGAATTGACCGCCCTCACGATTGCCGGCGCGCGCGATGGCTTGAAGAAGAAAGACTTCAGCGCCGCAGAGCTGGCCGACGCGCATCTTTCGGCGATAGAGGAGGCGCGCGCGCTCAACGCCTATGTGCTGGAGACGCCCGAGCGCGCGCGCGCGATGGCGAAAGCCGCCGACGCGCGCATCGCGGCGGGCAATGCCGGGCCGCTCGAAGGCATTCCGCTCGCGATCAAGGATTTGTTTTGCACCGAAGGCGTTCGCACGACCGCCTGCTCGCACATTCTCGATAATTTCGTGCCGGCTTACGAGTCGACGGTGACCGCGCAGCTCTGGCGGGATGGCGCGGTGCTGCTGGGCAAGACCAATTGCGACGAATTCGCGATGGGCTCGTCGAACGAGACGTCGTATTTCGGCAATGTCGTCAATCCCTGGCGGCGGAAAGGCGCCAACACGCCGCTCGTGCCGGGCGGCTCGTCCGGCGGCTCGGCTGCCGCGGTCGCCGCCAATCTCGCGCTCGGCGCAACCGGCACCGACACCGGCGGCTCGATCCGGCAGCCGGCGGCGTTCACCGGCACGGTCGGCATCAAGCCGACCTACGGACGCTGCTCGCGCTGGGGCGTCGTGGCGTTTGCGTCCTCGCTCGATCAGGCCGGCCCGTTCACGCGCACGGTGCGCGACGCCGCGATCCTGCTGCGTTCCATGTCCGGTCACGATCCGAAGGATACGACCAGCGCGGACGTGCCGGTGCCCAATTTCGAAGCCGCGATCGGCAAATCGGTGAAGGGCCTGCGCATCGGCATTCCGAAGGAATACCGGCTCGACGGCATGCCGGCAGAAATCGAAAGATTGTGGGAGCAAGGGCGCGCCTGGCTAAAGCGGGCCGGCGCGGAGTTGGTTGACGTTTCGCTGCCGCATACGAAGTACGCGCTGCCTGCCTATTACATTGTTGCGCCGGCGGAAGCCTCGTCCAATCTCGCGCGCTATGACGGCGTGCGCTACGGGCTTCGCGTCGAAGGCCGCGACCTGATCGACATGTACGAGAAAACGCGCGGCGAGGGCTTCGGCGCGGAAGTGCGCCGGCGCGTGATGATCGGCACCTACGTACTTTCCGCGGGTTATTACGACGCTTATTACCTGCGGGCGCAGAAAGTGCGCACGCTGATCAAGCGCGACTTCGAGGAATGTTTCAAAGCTGGCGTGCACGCTATGCTGACGCCGGCGACGCCCTCGGCGGCCTTCGCTTTCGGCGAGAAGGGTGGCGCGGACCCGGTCGAGATGTACTTAAATGACATCTTCACGGTTACCGTGAACATGGCCGGCCTGCCCGGAATATCGGTGCCGGCCGGGCTCGATACGCAAGGCCTGCCGCTCGGGCTTCAACTGATCGGCCGGCCGTTCGACGAAGCGACGTTGTTCTCGCTCGGCGAGGTGATCGAGCAGGCGGCGGGACGCTTTGCACCGCGCCGATGGTGGGCTCGCTGATTTCGTTATTGAATGTAGCGTGGACGCAAATCTGGAGGCGACCATGAAGCGAAGGCACTTTGCAATTGGAACTCTTTTGTGCGCGCTGCTGTTGG
>JAICMO010000096.1 GCA_025929185.1 Pseudolabrys sp.
AGCCGATGGGCCGCGCGTCGGGGCTCTTGTTTTCGACGGTTGGGATACGCACGCCAATGAAGGCGAGAGCGGCGGGCGGCTCGCAACGCTGTTGAGCGCGCTCGATGGCGCGATCGCCTCGTTTGAACGGGGGATGGGGGCCGTCTGGCAAGACACCGTCGTTGCGGTAGTAACCGAATTCGGTCGGACGGCTCACATCAACGGCACGCTCGGCACCGATCATGGAACGGCCACCGTCGCGCTGCTCGCCGGAGGCGCGCTCAAAGGGGGCCGGATCGTTGCCGACTGGCCGGGTCTTGCCGACAACATGCTGTACGAGGGCCGTGATTTAAGGCCGACAACCGACTTGCGAGCCGTGATCAAAGGCGTACTTAAGGATCATTTGCGTGTATCCGGCACCGCCTTGGATACGACGGTCTTTCCGGGGAGCGCCGCCATTGAACCTATGCACGGCCTAATGGCGTAATTTGCACGTAGACCGTTTTAGACGTGCTCGCGTATCGAACGCAGCAGCAGCACGCCGAATATCCAGATGAGAAAACTGGTGAGGGCCACCATCGCAATCGAAGCAAGGCGCTTCGGGTAGGTTGCGCTCTGCGGCATGCTGGGCCGCACATACGGCGTGATGTAAAGGTGTTGAGCCGCCGCGGTTGCTCGCGCTTGCTCAAGCGTCTGCATCGTGCTCGTCACCATGTTTTGCGCGAACTGCCGTTCCAGATCCAGTTGCTCGTACTCTCCGACGACTTTTGATAGCGCCTGATTGCCGTCCGTGCTTTTGCTGATCTGTGCTTCGACGCCGGTCAGCTGAGCTTTTGTCGCATTTATCCGCGATTGCAAAACCTGAATTGTGGGCGAAGTCGCATTAATGTTCTGTTGCAATAACGATCCCAGTTCGGTTTGAAGCTGGATGAGGCTGGCGCGCAGATTTTGTGCAAGGGTGACGTTGCTGACGACGACGCTGCTGTTCGGATCGATTACGCTTCGCGTGTTCCGGTATTTGGTCATCTCGGCGCGGATTTCCTTTAGGCGGTCTTCGGCGCGCCTCACTTCATTTTCTGCGTATCGAACTGCGTCCTTTTGCGGCCGCGTCGCGATGTCGTTGACGAGTTTTTCGGCAAGACCGACGAGCGCGCTTGCGATCAGATATGCATCCTGCGGACTGAATGCGCGAATCTGCGCCGTGGCAAGCCCGGTTACTTGGTCGTAATTGGCCGTAATCATTTTTTGCCAATAGGGAAGAAATTTTTCGATCGGTTTTGACGCGTCGAACCGCGACCACCAATCGACTGTCGGCTTGCTGTAAAGGTTCTTGATGTCGATTTTTGCTTCTAGTTGGTCGACCGCTTCTCGGCTCGTAAGGTAATCGGCCACAAGATAGTTCTGTGACGTGTTCGCGACGGTCGATCCACCCAGCAATGCGGCGAGTCCCGAAGCTGCACTAGGAGTGCTCGTTGCATTGGAATCAGTGACGGCAAAACGGAATTCAGAAACGTACTCGTTTGAAGCGATAAAAACGTAATAGACCGATGCGACAATGACCGGCAGGATCACGCAGATCGCAAATGAAATGAGCGCCGCATAAGACCGCCGCCGCACGCCCGGCAGCATGGTCGCAATCCCACCAGTTTGGCCGAAATCCGGCAGCCGCCGAAGCGGAATTATCGCATGGCCACCTGCCCGCGTCTGCTCGGCCGCATGTGCCGGCCGCACGGCCGCCGCCGCGTCTTTGTCGTGCGGCCGCGAATCCAGCCTACGTCTTGCACGCGGATGTCTGCCAGGTCGAACGGCGCGGGTCTCTTGATCGGATGTCGCCGCGCTGTGATCCTCATCGCCAGCGTACGCTCGCTGCGCATTCTCCGCTTCTTTTTGAGCGGTTGCTGCGAGCGACTCAAGAAACAACAGTCGCCTGCCGCGCTCGTCTTCCGACATAACCTTGGGCCTGCCGCCTCGCACGCGCTCAATTAAGAAAGCCTCGACAGCAACGCCGGACGCTGACTGCTACTCAGCGCGCTCGGGTCTCGTCAAGCGCTCTCACCGAAACCCAACTATGCATGCGCCGCCCGAGAATGTCAACTCTGTTTACATATTTTGATTGACCGCCTTTGAAAACCTCGCTAACGTTCCGCAAAATTTCGGGGCGAATCGCGCCGGCCAATCGAGTGATTGCGTGCGCGGGATTTCTTACCAAGAAGAATATGGGCGGGCAGTTTGCTGGGGCCATCTGCATTTCTAACCGAAGAATTTGCGTTCACGGCCTTCGCCACAGGCGGGCTCTAACGCATGATTACGTCCGCCACAACGCAAATGCGTTGCTGCGTTCGCGTGGGCGGACTCCTTTTGGTTTTAATTTTAGGCGGTTGCGCATTGCCCGCCGCCGGTCCCACCACGGCCCAGTTGGAGAATTCGGCAAGCAAGGGCGACTTTGATTTTACGATTGTCCATCTGAATGGCCGCGTCGCCTCCATTTTACATCGGTATGCCGGCGCAAGATTCGGAGAGCGCTTCAAGGCCGCTCGCTACGTTGCGAGCAACGCGCTGGGGCCAGGCGATACGATCGCGATCACGGTTTACGAGAGTGGCGGTTCGTCTCTGTTCGGAGCGTCGTCGGCCGTCTCCACGGTGCCGCCAGGCAGCGTCGTTACACAGGCGGCCACCGGGGCGGGAGTCACAACCATTCCGCCGCAAACGATTGAAGCGGATGGAACGGTATTCATGCCTTATGTCGGGCGCATCCGTGTAATCGGGAAGACACCGGGTCAAATCGGCCACATGATCGAAGAAAGCTTGAAGGGCAAAGTCGTTGAGCCCCAAGTCGTCGTGTCGACGGTCGCCAGCGTAAGCAATGCGGCCACCGTCGGCGGCGAAGTCAATCAGCCGCGCGCTGTCCCGCTCAGCTTACGAGGTGAGCGGCTGCTTGACGTGATCGCAGCCGCGGGCGGCGCCAAGTATCCGAGCTACGAGGTTTACGTCCGCATGGTACGCGGGCATAGCGTCGGCAATGTGCTTTTGCAGACCGTTATAAATGATCCTTCTGAAAACATCATCGTGCGTCCCAACGATCAAATCTTCCTGACGCATAATCCGAGGACTTTTGCAGTATTGGGAGCGACGCAAAAGGTTTCACAGTACACGTTTGACACCGAAAAGGTCACGCTGGCGGAAGCGATCGCCCGTGCCGGCGGGCCGATCGACACGATCGGCGATCCAAGCGGAATTTACCTGTTCCGGTTTGAGCCATGGGCTTTGGCGAAGGACATATTGCCAGCCGCGGACGCGCCCGCCGGCGGTTCGCCACCCGATTTCGTGCCAATTCTATATCGCCTCAATCTCGGCGATGCGGAAGGCTACTTTGTCGCCCAATCAATTCAGATGCGCGACAAGGATGTCGTGCTGATAACCAACGCCGAGGCGACGCAACTTCAGAAGTTGATGGCGGTCGTGCGCGGCTTCACCGGCGTGGCTTATGACCTGGCGAGACCGCGCTAAGGGAAGAGAGCTTGTATTTCCTTCGGCTGTGAAGCGTGAATTCGGGATGTTTTGGTGCGGCCGCGCTGACTTCCGGTGTTGCGGCGAGCCCTTTAATCGATTTGGCCGTTTGGTGGCGCAGGGCTGCTTTGATCAGCTCAGGCAGCCGAGAAATTACGCCTTGATCCCCTGCAGCCCGTAGGAGGCGTCCTTGCAGGTGAAGAACACGACGTCGCCGTCCGGCGTCGCCTTGCCTTCGTGCACGACGTTCGCGGGGATGTAGGCGACCGACCCCGCCTTCACGTCGACCTGCTTGCCGCCGATCTTGGCGCGAAAAGTTCCTTGCAGCACATAAATCCATTGCTCGTTCGGATGCGAATGTGGCTCCGCGCCGGTGCCGGCGGGCATGCGCATCAGTCCGACGATCAGTCGGTCGCCTTCGACGCAGGCGCCGTTGGCGGTCGAATAGTCGGGGCCGCCCATGATGTGATTGACGGTGGCGAGATCGAAAACATATTCGCCCGGCGCGGCGCGCGTTGCGCCCGGCGTGCGTGCGGCAAGTGTGCTGGTCATCCGTGTTCTCCCTTTGCGTTTGCCCCCGAGTGCTTGTTTAGCCCCGATGTTAGTCGACGTGTTTCCCGCCGCGCAATCGCCATGCGGCCGTGCTAGGCCGTTGCCGTTCGCTGCCATTGATTCGGGGTTTTGATCACAATGTGGATGCTTCGCCTGCCGGCGCTTGTCCTGGCGCTGCTCACGCTTGCTGCTTGCGCATCGAATTATGTTCCCAAGGGCGAGCCGAGCATCTATCGCGATCTTGCGAAGCCCGGCGCCGAGCTCGACGCCGCGGCGGCCGCCTCGGTGATCTCCGGGTATCGCGCTAGCAACGGACTTGCCGCGGTCACGCTCGATCCGGCGCTGATGAAGCTTGCCGAAGCGCAGGCCTCGCTCATGGCCAAGCGCAACAAGCTTTCGCACGACGTCGGAAAACCGTTTACGGCCCGCATCAAGGAATCCGGTTTCGATGTGAAGCTTGCCGCGGAGAACATCGGCGCCGGCTACGGCAACATCGCGGAAGCGTTCTCCGGCTGGCGCGAGTCGAGTTCACACAATGCCAACATGCTGCTCAAGGGCGCCAGCCGCATGGGCATCGCCGCGGTCTATGCGCCGAACACGCGCTACAAGGTGTTCTGGTCGCTGATCCTCGCCGCGCCGGACGACCGCAAAGGCTGATGTAGCCAATCTTGCAGGTCGGACACTTTTTCTCTTTTTCTTGGGAACCTTTTGCGCTCGGCTTATTTGTCGCGTCGGGGAAAGCAGGCTCCCCGTTAGACGGCAATCGTCCAAGCACTGCGCAATACTCGATTCGTCGGGAAGTTTGCGCATGGATCGAAGCCAGGTCGCCAGGATCAATTCCCTCAGACCGCATTGGCGCCATCGCCGCAATCCGAAAACGTGCGGAGCGGCCGTTCGGGCCGGCGCACGCCTGCCGTTCATAGAAATCGAAAGCCGTTAGGGCTGGACCAACAGGAGAACGCCTCATGCGTACCATGATCACGATCGCGATCTCGGCATTGGCGGTGATTTGCACCGCCGCGCGCGCCCAGGAGATCGACTGGAAAAAGGTTGACGCGGCGCTCGGGCGCACGGCCGCGGTTACCGGCGACGTTCACCGCTACGGCTTCCCGCGCAGCGACCTGCACGTGATGCTTGACGGCGTCACCGTCAAGCCCGGCCTCGCGCTCGGCGGCTGGGCGGCGTTCAAGCCGATGCAGGGCGGCGCGATGGTGATGGGCGATCTCGTGCTGCTCGACAGCGAAATCAATCCGGTAATGACGAAGATGATCCAGAACGGATTCGAAATCACCGCCGTGCACAATCACATCCTGCGCGCCGCTCCCGCGACGTTCTACATGCACATCAAAGGACATGGCGATCCGCTGAAGCTCGCGATGGGGCTGCGCGCCGCGTTGAGTGCGAGCGCGACGCCGTTCGCCACCACGGTCGGCGCCGCGCCGTCGTCGTCAGCGATCGATCTCGACACCGCGCAGCTCGATCAGATCATGCGCGTTAAGGGAAAGGCCTCCGGCGGCATCTATCAATTCGGCGTGCCGCGCCGCGAGCGCATCAGCGAGCACGGCATGCCGCTTGTTCCGCCCGGGCCGATGGGCGTTGCGACCGGCATCAACTTTCAACCGACAGGCAACGGCAAGGCGGCAATTACCGGCGACTTCGTATTGACCGAAAACGAGGTCAATCCGGTGATCCAGGCGTTGCGCTCGAACGGCATCGAGGTCACTGCGTTGCACAGCCACATGCTGGGCGAGCAGCCGCGGCTGTTCTTCATGCATTTCTGGGCGAATGACGACGCGGCGAGGCTCGCCAAAGGCTTGCGCGCCGCGCTCGATAAGATGGCGGTAGCGGAGAAATAGGAGGGCGCGAAGACGGGCTGTTTGAAATTTAAAATCGGTGGAACGAAAGAGCGACGAATGCGGCCGATCGCGCTCCGCGTCGCCACCCTCCCTGCAACGCGGGGAGGGATGAGGAAGAAGCACCGTCAATCGCCCTGGCCGGGCTTCGGCGAGAAAAACTGCGCGTACTTATCCGGCACGCCGTCGAATTCCTTGGCGTCCGGCGGAGGATCGCGTTTCACCGTGATGTTCGGCCACCGCGCGGCGTATTCGGCATTCAGCTTCTGCCATTTCTCAAGGTCGCGTTGCGTGTCGGGAACGATCGCCTCCGCCGGGCATTCCGGCTCGCAGACGCCGCAATCGATGCATTCGTCGGGATGAATGACGAGCATGTTTTCGCCTTCGTAGAAGCAGTCCACCGGACATACTTCGACGCAATCCATGTATTTGCACTTGATGCAGTTGTCGGTGACGACGTAAGTCACGCTGCACCCGGCGGCCACGGACGATCGGGACGATAGAACACGGCGAGCTTCAGGCTTTCGGCAATGCGCTCGGCCTTGCCGCAAAAGGCTTGAGCCAGCGCGTCGTCGAACAATTCGCGGCACGTTTCAGAGAACAGCGCGAGCCACCGCGCGAACAGCTCGAACTCGATGCCTTCCACGCGCCGGTGCACGGCGACGGGATTCCCCTTGTAGCGCCCGCTGGTCAGCATCACCGACGACCAGAAGTTCCGCATGGTGGAAAGATGCGCGCCCCAGTCGCCGGGAATGGCGCGCATGAACACCGGGCCGAGCTCGGGATCGGCACGAATTTTCGTATAAAACTCATCGACGAGCCGATGGATTGCCTGCTCGGACACGTCGGACGTTTTGGCGAAAGCCTGCATCGTGATCGCGTTCATGGCGTTCAGGCAACCAGCGCGACGATAATGACGCCAAGCACGGTCCACGCCAGCGAGTTGACCAGCATGCGGATGAGATCGCGCTTTTCGGTTTGTCCGAGGCCCAGCATCGAGCAGGCGGCGTCGCCCGGCAGCAAAAACAGCCAGCCAAGCGTGGTGCCGAACGAAATCGATAACCTGTGTGCGCTAAGATGCATTGTAGATACATCTTACAGGCTGCTTGCCTAAAAGCAATATCCAGAATACTTATTTTACTTCATGGCAACCTTGGAGAATCTGCATGCGTCTGACCGTCTACACCGACTACGCGCTGCGCCTGCTGATGTATCTCGCGCTCAGGGAGGACGGGCTTGCCACCATCGCCGAGGTTGCCAAAAGTTACCGCATTTCGCGCAACCACCTGATGAAAGTGGCTTATGAGCTTGGTGTCGCCGGCTACGTCGAAACCGTGCGCGGCCGTGGCGGGGGGCTGAGGCTGGCGAAGCCGCCGGAAGCGATCGGGCTCGGCGACGTCGTGCGCCACACCGAACAGGACATGGCGCTGGTGCCGTGCTTTAGTTCTCACGCCGAGACGCCGTGCGCGATCCGCCCCGCCTGCGTTTTGCGCAACGCACTGGCGCGCGCCAACGCGGCTTTCGTCGAGACGCTTGACGAGTATTCTCTCAGGGACCTGGTGAAGGCGCGGGTGCCGTTGCGCAAGCTGCTGTCGATTGCGCCTGTTGTCGCGCAGAAAGGCGCGCGGGTTGCTGCTCGCGTGTAGGAGGTCGCAATGGATCAAACGTTTAGTCCCGCCGCCATCGCCAATGCGCTGCTGCAAAGCGAAGGCGATGCCATCGTGGTGTGTGATCGCGAAGGTATCATTCGTGTCTGGAATCCGGGCGCCGTGCGCATCTTCGGCTTCAGCGAAGAAGAGGCGGTCGGCCAGTCACTCGACATCATCATTCCCGAACGGCTGCGCGCGCGTCATTGGGAAGGTTACGATCGCATGATGCGCACGGGACAAAGCCGCTACGCCGGCGGCGATCTCCTCTCCGTGCCGAGCCACCGGAAAGACGGCGCAAAGCTGTCGATCGAGTTCACCATCGTTCCGATCAAGAATTTGCAGGGCCAGGTCACCGCGCTTGCCGCCGTCATGCGCGACACCACCGCCCGTTTCGAGGAGATGAAGGCACTCCGGCAACAGTTGCGCGAGAAGGTAGGCTGACGGTCTGGACCTCGGCCGCGCGTCTGATTAGCGTGAGCGGCGATGCCGTTTCTGCCCTCCGCCAGCGATTACGAAACCGCCTATCGCCAATTCCGCTGGCACGTGCCGGCGCGCTACAACATCGGCATCGATGTCTGCGATCGATGGGCGGCGCAGGAGCCGGACCGGCTCGCCATTCTGCACGTCAAGGCGGACGGCCGCGAGCAAGCGATCACCTATGGTTGGTTGCGCGAGACCTCGAACCGGCTCGCCAACGTGCTGCGCGCGCATGGCGTCAAGCGTGGCGACCGCGTCGCGCTGATGCTGCCGCAGGCCCCGGAAGTCGCCGCCGCGCATATCGGCATCTACAAGCTTGGCGCAGTGGCGCTCCCGATCGCGATTCTTTTCGGTCCCGATGCGCTCGGCTATCGCCTGGAGAATTCCGGCGCTGCCGCGCTGATCACCAACGCGCAAGGCCTTTCGCGACTTGCCGCAATCCGCGCCGAGCTGCCCGGGCTCAAGCTGGTGCTCTCGATCGACGGCGCAGACGGCAAGGCGGCCGATTTCCACGCGGCACTGTCGCGCGCTTCCGCCGATTTTAAGCCGGAAGATACCGCCGCCGACGATCCGGCAATGATGATCTACACCTCCGGCACGACCGGGCAGCCGAAAGGCGCGCTGCACGCTCATCGCGTCCTGATCGGCCACCTGCCCGGTATCGAGCTGCCGCATTTCCCGTTTCCGCAAAGCGGCGACCGCTACTGGACGCCGGCCGATTGGGCCTGGGCCGGTGGCCTGCTCGATGTGCTGCTGCCCAGCCTGCACTACGGCGTGCCCGTCGTCGCGCGCCGGTTCGAGAAATTCGATCCGGAAGAGGCGTTTGCTTTGATGGCGAAAACCGATGTGCGCAACGCCTTCATTCCGCCGACGGCGTTGCGCATGATGCGCGCGGTGCCAAGTCCGCGCGGCCGCCACGCTTTCAAGCTGCGCAGCGTTGCTTCCGGCGGCGAGTCGCTGGGGATCGAGGCGCTGGAATGGGGCAAGTCGGCGCTCGGTCTGACCATCAACGAATTCTACGGCCAGACCGAATGCAACCTGGTGGTCGGCTCGTGCGCGGCTTTAGGTGCGCTGCGGCCTGGTTCCATGGGCAAGCCTGTACCCGGCCACACCGTTGCTGTGGTCGATAGCGGCGGCCGCCAGGTGAACCGCGGCGAAATCGGACAGATCGCGGTGAAGCGGCCCGACCCGGTGATGTTCATCGAATACTGGGGCCGGCCCGAAGCCACGCGCGACAAGTTCATCGGCGATTGGATGATGACCGGCGATCAGGGCGTGATGGACGAAGACGGTTACATCGCTTTCGTCGGCCGTGACGACGATGTCATCACGTCTTCCGGTTTCCGCATCGGCCCCGGCGAAATCGAGGACTGCCTTATCCGCCACCCCGCGGTCGCGCTGGCTGCCGCGGTCGGCAAGCCCGATCCGATCCGCACCGAAATCGTGAAAGCGTTCATCGTGCTCAAGGACGGGCATGCGCCGTCGGACGTGCTTGCCGCCGAAATTCAGAGCTTCGTCAAGACGCGGCTCTCCGCGCACGAATATCCGCGCGAAATCGCCTTCATCGATGCGATGCCGATGACGACGACCGGAAAGGTGATTCGAAGGTTGTTGCGGGAGCGAGCGTAAGCTTGCTCGCCAGTTTCAACGAGCCAATCGCCGCCGCGTGACCGTGAAAAGCATGATCGACTCGAGGACGAAAGCGGTGGCGGTTGCAATTGCCGCACCTTCGATTCCCATGCGCGGGATAAGCAAAATGCAAAGGCCAAGATTGACCGCGAAGGCAATCGCATAGACCGCCGCGCACTGGCGCTGCTCACCCAGCATGTTGAGCAGCCGCTCGGCCGGTCCGACTGCGGCGCGCGCGAGCATGCCGATTGCGAGAATAAACATCACCGCATAACCGGAAACGAAGCTTCCGCCGAACAGCGACAGAAGCGGCCGCCCGAATATCAGAATGAGCACACAGACCGCGAGCGAAGGCCAAAAGGTCCAGCGGCTGGTTTCGCCGAAGAATTTTTTCAGGCGCTCGCGATCGCCGGCGACGTGATATTCGGTGAACCTATGCGTGGTCGCACCCGCGATCGCGAAATAGATGAAAGCGACGACCGCGAGGATGCGCGCGGCGGCGTAGTAGACCGCGACCTCGTCAGGCGGCCGGAAGTGCTCCAACGTCAGGATATCCACATAGGTCAGCAGCAGATAAAAGCTCTCGACCATCAAAATCGGAAGAGAGGTGGCGAACCAGACGCGCGGCTCGTAGCGTTTCGGGCCGGGCGCCACCTTCCATTTGAGGCGGCGGTTGAGCACGAAGGTCTGTCCGAGCGTCACCAGCCAAGTGGTCACCGCGGCAAATGCCATGGCGGTAACGGCATCTGTCGGCAAAGCGAACAGATAGAGCGCGCCCATGAACAAGGTGAGCAGGAACTGCCGCCAGATGTAAAACGGCATGAGCGCCAACAAAGGCCAATCGTAGGACTGCGCGATGCCCGCTTGCGTCTGCACCAGGCCATAGATCGGCATCGTCGCGCAGGCGAAATAAAGCGGCACAATGGCGAAGCGGTCGAGATGTGGCGCCAGTAGCGTGACCGTGAGCGCGCCCATGAGGCCAATCGCCGATGCCGTGGCGATCGCGAGCCAACGGCTGCCGGTCAGAAAACCGCGCAAGCGGTCCGGCGCCTTGAGCTCTGTATATTCCGGGATGAAACGACGCGCGCCCGAGGAAAGCCCGACGTCGGTGATGGCGCCGATCATCAGCACCCAGGTCCATACATAGATGTAAATGCCGAACTCGAATTGGCCCATCCAGCGCGCCAGCAGCACCTGCGAGACGAGCGCCAACAGCGCGCTCGCGACGCGCAAGAGAAACATCTTGCCGGCGACGAGCTGCGCAAGCCGGCTGTCGCTAGGGTCGGCCAGCAACGCCTTGAAACGCGCGACGAGGCCCGCCGGCGAAAACGCCGAAGGCGAAAGGTCTGATCGACCGGAATCGACCACTGCCACGCCGCTGCTCCTCGTCTCGGCCGCTGACATTGGGCCGGGGCGGTATTGAGCTAGCAAGGAATTGTTAAGAATCGGTTGGGTGGGGAGCGTTTTTTGCGCGGCCAGCGGCGCGAAGATGGCAAGCCAAATGGGCGTACTGTTAACCCTGTGAGGCAGCAGCAAATTCTTCCGGCGGACTGCGCCCGCATCGGCTCAATCGCACCGCACGCTCATGCCGCCGTCCACGACGAGCTCGGTGCCGGTGATGAAGCGCGCCTCATCGGAAGCGAGAAAGAGCGCGGCGTTCGCCGTGTCGCGGCCATCGCCGGCGAAGCCCATGGGGATGCGCGCGAGCCGCTGCTTGAGCAACGACTCGATGTCGCCGCCGGCACGCTGTTTGGCAAGCCGCGCCTCCACCATCGGCGTGTGCAGCTGCCCGGGGATGATCGTGTTCACGCGAATGCCTTTCGGCGCGTACTGCACGGCGACCACGCGGCTCAACTGGATGACGCCGGCCTTGGTGGCGGCGTAGCCCACCTGGAACGCGCCGGTAAAGCGAATGCCGGAAGTCGACGCGACGTTGATAATCGCGCCGCTTTTCTGCTTCTCCATCACCGGCAGCACGTGCTTGCAGGCGAGAAACACGCTATTGAGATTGAACGCGATCTGCGCGTGCCAGGTTTCTTCCGGCATCTCGACCGGGCCGCCGTGCGCCGAGCCTCCGACGTTGTTCATCAAAATGTCGACGCGGCCGAATTTATCGACACAGGATTTCACCATTGCGGCAACGGCGGCGCTGTCGGTCACGTCGCATTGATGCACGACGATCTCACCGTTGACCTCTTTCACGCGCGCGATCGTCTCGGCAACGCTTTCCGGATTGCGGTCCACTGCGAAGATCTTGGCGCCTTCTTCGGCAAAGCGCACGGCGGTCGCGCGGCCATTGCCCCAGCCGGGGCCGACGGAGCCCGCGCCGGTGACGATAGCAATCTTGCCTGCAAGCCTGCCGCTCATGACGATGTTTCCCTTTTCTTGCGCTCGAACTTGTACAGCCGGTGCGAATAGGAAGGAGGCGCTGCCGGTGTATCGGCGTCGTGAACTGCCATGTTACTTCACGTCTTCGGGACGGGAGCGGGCATAAAACGGCGTGTGCTCCGTGAATCGGACGAGCCATTTGACAAGTTTCGGGTGTTGCGAGCGCCATTCGACCGGCTTGCGCCAGTCGAGGTAACCGAGCGCGCAGGAGAGCGAGATTGAAACAATGTCCGTGTGAGCCGGATCGGGCGGCGCGCGCTCGAAGGTGGCAAGCGCGCGCTCGATCTTGCCGCGCTGGTGTGCGAGCCAGCGCGCGGAATGCTCGGGCGGCATCGGCGGCCGATATCGCGTCTCGTAAACGATGAGCAGCGCAGCGTCGGCGATGCCGTCGGCAAGCGTCGCGCGTGTCAGCGCACGGTAACGTCCGACGCCGCTCGCCGGGATGAGTTGATGGCTGCCCGCGATCTCCTGCAAGAACTCGATGATCACCCGGCTGTCGAAAATCGGGGTGCCGTCTTCCAGCAGCAGGCATGGCATTTTGCCGAGTGGGTTTTGCTGCCGCAGCGTATCGTTCTCATCGACGGTCGTTGCCAACTCGATCTCGATGCGGTCGGCAAGGCCGAGCACGTCCGCGGCGATGCGCACTTTGCGCCCGAACGGCGAAGTCAGGCTCGTGCGCAGCACGAATTTGGCGTGGGTCTGGTTCGGCATTCGCGTTATTGGCTAGATGCGCAAAAGCGCCTAGGAGTGGCGCCGAAATTGTAGGCGCACGGCAAACGTGCTGCAACGGCGGGAAGGGCAGCTCATGGAAGGCGGCAGCGGTTTGCGTATTCTCGTGCTTGAGGGCGACGGCATCGGGCCGGAGATCACGACGGCGACGGTCGACGTGTTGCGCGCGGCAAGCGATGTGTTCAAGCTCGACCTCGCCTTCGAGCGCGCCGACATCGGCTGGCGTGCGCACAGGTCGCAAGGCACCACCTTTCCGCAAAGCGTGGAGGAGAAGGCGAAGGCAGCGGACGGGGTGATCCTCGGCCCCGTGTCGCACAATGATTATCCGCCGGCAGCAAAGGGCGGGCTCAATCCGTCCGGCGAGTTGCGCAAGCGACTCGATCTTTACGCCAACATCCGTCCGGCGCGCTCGCGCGCAGGCTTCCCGCCGCGCTGCGGCACGCCGGTCGATCTCGTCGTTATGCGCGAGAATACCGAGGGCTTCTACGCGGATCGCTCGATGTTCGTCGGTCCCGGCGAGTTCATGCCGACGCCGGACCTCGCACTTGCCGTGCGCAAGATCACCCGGCAGGGCTCGACGCGCATTGCGGAAGCGGCGTTCAAGCTGGCTATCCGACGCCGCAAGAAGGTGACGGCAGTGCACAAGGCCAATGTGCTGCGCGTCTCCGACGGGCTTTATCTCGAGTGTGTGCGCTCGGTCGCCGCGCGCTATCCGCAGGTGAAATACGAAGAGCGTATCATCGATGCGATGGCCGCGCTCTTGGTGCGCGATGCCGGACAGTTCGATGTGCTGGTCACAACGAACATGTACGGCGATATTCTGTCGGATGAGGCGTCGGAAATTTCGGGCAGTCTCGGTCTTGCCGCTTCGCTCAATGCCGGCGACGAGCACGCGGTGGCGCAGGCGCAGCACGGCTCGGCGCCCGACATTGCAGGCAAGAACATCGCCAATCCAACCTCGCTGATCGGTTC
>JAICMO010000070.1 GCA_025929185.1 Pseudolabrys sp.
CCTTCCCTTGCCCGCGGCTTGGCCGCACCTCAGCCAAGCAACGGATGAATATCGTCGCGTCAGGTTTTCGGCGGAATACCTCATTGACCGACAGGCGTTGGTTTATACCGCTGGTTCAGCCTTTCGCCCCGATGTTTCCGGCGCCGGCTATTGGGTATTCACCCCGGCGCGCCTTGCCGGTGGCGGCATTGTGGTTGTGAATCGTGGTTTTGTGCCGTTCGATCGAAAGGAGCTCGCGAGTGGCGGACAGCGCGCGCCGATCAAGGTCGACATTACAGGAGTGCTGCGTTGGCCCGAGACGCGCGGCTTCTTCACCCCCGATGACGATCCTCAGCAGAACATTTGGTACGTACGCCGCCCGCGCGTGATCGCGGCTGCGAAGGGGTGGGGCACGGTAGCTCCGTTCTATATCGATCAGGAAAACCCGCAGCCGGCGGGCGGATGGCCGCGCGCGGGCAAGCTTGTGGTGGCTCTGCCCGACAATCACTTGCAGTACGCCCTGACCTGGTTTGCCCTGGCGCTCGGCCTGATCGGCATTTACGGCGCCTGGCTTTTCCGCCGCCTGCGTGAATGAGAGGCATCGTGCGCTAAACCCCTAATCCTTCCAGCGGCTTACGCCCGGTCGGACCTCCGCTAATTCCCCTGTTTATCCCCGTGACAGTGGCAGAAATGCAATAGTGCGGCATGGTACGGAATGGTATGATTTGCGGGATTTCAGCAGGATTTTCGGGGCATCTCACATGAAAAAGTCGCTGCTCGCCAGTGTTTCGGTCAGCGCCATTGTCCTGGCGACCAATGCGCAAGCCGCGGATCTCGGTAACCGGCCCGTCTACAAAGCGCCTGCCTTTGCGCCGGCGCCGTGGAGTTGGACCGGATTCTACGTCGGCGGCAACGTCGGCGCGGCGTGGAGACGCAGTTCCGTCGTCAACGATCCATCAAGCTTGGTTAACTGGCTCGACGGTGTCACTGACAACAAGAAGACTGGTGTGATTGGCGGTGTGCAGGCCGGTTACAATTGGCAGTGGGCGAGCCTTGTGCTCGGCATTGAGGGCGACATTTCTTTCGCCTCTCTCGACCGTAGCGTTGTCGCCCCCAACTTTCTCCCGGCGCCGTTTCAAGACACGTTCCGCTCTCGCCTCGACTGGCTCGCGACCATTCGTGGCCGGCTCGGGTGGGCGGTTGACCGTTGGTTGATCTACGGCACGGGTGGCGTCGCCTTCGCCGAACTCAAGGATGAGTTGAGCGACCCTCCGACCGTCTTGGCTTTCACTGCCAAACCTGATTCGACTCTCACCGGATGGACGGCCGGCGGCGGCATCGAATACGCGTTCACCGACCATTGGACGGCGAAGGCGGAGTACCTTCACGTCGGCTTCTCCGACCGGACCGCGGTCGTCGGTTCGCCTCGGGCCGCGACTGGTTATGCCTTCCGCTTCAAGGATTCGCTCGACATCGCGCGCGTCGGCATAAACTACAAGTTCTGACGCGGCGGCCGGTGCGCAACCTGCTGAGTGTTGCATGAGCGGAGCTGGCGCGGTCGTTTCCTTTGCCGATCTGATTTTTCATCACGCGCTGTCGGTGCCGGCAAAGCCGGCCATCATCCTCGCTGATCGCGTCGTCACCTATGACATGATGGCACAGGGCATTCTCCATGTGGAGGACCGCATTCGCGCGCTTGGCCTGGAGCCGGGCAGCCTTGTCTGCATTTCAATCGAGAGCCCCATACGAACCATGGTGCTCGCAGGCGCCCTGTTCAGATTGGCGCATCCGGTCATTATCGCGCGCCCTGATGATTGTCTTGCGTTGCGGCTGCCTGTCGGCGCGTTTCTGCATGAGGCCGGCGTATCGCTTATTCCGGGACATCGGCAAGCGGTTGTCGATGATACCTGGTTCGCGGGTGAGCGCCGCGCGCAAGCGGCGAGCCCGCCAAGGGGGTTCGCCCACGGTCGGGACATCTGTTGCGTCGCGCTGTCATCGGGCACGACGGGACGGTCGAAGGCAATCTCGCTGACCGTCGATGCGTTTCAGGAGTGGGTCCTCAACTACTTCTCTGTAATCGGTCTCGGCGCCTGGGAACGTCTGCTGCTGCTCATCGGCCCGACCACCAACTGGGGATTTTCAATGGCGGCGCATGCGCTGTTTGCCGGCCGTACGCTCGTCTCGGCCGCCAACCCGCGTGAGGCTCTGCACATGATCGCAGTCTATGGTGCTGACGGCCTGGCGGCGAGCAGCCTGCAATTGCGCGAACTTGTACGCGAGCAAATGCGCGAGCCGCTTCCCTGCGGGTCATTGCGCCTGGTGTTCACGGGCGGCGGCATGTTGTCGAGCGCCGCGATCGCCGAGGCGAGGGCGAACCTGTGCAGTTCGATCGTCAATTCGTACGGTTCAAGCGAAGCCGGCAGCACCGCTTTCGCCCTGGTCGATCAGATTACCGGTATCGAAGGGGCGGCGGGATTTATAGCGCCATGGATGCAGGTCGAAATCGTGGATCAGGCCGGCAATCTGCTGCACGCCGGCAGCGACGGCGTCGTGCGCATCCGCGCGAGTTGTCAGGGCGCGCCTTACCCGCCCGGCACGGACAACCCGAATTTCCGCGACGGCTGGTTCTATCCCGGCGATCTCGGCCGCATCACGCCTGAGGGCCTGCTGATCGTGACCGGCCGGACATCCGAGGTGATCAACGTGGGTGGGCTCAAGCTCGCGCCCGAGGTGATCGAGGACATTCTGCGCAGGCATCCGGCGGTATCGGACGTGGCCGCTTTCGGCAACATGGGCGACGACGGCATCGAGGAAATTTCGATCGCCCTCATTGCCAAGACGCCGGTCGCCGACAGCCATTTGATCGAGTGGTGCGCCGAACGAGGCATCCCCCTCACGCGCGTCTTTCTCGTCGAGGCATTGCCGAAAACGGTATCGGGAAAAATCCAGCGCGACTTGCTCAAGCGGCAACTGCTGAACGCGGGCACGAACCCATGAGCGTCATTGCGCGAGCAAGCACCCCTGCGGTTGCCAAGACATGGTCGCGGGAATCGATCGCCGTTCTTGCGGTCTGCATTCTCGGATTGGTGCTGGACGTCTACGAACAGACGGTGATGCAAATCGTCACGCCGATTCTGATCAGGGAGTGGGCGATCACGCCGGCGACAATCGGCAACGTGACGACGATCGGCCGCTGGGTCGGCATGATCGGCATTTTTGTGTTTCCGGCGCTTGCCGATCTTTACGGACGCAAGCCGCTATTGATCTCGTCCATCGTCGGCTACTCGGTGTTTTCGGGGCTGACCGGCTTTGCCGCGGGCTGGGTCACGCTGCTGATCTTCACCTCGATCAATCGCGTCGCGCTCTCGGGCGAGGTGCCGGTCGGCAACATCATGGTTACGGAAGCCGCTCCCACTCGGTGGCGCGCTACCGCGTTGGCGGTGCTGGGCAGCAGCTTTCCGCTCGGCTACATGTTCTGCACGCTGGCCGCGTCGGTGGTGGTGCCGGCCTACGGCTGGCGCGCGCTATACTTCCTCGGCATTCTTCCGGCGCTGCTCGTGGTCTGGATTCGCATCGGGGTCAAGGAAAGCCCGCGATATCAACGCGTCACCGCCGCCATGGTGAAGCAAGGGTTGCGGCAGCGGCTCGATCTGCTGTCGCCGGTGCGATCCTATCCGCGCGAGATGCTCATCGCATCGCTCGTCTATTTTTTCTACCTGTTCACCTGGATCGGCTGGTCGGCCTGGATCCCGCAATTTCTGGCGACCGAGAAGAAGCTCGGCTTCGAGACGACGGTTGGATATTTGTCGCTCTGGATGTTGGCCGCCATCTTCGCTTACTGGATTTGTGGCTGGTTGAGCGATCAGTTCGGCCGGCGGCTGATCATTCCCGCCTTTGCCGCACCCGCCGCCGCGCTGATTGGGGTCATGGGCTTCCTCAACGATCCCGACCAGCTCTTCTGGACCGGACTGGCCACGAATGTTTTGATCCTCGGTAGCTTTGGAAGCGGGATCGGCTACACGGGCGAATTGTTCCCGACCCAAATTCGCGGCACCGCCGTCGGCGCGGCCTATACATTCGGTGTTGCGGCGGCCTCGCTTGCGCCCGCGATCCTCGGCTGGATCGCAACCGCTCATTCCGTGGCGGCGGGCCTGCCGCTACTCGCCCTGTCGTTCCTGGCGCTGGCGCTGCTTTTCCTTTTTGCCGCGCCGGAGACCGCGCGGCATGAGCTAACCGATTTCGTCGGCGAGACGCGTTAGGGGCGACGGCGGCCGTGAGCGTGTTGTGAAAGCGGCAGACCGAGGCTAGTCTGGCCGTTCGGCCGCCGCCGTCTGTCGGCTAAAATGAAGTAAATTCAATGCGTTATGTCTCGACGCGGGGCGAGGCCCCGGCGCTTGATTTTATCGACGTGATGCTGGCCGGGCTTGCCCGGGATGGCGGCCTTTACATGCCGGAATCGTGGCCAGCCCTGGGCGCCGAGGTCGTCGCCGCCTTTGCCGGAAAGCCCTACGCGGAAGTGGCATGCGAAGTGATTCGTCCCTTCGTTGGTCGTAGCCTGTCGGAGGCCGACCTTGCCCGTATGACGCGCGAAGCCTACGGCGCATTCCGCCATCCGGCGGTTGCGCCCCTCGTGCAGCTCGGTCCCGGCCTGTTTGTCCTTGAGCTTTTCCACGGGCCGACGCTGGCATTCAAGGATCTGGCGATGCAACTGGTCGCGCGCCTCATGGATCACGCGCTGCACCAGCGCGGCGAGAGAACGACCGTGGTGGTCGCAACCTCCGGCGATACCGGCGGCGCCGCGGTCGAGGCCTTCCGCGGCCGTTCGCAGGTCGACGTGGTTGTGCTTTTTCCGCGCGGCCGCATCTCCGAGGTGCAGCGGCGCATGATGACCACTGTCGATGACGGCAACGTTCATGCCCTCGCCATCGAAGGCACATTTGACGACTGCCAAGCGCTGGTGAAAGCGATGTTTAATCATCACGGCTTTCGCGACCGGGTGCGCTTGTCCGGCGTCAATTCGATCAATTGGGCGCGCATCGTCGCCCAGATCGTCTACTATTTTACGGCCGCCGTGGCATTGGGCGCGCCCCATCGCAAGGTCGCATTCACGGTTCCGACAGGAAACTTCGGCGACGTGTTTGCCGGTTATGGGGCCGCGTGCATGGGACTTCCCGTCGACCGACTCACCGTCGCCACCAACGTCAACGACATTCTCGCGCGTACGTTCACGACCGGCAGCTACGAAGTGCGCGATGTGGTCGCGACAAGCTCGCCATCGATGGACATCCAGGTCTCGTCGAATTTCGAGCGGCTGCTGTTCGACGCCTACGATCACGACGCCGCTGACGTACGGGCTTTGATGGCCTCACTTGCGCAATCGCGACGCTTCTCCATCGCCGCGAGGGCGCTCTCCAAAATGCGCGAATTGTTTACGGCCGAACGCGCCGATGAAGACGAAAGCGCCGCTGTCATGCGCACGATGAAGCGCGAGGCGGGCTATTGCGCGGATCCGCACACGGCGGTCGCGCTCGCGGTTGCGGAAAAGGAGACGCGTGACCCGTCCGTGCCGATGATCGTGCTTTCCACGGCGCATCCGGCAAAATTTCCGGAAGCTGTGGAGGCGGCCTGTGGCGTCCGGCCGGCTTTGCCGGATTGGGTCGGCGATCTCGGCGCGCGCAAAGAGCGCTTTACCGTGCTGCCGGCCGATCAGGCGGCGGTCGAACGATTTGTCATCAGTGCATCACGCGCGGCGAGTGAAGGAGCAGCGGCATGAGTGTCGAAGTAACCCGTCTTCCGTCCGGCCTGTCAGTCGTCACCGACCAGATGCCGCATTTGGAGACGGCATCGCTCGGCGTTTGGGTCGGTTCCGGCAGCCGCGATGAACAGCACGACGAGCACGGCATCTCGCACTTGCTTGAGCACATGGCCTTTAAAGGGACTTCGCGCCGCACCGCGCGCCAAATCGCCGAGGAGATCGAAGCGGTCGGCGGCGATCTCAATGCGGCGACCAGCGTAGAGACGACGGCTTATTACGCACGCGTCCTGAAGGCCGATGTGGCGCTAGCGCTCGATGTCCTCTCCGATATTTTGGCCGATCCGACTTTTGACAACGAGGAATTGCGCCGCGAGCAAAACGTCATTGTGCAGGAAATCGGCGCCACCGAAGACACGCCCGACGATCTTGTGTTCGAGCGCTTGCAGGAGAAGGCCTTTCCAGGGCAGCCGGTCGGCCGCACGATCCTCGGCACGCCGGATACGGTCCGCTCCTTCAATCCAGCGCGGTTGCGCGGCTATCTCGCCCGCAATTATCGGGGACCGGACATGGTTGTGGCCGCGGCCGGGGCGGTCGATCACGCGCATGTCGTCGCCGAGGTCGAGCGACGCTTTGCGAGCTTCAATGGCCCGGCGGCGCCCCTTCCGCAAGCGGCGCGCTTCGGCGGCGGCGCGCATGTCGAGTCGCGCGATCTCGAGCAGGCCCATCTTGCCGTCGCATTGGAAGGCGTGCCTCAGCGCGATGAGACGCTCTACAGCCTACAGGTTTACACGAGCGTGCTCGGCGGCGGGATGTCGTCCCGGCTCTTCCAGGAGGTGCGTGAAAAGCGCGGTCTCTGCTATGCGATCCACGCGTTCCACGTGCCATATACGGACACCGGTCTCTTCGCTCTTTACGCGGGGACCGATGGAGCGGATGCGCCCGAGCTTATGCAGGTCGTCATCGATCAGATCGCCGCGGCAACCGAAAACCTCAACGAGGCGGAGGTCGCCCGCACCAAGGCGCAGATGAAAGCCGGATTGCTGATGGCGCTGGAAAGCTCTGAAGCCCGTATTGGGCAACTCGCTCGGCAAATGTTGGCTTGGGGCCGCCCAATACCGCTCCAGGAAATCGTCGCCAAGATCGATGCCGTGACGGTCGAGAGCGCGCGCGCCGCCGGGCGGGCCGTGATCGGCCGCGGCCGGCCCGCCATTGCCGCGCTTGGCGCGGGCAGTGGTCTTGAAAGCGCTGCTGCAATCGCTGAAAGTCTCTGGCGGCAGGCCGCCTGACCGCGCCAGCGCAAGTCCTCGTCATGGCATTCTTTCGTACCGTCAGCTTCAATGAACCGATGACGACCGTTTCAGGCAGCGGCGTCTTTCTGCGTTCACCCCAGCCGATCGACTACACGGAATGGGCGACCTTGCGCGAAGAGAGCCGCGGTTTTCTAACCCCGTGGGAGCCGTCCTGGCCGATCGACGACCTGACGCGCGCTGCCTTTCGGCGTCGCCTGAAGCGATACGCGGAAGACCAACGCACCGATCAGGCGTATGCGTTTTTAATTTTCCGCAGCGAAGATAACGTGCTCGTCGGCGGCCTCACGCTTGCCAATGTCCGCCGTGGGGTCGCGCAGACCGGCAGTATCGGCTACTGGATCGGCGCTCCCTACACCAAGCGAGGCTATATGACGGCCGCCGTCCGCGCGCTGCTTCCGTTTGCGTTCGATGCCCTGCGGCTGCATCGGCTCGAGGCGGCTTGCATTCCCACCAATGCGGCATCGATCCGGCTCCTGGAGAAATGCGGGTTCAAGCGCGAGGGCTATGCCCGCGACTACCTGTGCATTAATGGCGTCTGGCAAGATCACCTGCTTTTTGGCCGGTTAAAAAGCGATGCTGGCTGATTGCGCCGTTTGGCGGCGTTTGTGCTGATCGTGCTATAAAGCTCTGACGGGTAAATATTCCGAAAAAGGACAGGCGTGCGCACATGGGACTGAAAGGGAAGGGCATGGCCGTCGCCTTGCCGCTGCTGTTTGCAAGCGGACTCGCGGGATGCTCATCGACAAACAGCAGCCTTCTCGACACGTTCTCACTGTCAAAGAAACCGACGAGGATTGATTCGTCAGCCACGGCAACCGCCAATGCGGCGGCGACACCTGAGCAGCCGGATGACTTCGATTGTCCCGACATTCAGGTACGCGGCGGCGCCTCAACGCTGATGATCGGGAGCAATCCCAGAGCGACCGGCGAACCAAACGCGCTCGATCTAAAATATCAGGGCACGATTACTCGCACGGCGCGCGAATGCCGCGTCGCAGCCGGCACGGTCACGATGAAAATTGGCATCGAAGGCCGCATCATCACCGGTCCGGCAGGAGGGCCTGGGCAAATCGAGGTGCCCGTGCGCATGGCCGTCGTTCATGAGGGCCCGGAGCCGAGAACGGTCGTGTCGAAGCTTTATCGCCTGCCGGTCATGATCGGCGAAGGGGAGGGCGGCGCCACATTTACCGAAATCGATCCGGACGTGGCTTTTCCGCTGCCGCAGCCCGTTTCGGTCATCGATTCCTATGTGGTTTATGTCGGCTTCGATCCGCTGGCCAACAAGCCGGAGAAAAAGCCCAAACCGGCCCGCAAGCCTCGCGCCAAATCGCGTGTAACACGGTAAAAAAGACGGTCCGTCCGGCCCGACCGATTTAATTCAGCTTGTTTCTGACGTCCTCGATGCCCTTGGCAATCAAGGTCGCCGCCAGATCGCCCTTGGTCTCTTGCGCCAGGACTCTTTCCGCCGCAGCAACGGCCGCCTCGGCGGCGGCGCTGCGGACGTCCGCCATGGCTTGCGTCTCCGCCTGTGCGATTTTTGTTTCCGCCATTTTGGTGCGGCGCTCGACCAATTCCTCCATCTTGGCTTTTGCTTCGACGGCCAGCCGTTCGGCCTCCGCCTTGGCGCCGGCGATGATCGATTGCGCCTCCCGCTCGGCTTCGCCGCGCTTGCGCTGGTATTCCGCCAGTAAGGCCATTGCCTCGTTTTTCAGGCGGCTGGCCTCCTCAAGCTCGGCCTTGATGCGTTCGCTGCGATCATCGAGGGCCTTCAGCACGTGCTTATGTGCGCCAAGATATCCGAGGCCCACGATGAACACGATGAACGCGAGGGCGACCCAAACCTCAGGCTCCGACAACATCTATCGATTCCTCAACGTTTGAGCGCGTCCGTCACCGCGCCGGCAACGGCCGCATCCGCAGGCGACGTTCCAATGAGCCGCTCGACGATTGCCTTCGCGGTATCGACGGCAATCCCGCGCACGTTGCTCATGGCTGCCTCCTTGGTCTTTGCAATCGTCTTCTCCGCCTCGGCAAGCCGCGCGCTGAGCTGGTCTTCCAGTTTCTTGCGCATGGCCTCCGATTCGGCCAATTGCTTGCTGCGCGTCTCGGCCGCGATCGCCTGCGCGTTGGCGCGCGCATCGGCAAGCGCTTTTTCGTAAGCCGCGATCGCCTCGTCCGACTGCTTCTTCAGCCGATCCGCCGCTGCGATATCGCCTTCAATGTGTTTCTCGCGCTCTTCGAGAATGGAGCCGATGCGCGGCAGCGCGAGTTTCGACATCAGCACATAGAGAAGGATGAAGCTCAACGCCAGCCAAATGAGCTGCGACGGAAAGGTCTGCGAATTGAACGGCGGGAAGCCGCTGGCGTGCTCGCCACTTGGCGTGTGCTCGACCGTGGCAACCGTCTTGTTGTTCTCAGCCATCGGCAACTCCGGGTGCCGGGGAATATTGCCCCGGCAGATTCCTCAGATGGCGTACAGCAGCAACAATGCGATCAGCAGCGAAAAGATGCCGAGCGCCTCGGTGATAGCGAAGCCGAAGATCAGGTTACCGAACTGCCCTTGTGCGGCCGACGGATTGCGGATCGCCGCCGCCAGATAGTTGCCGAAAATGATGCCCACACCGACGCCGGCCCCTCCCATGCCAATGCAAGCAATGCCAGCGCCGATATATTTCGCTGCCACTGGATCCATAGGAAAACTCCTTCTGTTCTCGATTGTGCGGCGAGCCGTCAGTGGCCCGGGTGAATTGCATCGTTGAGATAGATGCAGGTGAGAATGGCGAAGACGTAAGCCTGGAGGAACGCGACCAGCGCCTCGAGCGCCATCAGAATGACGATCATCGCGAACGGCAGCACCGCCCCCGTCCAGCCGAGGATTCCGTGCGCGCTCATCAGGATGATGAAAGCCGCGAACACTTGCAGGGTGATGTGCCCGGCCAGCATGTTGGCGAACAATCGCACGCTGTGCGAAATCGGCCGCGACATGAACGACAGGATTTCGATCGCAACGATCAACGGCAGGATGTAAATCGGCACCCCTTTCGGGATGAACAGATTAAAGAAGTGAAATCCGTGCGACCAAAGCCCGTAGATCAGCACGACCAAAAACACCGTGATCGCAAGCGCCGCCGTGACGATGATGTGGCTGGTGACCGTGAAGGTGTATGGGATGATGCCGATCATGTTTGCGGCGAGCACGAACATGAATATCGTGAACACAAAGGGAAAGAACCGCATTCCCTCCGTGCCGGCGGTGCCGCGGATGGTCGAGGCGACGAACTCGTACGATAGTTCGGCTGCCGATTGCAGCCGACTCGGCACGAGACGGCGCTTGCTCGTCGCGCCGAGCAGGAAGGCGGTAAGGCCGCCGGCGATCACGACCATGAAGGCCGCCGAATTGGTGAACGCGATCTCGCTTCCGCCGACGTGCGCGATCGGAATGAGATTGACGATTTGAAACTGATGGATTGGATCGGCCATTAATCTAGTCGGTCCCGTTTCTATTGCTGACGACGCCCGCCGCCCGCATCACATTAAGCACGCCGGCTGCGAAGCCGAGCAGAAGAAACAAGATCAACCCCCATGGCGAAATTCCCAGCCAGCGATCGAGCAGCCATCCGATGAACGCACCCACCGCGACGCCGGCAACCATCTCGGTTGACAGCCGGAACCCGCGAGCGAACCCCGACATGTCGGTGTTCGGACGAGGATCAGGGCCTTTTTCGGAAGGTCGGTTCGCTTGCGCGAGCCGTTCGCCGAGACGCTGGAGCCTCGCGGAGAGAGCAGCTTCCTCGTCCGACGGGTTTTTGCGATCGCCTCGGTCGCGCGTGTCGCCAGCCATGCTTTCGACACCTGCGCAGAATCCAGTCGTCCGCGTGTCCCGCCGCCCTGAAAGCCGCGCGGACCATACTGAGGGGGTGTAGGCGAGTCAAGAAATGCGAGCTGCGGCATAAGTGCTTGATATCAGTCGCCAAACACAGAATTTTCCCGATGTATTTGCAAGCGGACCGCGCGTGCGATGGGACCGATATGCCGCGCCGGCGTTCATTCTGCGGCACGGCCCATGATGATAGGCTCGCAGCTTCCAGGCTGCGCCGCTAGGAGAGACAGCATGATCCAAATCGTTGCGACCGCACTCGTCGCGCTTCTCTCGTTTGCTGCCCTGGCGCATGCGCAAGATCGGCCGCGATCAGCGTCGGCGGTATCGAGTGGCACTGCGCGGCCTCTGGAGCCGGCAGCAGAGGAAGGAACTCCGCCCACTATGCGGGAGCCGCCCTCGCTGACCGCCGGCGTGCGGATCATTACGCGTCCGCAGGCATCGGCGCGTGCTCCGCAAGATAAATCCGTGGCACCCTCGACCTCTGACGGCGCCGGCCCGCCCGAAGGCGCGCCAACAGCGCGATATCGCTTTGAGCGGATGGGCGACAGGTTTGTGCGGCTCGATAATCAGAACGGCGAGATCGCCGTTTGCGCGCAGGAGACGGTCGGGTGGGACTGCCGGAGCGTCGCGGAGCATCCGTCGACGCTTGAAACGGAAGTGGCGGAGCTACGACACGCAATTGACGATTTGAAAGCGTTGCGAAAGCAAGTCGACGAGTTGAGCGCCCTGCGCGCCGATGTTCAGAATTTAAAGCAACTGTCACAACAAATAGGCGACCTCAGGCAGTCGGCGGAAAGCGGGCGCACAGAGCTGCAAAATGAAATTGAAAACTTGCGGCAGGATCGGACCGAGGCCCGGACTCTGGACGAATTGCGGAAGGATGTTGACGATCTAAAGCAGTTGCGCGGCGAGATCGCCGGCGTGAAAAATCTGCAAACTGTTGTCGACGATCTGAAAAACCAGATCGCGCAATTGCGCGCGCCTCCGCCCCCGCCCCAAACCATCACGGATGAAAGGGAGAATCCGCCGCGGCCGCCGGAAACGGTGCCGCCGGCCGGTGCTAGCAGCGGCGGCGCTCATCTGTCGCCCCGTGAGACGATTGATCGCGCGGCAGCTTTTATCTCCGACACGTGGCGGCGTCTCGTCGAGATGATCTCCCATCTGCAAAAGGAAGCGATGCGCAGGAGCTGACCGCTCCCGCATCCCACGCTGTGACCGCCCGGCTTTCGACCATTGCTCACGCGACACCAAGCACGATCGCGAGCGCCTCGCTTCGTATCGAAACAAACGGCATCGGTTTCATCGATATCACTGAAGAAGCACGCAAGTTTCTAGGCGAGGCACGAGCACAACATGGTGTTCTGCTGATCTATCTGCGCCATACCTCCGCATCGCTCACGATCCAGGAAAACGCCGATCCGGATGTGCAAGCCGATCTGCTGACGGCGCTTAGTCGCCTTGCACCGGAAGATGCCTCGTGGGTGCACAATTCGGAAGGCGCGGACGACATGCCGGCTCATGTGAAGGCAATGCTAAACGGCGTTTCGTTGCATGTGCCTGTAACCGCGGGTGCTTTGACGCTCGGCACCTGGCAGGGCATCTATCTGATCGAGCACCGGCGCGCGCCTCATCGCCGCGAATTGATATTGCAGTTTATGGGAACTCAGCATGCCCGTAACTCGGATTAAGGTGTTGAAATTAGGCGACTTATGCAATTGATCGGGCCGGGTATTGATGGCGCCGGTGCGCGGCAGTATGCGGGAGGTGTCGCCGTTCGATGAGCGAGGTTTGCGGTGAATGACGGTTCGACCTATCAGCTAGTGATCGCCGACGACCATCCGCTGTTCCGCGGCGCCTTGCGCGAGGCGGTTAGCGGACTTTTGCAGAACGCAATAATCTCGGAAGCGGGCTCGTTTGACGAGGCCGTCGAGTTGCTCGAGCGCGGCGGTGAGATCGATCTTGTTCTTCTCGATCTACGCATGCCGGGCACCCGAGGCTTTTCCGGACTGATGTACTTGCGCGCCCAGTATCCCAGCGTTCCCGTTGCGATCGTTTCCGCGAATGACGATCCAATGGCAATTCGCCGCTGCATGGAATTTGGCGCGTCGGGCTTCATTCCCAAAACTTTAGGCGTCGAGGCGATGCGCTCGGCGATTTCCCGAATTCTGAATGGCGGCCTGTGGACGCCGCCCGATGTTGATCTCGGTGGAGGTTCCGACAAGGAAACGGCGGAGTTGCTGACACGAATGGCGACGCTCACGCCGCAGCAAGTGCGCGTGCTGATGATGTTATCGGAAGGATTGCTTAATAAGCAGATCGCTTATCAGCTTGGCGTCTCAGAGGCCACGGTCAAGGCACACGTCTCCGCGATCCTGCAAAAGCTCGGCGTCGAAAGCCGGACGCAGGCGGTGATCGCCGCCGCAAAAATCGAAGCAGGGCAGTGGCCGAAAAGCCTGCCGGCTGAAACCTGAGCGTTGCGCAACCTCTATTCCGCGGCTATCCGCAGTGCGCGCCACTGCGCCAGCAGGGCGCGCAGCGCTGCCGGCTTGATCGGCTTGTGCAAGAACTGAATACGCTCGGCGCGCGCGGCGTCACGCACCTCCGGGCTGCGGTCGGCGGTAATCAGGATCGCCGGCAAGTCCGTGCCGCAGTGCCGCCGCAAGGCCAAGATGGCCTCGATGCCGTTGCCTTCATCCAGATGGTAGTCGACCAACAAGCCATTCGGGATAGGCGCGCCGTCGGCCATTTGGGTGAGGGCCCCTCTCAGATCCCGTGCCTTGATGACCGAGCAACCCCAGCCATGCAGCAGCGTTTCCATGCCGTCGAGGATCGCCGGCTCATTGTCGATGCAAAGGGCGGTCGCACCGGCAAGCTGGCCGCTTTCAATCGGCGGCTCATCGAATTGCAGTTGGCGCGGTGAAACGGCCGACGCGCGCGGCACGGTCACCGAAAAGCGTGAACCGCGTCCGGGCTCCGACTCGACTGCAACCTCATGCTCAAGCACGCGGCTGATGCGCTCCACGATCGATAGTCCCAGGCCCAAGCCACGCGCAATCCGGGCGCCCTGATCGAGCCGGTGGAATTCCATAAACACGTCGCGCTGCCGTGCTTTCGGAATGCCGACACCGGTGTCGTAGATGTCGATGCGCAATCGGTCGCCCTGGCGGCGGCAGCCGACAAGCACGCGGCCTGCCGGCGTATACTTGATGGCATTTGAGACGAGATTTTGCAGCAGTCGCCGCAACAGCCGGCGATCGGAGCGCACCGTCTGCGAGCAAGGCACGAATTGCAGCGTCAGCGCTTTCGTGTTCGCCATCGGCGCGAACTCGACCTCAATCTGACGCAAGAGCTCATCGATGCGGAAGTTCGCGAGCTCCGGGCGCATGGCGCCTGTATCAAGCCGCGAGATATCGAGCAGCGCGCCGAAGATTTCCTCGACGGCTTCGAGCGAGGCATCGATGTTGTCGATGAGTTGGCTGTCCTCATGCGCGCTGTGGCGCCCATTTTTTCGCTCGATAAGGCTGGTGACGTAAAGACGCGCCGCATTGAGGGGCTGGAGGATGTCATGACTGGCGGCTGCGAGAAATTTCGTCTTTGAGATATTCGCTGCGTCGGCCTCGCCTTTGGCGTGCGCCAATGCGGCGTTGAGTCGCGTCAGTTCCTCGGTACGCTCGTGCACCCGGCGCTCAAGCGTCTCGTTGGCGCGCTCCAGCGCCTCGGCCGCGTTCACGCTCGCCGAGATGTCCGTAAACGTCGTGACGAAGCCTCCATCCGGCATGCGGTTGGCGCGGACCTCGATCACCAGGCCCGGCGTTGCGAAGCGCTCGAGAAAGGGCTCGGTGCCCGCGACATACCGCTCGATTTGCTCCTGGACAAAGGCGTCGACGCGCCCGAGCGGCACGTCGGCGCGCCTGGCGTTGAAACGCAAGATTTCGTCCAGGCGAATGCCGGCACGCGTAAGACTTGGCGGCAGATCGAGGATTTCGCCGAATTGCCGATTCCAACATATGAGTTGCAAATCTTTGTCGAATACCGCGATGCCCTGGCGCACGTGGTCGAGCGCGGTCTGCAAAATTTCGCGGTTGTATTGAATTGCGGCGCTCGCATCGTCGAGCAGCTTCAGCGCGGCCTTGGTCGACACCGTGCGCTTGCGCAGCGCCAACGACAGCACCAGCCGTGACGAGGCGCCGCCGATAGCCGAGGCCAAGACATGCTCGGCGTGCCGGATCAACCGGAAGTCGGCTTCTTCGTGCGGTTCGAGGCTGATGCGTTGGGTCGCTGCGAAGCTTTCAAAGGCGTTGCGTGCGCGCGCCTCGCCAAGGTATCGCGCGACCGTCGCCGTCAATTCGCCGACGCTGACCGATGCGCGCCAGAGACGGAAGGTCGGCGCGATCGGGGCAAAATCGGATGGAACGAACAGGTTGGCTTGCAGCCGCTCGATCGAAGACGGCGCGCGTGCCAGCGAGAATAGGACATAGCACACAACGTTGATCGACAGGCTCCACAACACGCCATGCACCAGTGGCGGCAAGTCCACACCGAACAAGTGCTGCGGACGAAGCGCTCCGATCCCCCAGGGGCCATCGCTCAAGATGTGCTGCGCGATGACTCCAATATCGGCGAATGTCGGCAACAGCAGCGTGTATGCCCAAACCAGGAATCCGGCCGTCATGCCTGCGATGGCGCCACGGGCGTTGGCGCCGCGCCAGATGAGGCCGCCAAAAAAGGCAGGCGCCAGTTGCGCGATCGCCGCAAAGGATAAGAGACCGATCGACGCAAGCTGTGCGTCGCCGGCCGAGCGGTAATACATATAGGCGAGCAACAGAAGCACGAATATTGCGAGCCGCCGCACGATCAGCAGCAGCGAGCCCATGTTTTCGCGCCCGGCAAGCGACGCTTCCCGCCGCTGCAACACCATCGGCATGACGATGTCGTTCGAAACCATGATGGACAGCGCAACGGATTCGACGATCACCATTGCGGTCGCTGCCGACAGGCCGCCGACGAAGGCAATGATCGTGAAGATGCCCGAGCCCGCCCTCAGCGGGAGAGCGAGAACGAACATGTCGCTGTTCACCTTGCCGGCTGAAAAAGTCAGAAGCCCCGCGAGCGCGATCGGCACAACGAAGAGATTGATCGCGACGAGATAAAGCGGAAACAGCCAGGCGGCACGCTTGATTTCATCTTCGTCGTGGTTCTCGACGACCGCCACGTGAAACTGGCGTGGCAGCAACAGCGTGGCAATGAACGACAGCAGCGTCATGGCCGCGAGCGTCGCGATGTCCGGGTGCTGGGCGAAGATCGCCGCGGTGTGCGGCGTCTGCAACGCGCGCTCGTACAAGGCCGACGGGCCGCCGAACATCCAGAAGGTTACGAAAATGCCGACCGCGAGGAACGCGGTGAGCTTGACCATCGATTCCGTCGCGACTGCGAGCATCAGGCCGTCCTGGTGCTCCGTCGCATCGATGTGACGGGTGCCGAACAGCACGGCAAATGCTGCCATCAGCAGCGCGACAAAAAGGGCGAGATCGCCGAATACCTGGCTGCCGAGGTGCGCCGCCGGGGTGAGTTGCGCGATGATCGTCTCCAGCGAAGACGACACGGCCTTGAGCTGAAGCGCGATATACGGAATCGAGCCGATGATCGCGATGAACGCGACCGTCGCAGCGACCGCCTGGCTCTTGCCGTAGCGCGCCGCGATGAAATCGGCAGCGGACGTTATGTTCTGCGCCTTCGCGAGCCGCACGATGCGCAACAGCAGCGGCGTGCAGAGGCCGATCATCAGGGCCGGCCCGACATAGATCGTGAGGAAATCGAAGCCGGTTTGTGAGGCGAGGCCGACGGAGCCGAAGAACGTCCAGGACGTGCAGTAGATCGCCAGCGACAGCGGATAGATGAGCAGACGGGCGCGGCCTTTACGGCCGAGGCGACGGACTCGGTCGCCGTAGCTCGCCACCAGGAACAGAAGCCCGATGTATCCGAGCGCAAC
>JAICMO010000115.1 GCA_025929185.1 Pseudolabrys sp.
CGCGCTTTGGCTTCCTCGCGCGTCATTTTTTCCAACGAGCCTGTGAACACGACGGTCTTGCCGGCAATCGGGCTATCGGCCTTCGGTTTCTCTGCGTCGAGGATTTTCACTTGCTTCGTCAGCCGCTCGACGATGCTGCGGTTGTGGCTTTCGCCGAAATAGGCCTTCACCGCATCAATCACGGTGTCGCCGATCTGGTCGAGCGCGTCCATTTCGGCGGCGGCGTCCTCGTCACCCTTCGCGACCTTCAGCGCAGCATCGTGAAAGGCTTTCCACGAGCCGTAGCCGCGCGCCAGCGCCAGCGCCGTGGTCTCGCCGACCTGGCGGATACCGAGCGCGTAGATAAAACGATCAAGGCCGATCTCGCGCCGCTGGCGGATCGCATTGAACAGATTGCGGACGGACGTTTCGCCGTAGCCTTCGACCTCTTCGAGCTTGATCTTTTTGTTACGCTCCTCAAGCGTAAAGATATCAGCCGGCTCCTTCAGCCACTCCTTCTCGAAGAATAGCTCGATCTGCTTCTCGCCCAAACCCTCGATGTCGAAGGCGCGGCGCGACACGAAATGCTTCAGATGCTCGATCTTCTGGTAGGGACACGCGAATTCGCCGGAGCAACGGTTGCGGGCGCCCTCCTCGCCGGTCGCGGTGGTCTCACGCACGACGTCGGTGTGCAGGTAGCACGGGCATTTTTTGGGAAAGTGGTAAGGCTTGGCATCTTTGGGCCGCTTGTCGAGAACGACGTCGACGACCTGCGGAATGACATCGCCGGCCCGCTGGATAATGACCGTGTCGCCGATGCGGATGTCGCGGCCCTCGCGCAATTGCTCGCCGCTGCCGCCGATGCCTTTGATGTAATCTTCATTATGCAGCGTAGCGTTCTGCACGATGACGCCACCCACGCCGACCGGCTCGAGTTGCGCCGTCGGCGTGAGCACGCCCGTCCGCCCTACCGTAATCAGCACGCCGCGCACGATCGTCATCGCGCGCTCGGCGGGGAACTTATGCGCAACTGCCCAGCGCGGGCTGCGCGAGACGAAACCAAGACGCTCCTGCCAATCGATGCGGTCAACTTTGTAGACGACGCCGTCGATATCGTAGTCGAGCTTCGCGCGTTTCTCTTCGATCTCGCTGTGGAAACTAATCAGGTCTTCGGTCGAGCGGCACAGTTTGGTGAGCGGGTTGGTTTTGAAGCCGCATTGCTCGAACCACTTGATCATGCCCGACTGCGTGTCGGCCGGCATGCCGCTCATCTCGCCCCAGGCGTAGGCGAAGAAGCCGAGCGGGCGCGAGGCGGTGATGCTCGGATCCTTTTGCCGCAGCGAGCCCGCCGCCGAGTTGCGCGGATTGGCGAAAACCTGGCCGCCCGCCGCCTTCTGGCGCTCGTTAAGTTCGAGGAAGGCGTGCTTGGTCATGTAGACCTCGCCGCGCACCTCGCAGATTTTCGGCACGTTGCGGCCCTTGAGCGTCTTCGGCACGTCCTCGAGCGTGCGAATATTGGCGGTCACATCCTCGCCCTCGAAGCCGTCGCCGCGCGTCGCGCCGGTGACGAGCGCGCCGTCTTCATAGCGCAGCGACATCGAGAGGCCATCGATCTTCGGCTCGGCGCTAAAGGCAACCTTTTCGTTATCGCTCAATTTTAGAAATCGGCGAATGCGCGCAACGAAATCCGTGACGTCTGCGTCGCTGAACGCGTTGTCGAGCGAAAGCATCGGCAGCGCGTGGCGCACTTTCTTGAATTTTCCGCTGGGCGGCGTGCCGACTTTTAGCGAGAGCGATTCAAGCGTGCGCAAATCGGGAAAGCGCACCTCGATGGCGTTATAGCGCCGGCGCAGCCCGTCGTATTCGGCGTCGCTGATTGTCGGACGGTCTTCCTGGTAATAGCGCTTGTCGTGCTCGGCGATTTCCGCGGTCAGCCGCGCATGCTCCGCCGCCGCCTGCTTGGCGGTGAGGAAATCGACCGGCGTTTTGTCGGTGCGGACTTTGGCAGCCATGTCATTCTCGTTATCGCACGCGCGGTGTACCGTCCTTAGTCATTCCGGGGCGCGAGCGTAAGCGAGCGAACCCGGAATCCAGAGGTGCCTGCAAACGTCAGATGTTCTCCGTCTATCTCCTCGCAAGCCGAAAGCAAGGAACGCTCTATCTCGGCGTTACAAGGGACCTTATTCGGAGAACCTACCAGCACAAAAACAAGCTGTTGCCCGGATTTACCTCACAATATGATATTCGTCGCCTCGTCTGGTTCGAAACCTATGACGATCCAACGACAGCCATTGAGCGTGAGAAGCAAATCAAGAAATGGCGGCGCGCGTGGAAGATCGACCTCATTGAAAAGGAAAACCCGGACTGGAAAGATCTCTATCCGGAAATAATCCGCTAGTTCGTTCCTGCGTCTGGATTCCGGGTTCCGGCCTTCGGCCGGCCCCGGAATGACTAGCCCGCCGCCTTGATCAGCCGCTCGGCGGCGGCGCGGGCTTCCTTGGTGATCTCGGCGCCGGCAAGCATGCGGGCGATCTCCTCACGACGGCGCTCAGCGGCGACCTCGGAGACCCGCGTGGCGACCCGCCGCCCCTTCTCCAGCGTGTCCTTGCTGACCACATAGTGGCGGTCCGCGCGCGCGGCCACCTGCGGCGCATGCGTCACCGCCAGCACCTGCACGCCCGCGGCGAGCTTGGCAAGCCGAACGCCGATGGCGTCGGCCACAGCGCCCCCGACGCCGGTATCGATTTCGTCAAAGATGAGCGTCGGAGCCGATCCGCGGTCGGCGAGCACCACTTTCAGCGCCAGCAGGAAGCGTGCGAGCTCGCCGCCGGAAGCAACTTTCATCAAGGGGCCTGGCCGCGTGCCCGGATTGGTCTGTACCCAGAATTCGACCCGATCAACGCCGTACGGGCCGGCGGAGGCCGGATCGCTTTCCAGAGCGGTTGAAAATTTCGCGCGGTCGAGCTTGAGCGGCTTGAGTTCGCCGTTGACCGCTTTGTCGAGCGCGACGGCGGCCTTGGCGCGCGCCTTCGACAATGCGCCGGCGGCGGCGCGATAATCGGCCTCGGCCTGCTTTGCCGCCGCTTCCAGCGTCTTGAGCTTTTCCTCGCCGGCATCGATAAGCGCGATGTCGTCGTTGTATTTGCGCGCGAGCGCGTTGAGATCGTCGACGGGCACGTTGTATTTGCGGCCGGTCGCGCGCAGCGCGAACAGCCGCTCCTCAATCCGCTCCAGCTCGGCCGGGTCGCAATCGGCGACGCGCAGCGCAGCTTCGAGATGCGCGCGCGTTTCTTCGAGCGCATTGAGCGCGGCATCGAGCGATTTCACAGCCGGCTGGACCAGCGCCGGCGCTTGCGCGCTGCGCCGCTCCAGGCGGCGGATAACGCCAGAAAGCGCCGGGACCGATGAATCCCCGCCTGCAATCGTTTCGTGCGCATCGCGGAGGTCCTCGGCGATCTTTTCCGCCTGCATCATGGTGGTGCGGCGCTCGGCCAGCGCGGTTTCCTCGCCCGCTTGCGGCGCAAGTTTTGCCAGTTCATCAACGGCGTGGCGCAGCCAATCGCTTTCTCGCTTGGCGCACTCGACCTCGGCGCGGTGCGCATCGGCGGCGGCCAGAGTCGTGCGCCGCGCCTCCCACAACCGTTCGACCTTCGCAACGTCGGCTTCGAGTCCACCATAGGCATCGAGCAGGCGACGATGTGTCGCCGCATCGACCAGCGCACGATCATCGTGTTGGCCGTGGATTTCGACCAACGCTTCGCCGAGCTGCTTCATCACCTGCACGCTTACCGGCTGGTCGTTGACGAAAGCGCGGGTGCGGCCGTCGGAAAACTGCACGCGGCGGAGGATCAGTTCGTCTTCGGCCGCGATGTCGTTCGTTTTGAGCACGGCACGCGCAGGATGATTGCGCGCCACTTCAAATGCCGCGGTCACTTGCCCCTGCTCCGCACCCTGCCGCGCCAGCGCGGCGTCGCCGCGCGCTCCGAGCGCCAGCGCAAACGCATCGAGCAGGATCGACTTGCCGGCGCCGGTCTCGCCGGTAAGCACGGCAAGCCCGTCGGCAAAATCGATATCGAGCCGTTCGATCAAAACGATGTCGCGGATCGAAAGTCGGGAGAGCATGAACTGGGCAAGTCCTGATGAGGGCTTGTCATGCCCGGGCTTGTCCCGGGCATCCACGCCTTGCAGATTCGCCATCATTAAAGACGTGGATGGCCGGCACAAGACAGACCATGACACTGTGAATGGCTTTCGAAGCGCTGCTCGCTAGCCCAGCCCGATTTTCTTGAACGCCTTGCTGATCCAGGATTCTTTGTTCTCGGCGGGCTCCTTGCCGCCCGATTTCACCAGCGCGTAAGCCCGCTTGTACCAGGGGCTGTCCGGGAAATTGTGCCCGAGCACGGCCGCCGCCGTCTGCGCTTCGTCCACGATGCCGAGCGACATATAGGCCTCGGTCAAGCGCTCGAGCGCTTCCTCGACGTGGCGCGTGGTCTGATATTGCGTGACGACAACTTTGAACCGATTGATCGCGCCGGTGTACTGGTGCCGCTCGAGATAATAGCGGCCGATCATCATTTCGTGGCCGGCAAGTTGGTCGCGGGCGAACTCAAGCTTCTGTTTCGCGCTGATGGCATATTCGCTGTTCGGGTACTTGCGAATGACCTCTTGCAGCGCGCCGAGCGCCTTTTGGGTGCGCGCCTGGTCGCGCGTGATGTCCGGAATCTCGTCGTAATAGGAAGAGCCGATCAGGTACTGCGCATAGGCCGCATCAGGACTGCCGGGGTGGAGCGTGATGTAGCGCTGGGCAGCTGCAACGGATTCATCGTACATGCCACCGCTGTAATAGGCATAGGACGACATGATCAGCGACTTGCGCGCCCATTCCGAATACGGGTGCTCCTTGTCCACTTCCTCGAATTTTTGCGCCGCTTTCTTGTTATCGTGCTTATCGTTGAGGAGATACAGGCCCTCATTATAAAGCTGCTCGGCGGGCCGGTCCGGCAAGTCTTCTTCTTTGTTGCCGAAAAATCCTTTGATGTCGCTGCAACCCGCGGCCAGTCCGGCCACGACTACCAGCGCGAACACGCGCGCAGCCATCCGCGAGAATCCACCGCTTCGAACCGGCTTCGTATCGAGCGAACTCATGGAAGCGTGTGATCCCCAAACCGCGCCGTCAATAGCTTGCGCGAAACCCCGAAACGATCAGCGTTTAACCGAAAAGGCGCGATTTCGCCATCCGACTAGGCGGACATTCTGCCGGGATTAAGGCGGGCCGTTAAGCGGTCAGGAGACGTCGGGGCCATAAGCCGCGGCGGCAAGGCCAGCGGGCACTCCTGCATGGCCGCGATGGCGCCGCACCGGCTCGGCCGCTGTCTCGATCACGCGCCAAGCCGATTTATCGGCCATCAGCGCCGAGAGCACCGCGTAGTTCAGCCTGTGGCCGCCGCGGATCGTTCGGTAGAGTCCGATTAGCGGCAGACCCGCCAAGGCAAGATCACCAATGGCATCGAGCACTTTGTGGCGCACGAACTCGTCTTCGAAGCGCAGACCTTCCGGATTAAGGACGCGGTCTTCCGTCACGACGAGCGTATTCTCGAATGATGCGCCGAGCGCGTAACCGGCGCTCCATAATTTCGCGACATCGCGCATGAAGCCAAACGTGCGGGCGCGCGCTATTTCGCGGCGGAAGCTCGCCGCGTCAAGATCGAGCGCAAGCTCCTGATGGCCGATCAAAGGATGTTCGAAATCGATTTCCGCCTCTACGCGGAAGCCGTGCCGGTAAGGCAGCAATTCGCCCAGCGATTTGTCCTTGGCGACGCGTACCGGCTTGAGAACCTCGATGTAACGGCGCGGTGTGGCGCGCGTGGTCAAACCGGCCTGATCGATCGCGTCGACAAAGGCAGCGGAGCTGCCGTCCATGATCGGAACTTCCGGACCGTCGAGTTCAATAATCACGTTGTCGACGCTCAGTCCGCGCAACGCGGCGAGCAGATGCTCGGCGGTCGAACACAACGGCCCTTTCGAATCTCCCAATACGGTTGCAAATTCAGTGGCGGTGACCGCCCGCACATCGGCACGAATCTCGCGCTCGATGCCACCATCCGCGCCAATACGCTGAAAAACGAGCCCGGCATCGTCATCGGCCGGATGCAGTGACAACGTGACCGGAAGACCCGAATGGACGCCAATCCCTGAAACGGCGACGTTATCGCGCAGCGTCGTTTGCTTGGCGCCTTTCATTTATCCCCTTCCGCATGCACGCAACCGGCACAAGGCATGCGGCCCCATCCTTTACCCGAGCACAAGCCACATTTCGGCCTTCAAGGCTCTGACAAACCGGAAATCCAGGCGCTTGCCCCCGCGGACCGAAAAGTTCTTGTCGTGACGGAAACTTAGGCCGCGAATCGGTATTCTCCAACTCACGCTTTCTTACCGACTGTTACCTTTTTTCGCCGCAATTGCCCTCGCCTCCTCCGACCGCCGTCGCTTTCGGACTTGGCATGACGCGAATTCGTCCAGCTCCCCAAATGGGCGCCGCCAATTCGGCGAGGGCGTGAAAGTTGATAGAAATTATCGCAAATTCAATGCTTTACTTAACGATCTGTAAATTATGGTGTTAGTTGAAAAGAGTGCGGCCATCGGCACAACCGATGACCGCGCTCATTCAGCCAGCCAGCCGCTTCAGATCAGTTCGCTTGCCGGCGGAGAAATGCCGGAATGTCAAGCTGATCATCCTCGGTCGAGTTATGCACAGGTTGCGTTCGCCCGTGCGGATCCAGCCCTTGGGGAGCGGTCCGCCGGGCATATTCGGACACCGGATCGGCTTGGCCCGCCGCGTTGCGCGTAGCAGGGCGAGCAGGCCGCTCGAACTGCGGCGCCGCACGGGATGTACGCGATGTGGCCGCTTGTTCAGCGCCCTCGTCGCGGCGGCCGAGACCGACCTGCGCAAGGCGCTGCATTAGCGTCATGCGGCGTTTCTCCGGATGATCATCCGCCAGTTCACCGCGTTGAGCCTTGATCTCGTTCTGCGCCGGCATGGGCAACTCATCGATGCGCGGCATGCGGGGAGTTTGTACGGTCGTCCGCTCCGGGGCGGGCGGAATGAAAGTTCGGGGCAGCGGCTGCTCAGCCGCTGACTGCTCGGCGGGAGCCTCGAACAGCGACGGCTTTACCGGCATGGGCCGGATCGAGACGTCCTCAATCGCGGTTGGCGGCAGGATTGCAGCAGCAACAGCGGCTTGCGCGGCTGACTCGATTGCAGCAGCCGGGTGCGGCGCAATCGGGTTGCTCCGCTCGACACGTTCAGCGACCCGCAGGGGTTCCAGCCGCGTCTTCTTCGAAATTTCCGCAGCGCGAATTTCGGCTGGCGCCGGTGTGCGCATGATAGCGGAATTGTCGATGCCGGTTGCGACAACCGAGACGCGGATAATGCCGTCGAGGCTTTCGTCGAACGTGGCGCCGACGATGATGTTGGCATCTTGATCGACTTCCTCGCGGATACGCGTGGCTGCTTCATCGACTTCATAGAGAGTCAGGTCCTTGCCGCCGGTGATCGAGATCAGCAGGCCTTTAGCGCCTTTCATCGAGCTGTCGTCGATGAGCGGGTTGGCGATCGCGGCCTCCGCGGCGGTGAGCGCGCGCTTCTCGCCGGAAGCTTCGCCGGTGCCCATCATCGCCTTGCCCATTTCGCGCATCACGGCGCGAACGTCGGCAAAGTCGAGGTTGATCAGGCCTTCCTTCACCATCAGGTCGGTGATGCAGGCAACGCCCGAATAGAGCACCTGGTCTGCCATCGCAAACGCATCGGCAAACGTGGTCTTTTCATTCGCGACGCGAAATAGATTTTGGTTCGGAATGATCAACAGCGTGTCGACAACTTTTTGCAAATCGACGATGCCGGCTTCGGCAAAGCGCATGCGGCGCTGACCTTCGAACTGGAACGGCTTCGTCACCACGCCGACCGTTAGAATGCCGAGCTCTTTGGCGACTCTGGCGATGACGGGGGCCGCGCCGGTGCCGGTGCCGCCGCCCATGCCCGCGGTGACAAAAATCATGTGCGCGCCGGAAAGATGGTCGCGAATCTCGTCAATTACCTCTTCGGCCGCCGCGCGCCCGACTTCCGGCTGAGAGCCAGCACCGAGGCCTTCCGTAACCTGCACGCCCATTTGGATAATGCGCTCGGCCTTCGACAGCGTAAGCGCCTGCGCGTCTGTATTGGCGACGACAAAGTCGACGCCTTGGAGGCCGGCCGCGATCATGTTGTTGACGGCGTTGCCGCCGGCGCCACCGACGCCGAAAACGGTGATCCGCGGCTTCATTTCGCGGACGTCGGGAATATTCAGGTTGATGCTCATGTCGGTTTGCCTCGTTATGTCGCGGGGTCGCGCCGGTCCGCCACCGGCCGTCTTGTGATTCCGGAGCAGCAGGTCAGAAGCTCTCGCGCAGCCATTGCCCAACCCGTGCCATGTAACCGCCTGTTCCTGTCATAAGGTGCCGCGTTCGCCGCGGTTCGAAATGCTCCAGATGTGCCGCCTGCGGATAGACCAGAAGACCGCCGGCCACGGCAAACGCCGGACCCTTGGCCGCTTCCGGTAAGCCCGCTACGCCGAGTGGACGACCGATACGCACCGGGCGGCGAAGAATACGCGCCGCCAGATCGGCAATGCCGGCGAGTTGACTCGCCCCGCCGGTAAGCACAACGCGCGCCCGCGGCTCCGCCGCAAATGGCGACGCCGCGAGCCGGTCACGCACCATCTCCAGAATCTCTTCCACCCTCGGCTTGATGATCCGCACAAGGGTTGCTCTGGAAACGAATTGCGGCGGCTCGGACTCGTCGTCGCCAACGGGGGGCACGGCGACCACGTCGCGGTCGTCCGAGCCGCCCATCAAAACACTGCCATAAATCGCTTTGATTCGCTCGGCATCGGCGATGCGGGCGCTGAGACCACGCGCCAGGTCCATGGTCACGTGCCAGCCGCCGAGGGCAAAACCGTCGGCATGGACAAACCGGCCGCCCGAAAACACGGCGATGGTGGTTGTTCCCGCCCCCATGTCGATGCAGGCGGCGCCGAGATCGGCCTCGTCGTCGGCCAGCACGGAAAGCCCGGCGACATAGGGCGAGGCCACCATGGCCTCGACGTCGATGTGGCTGCGCTCGACCGTCAGCATCAGATTGCGGGCCGTCGCGGCTTCGGTCGTGACCATGTGCATGTCGACGCCGAAATAGCGCCCGAGCATCCCGCGCGGCTCGCGGATGCCGCGCGCTTCGTCGAGCGCGTAGCCGATCGGCAGCGAATGGAGCACGGCGCGCCCGTCGCGCACGGAGTGACGGCTCGCAGCCGTCAAGACGCGGGCAATGTCGCCGTCGGTGACGGCGATGCTGGAGAGCTCGATATCGGCGGTAAATCGCTCGCTGCCGAGCCGACCGCCCGACAGTGAGACAATGACGGACTCAAGCTGAACGTCGGCGGCGCGTTCGGCCGTGTCGATCGCCTGGCGAACCACTTCTTCCGCCGCGATCAGGTCGACGACGCCGCCCGCCTTCACGCCGCGCGAGGCCGTATGGCCGAAGCCGAGAATCCGCACGCCATGGCTGCGGCGCCGCAAGACCTCCTGTGGCGGGTGCGGCTCGAGCCGCGCGATCAGGCAGACGATTTTGCTGGTACCGATGTCGAGCGCGGCCACCACGGCGCTGCGCTTGGGCGACACCGGCTTCATTTTCGGCGTCATGCCAAAACGAAGCACGCTCATGCGTCGCTCCCTTTGCGCTTGGGTTTTTTCGGCTTGAAGGCTTCGGCGCGCGTGGCTGCGGCAGCGTCAGAAAGACGAACGCTGACGCGATCCGCGAGCCGGAGATCGACAGCGGTGATATCGCGCGAAAGCAATTTCTTCTCGCGATCGAGCCGCACGAGCGTTTCCAGCGCCTGCTTCACGCCCGTCTCCGGCAGGCGGACTTCCACACCGTCTTTCAGGTTCAGATTCCAGCGGCGGTTTGCAACCAGCACCGAGGACGCGACCCGATCTGCGATGTCGCGATATTCATTCAGCAGATGCAGGAAATCCTGCGCCTTGCCCTCGGCGCCGTCTCCGACGACGAACGGCAAGCTGCGAAACCGCGGCGTGAACGGCTGCAGCACGGTGCCATCGGCGGCGATGACCGACACCTCGCCTTTGTTCTGCCAGAGCGCGAAAGCCTTGCGCTCCCTGAGCTGAATTTGCAGGCGGCCGGGATAAAGCTTCAGCACCGTCGCATCGGCAATCCACGGATCGGCCTCAAGTCGTGCGCGTGTTGCCGCGGCGTTCAAGAACAACAGCGAGGAATGATCGGTGATGCCGGCGAGTCTTAGCACTTGCTCGCGGCTCAATTGCGATTCGCCGCTCATGGCGACCGAGGAAATGCGAAATCCAGCCGCATTGGCCGCGGTGTCGCAAACCTCCTGCACGCCCGCGGCGATTTCCGCCATGTGGTCGCCTTTCGCGACGCCGTAGCCGATGCTTCCGAGCACAAACAGAAGGGCCGCCGCGGAGCCGAAGCCGCGGGGCGGATCGCATTGCAGGATCGGCGCGAGCCTGCGCCGTGCCCACCGGCGCCAGCGGCCGACGACGACCATCACGCGCGACGGCTCGGAGGGCGGACGCGCATCGCGCCTTGCCTTCAATGACTGAGCGAGGCGTCCCCGACCGTCCATCGCACCCGCTCTTCACACGTTAGCCCCGCACGGGGCGCACCACTGGCACGAGCGACAGGTCGATCATGCCCGCTTGGATATCGGCCTCTCGGCAAGCTGGTCCCCTGTCCCTCGAGGCGTTTTCTTGGCGGCAGTCCGCGCGCGCCAGACCGCAGCAGCCGAGTGCGCGGCACGCCGCCGGCGCCTAGTCTTCGGGCCATTTGGTAAACGATTAGTAAAGTTTTAAAGATTGGCTGCGGATTCGGCCGATGACGCTTTCCTGCCGCCTTCCCATGAATTGGGGGAGCCCAGAAATCGCGATCGGTGCCGAATATTCCGGCGGCCGCTGTCGCGGACGATGGCGGCGAAGAGGGGCGATGGGGAGCGGTTCACGATTTGCTTTGTCACTCCCTGCTTTCGTCGGGCATGACAGAAACCACGCCGGACCATGACGCCGATCGCTTCTCGCGATGCGCGTCGTTGCGCTCGCCTGCGATAGGTCGGATTCGACATGGAACTGGCTTACATCCTTTCAATCTGGCTGCTGCCGGTCCTCGTTGCCATTACTTTTCACGAAGCGGCTCACGCCTATGCCGCCCGTTTCCTGGGCGACGATACGGCGTCCCGGCTCGGACGCGTGAGCCTCAATCCGCTCCGGCACATCGATCCGTTCGGGACGATTCTTCTGCCGGGACTCCTGCTGCTCGCGCGCTCGCCGTTCCTGTTCGGATATGCCAAGCCGGTGCCGGTCAATTTTCGGGCCCTTCGTAACCCGCGCATCGGCATGGTGCTTGTCGCCGCGGCGGGACCTGCCATGAACATTGTGTTGGCGATCGCCGCCGCCTTGAGCTTTCATCTGCTCGTCTATTTGCCAGGCGCCGTAGCTCAGTGGACCGCGCTGAACCTGAAAAACGCGCTCGTCATCAATGTTGTCCTAGCGGTCTTCAATCTATTTCCGCTACCGCCTCTCGACGGAGGACGCATCGCGGTCGGCTTGCTTCCCGATGTTTTAGCCAAACAACTTGCCCGTCTTGAGCGCTATGGGATGATTATTCTTATCGGGCTTCTCATTCTCCTGCCGACGCTGGGTTCGCGATTGGGCGTCGACCTTGGCTTCGTGTCGCACGTTATCTCAAAGGCAACGAACGCCGTTCTCGGAGCGATCCTGCGGCTGACCGGCAACATCTAAACAGCCGCCTTAGTTGTGACGAGGATGAGGGCGACTCGAAGCGAAGCCGGCGCATCGTTAAGCCGAAGCGCAAAGATGCTAAAAGCCGGATACGATTAGGTTGAATCGCTTACAGCTGTCATGCGCGGGCTTGACCCGCGCATCCATCTCTTCAAAACAAGAGTCTTCTCAAGAAGATGGATTGCCGGGTCAAGCCCGGCAATGACGGCACGCTCGCTCCGAACTAAACCAATCGCGCCTTGGCCTTCTTTTTATTGGCAACGATGGCGCTCTGCCGCCAAGGATTTTATTCCTTGACAGCGTGACG
>JAICMO010000181.1 GCA_025929185.1 Pseudolabrys sp.
CCAAATCGGCCAATCAGGATCGTCGTGCCCGTGCCGCCAGGCGGCTTTGCGGATGCCTTGCCGCGGCTTGTCGCCGATCAACTTAAATCATATTGGCATCAGCCGGTTCTCATCGAGAATCGTCCTGGCGCTGCGCTGAACATCGGCGCCGAGGCCGTCGCAAAGGCTGAGCCCGACGGCTATACGCTATTGGCGACGCCCGCCGGCCCTCTGGTCACCAACCGATTTCTGTTTCGGAAGCTTTCTTTCGATCCCGACGCATTCGTTCCAATTACCGTGTTGGCCAAGGGTCCCTTCCTGCTGTTGGCTCGCAGGAATCTCCCGGTTTCGAGCCTTTCGGATTTGATCGCTTACGCAAAGGCAAATCCCGGGAAGCTCACCTTCGCTTCGTCGGGCAAGGGCAGCCCACCGCACCTTGCCATGGAATTATTCCAGTCGAAGGCCGGCATTCGTCTGCTGCACGTGCCCTATAAAGGCCTGTCACCGGCTCTCGCCGACCTCATCGGCGGCCATGTCGATCTGATGTTTCACGATCTGCCGAGCGCGCTTCCCCAATTCAAGGCGGGCACGCTGAAGGTTCTGGGAGCCGGCGGGAGGCTCGCATTCCTCAACTCCCGAACGTGCCGGCTATTGCGGAAAAGCTTCCCGGATTTTCGGCCGGCTATTGGTATGCGGTCGTCGCCCCGCCGAAAACCCCGACCGCTATCGCCGATATTCTGTCGAAAGCCATGGTGAGGGCTCTGCAGACGTCCGCTGTCGCCAAACGCTTGCACACGTTTTCGATAACGGCCGTCGGCAGCACGCCCGCGGAAACCGCGGCATTCTTCAAAGCGGAAATCAAGCGTTGGCGCGGCGTCGCAACTGCGGCCAGTATTGATGAGAAGGGGGTCCCCAAACAGTGATTGCGGTGGCCCAGCCCCGCCGGTTTTGCCGGTCGTTGAAATTGTGCGCTAGGATCGGGTTTTCACCCTTTCTCAAAGCGCATGCCGCATTCGGGAGAACAAATTCGCTTCTGCGTCAGCCGTGACGGCACGCGCATCGCTTATGCGACGAGCGGCGACGGCCCGCCACTCGTTTGGCTCGGCCAGTTTGTCAGGCATCTTGAATACGATTGGGACAGTCCCATCTGGCGTCCGTGGCTGTCGTTTCTAGCGCGACGTCATACGCTCGTACGCTATGACGTTCGAGGTTGCGGTCTATCCGATCGCGCGTGCTCCGAGTTTTCGCTGGAAAGGCACCTGGAAGATATCGAGGCTGTGGTCGATGCCCTCAAACTCGACCGTTTTATTTTATTCGGAATGGCCGGCGGCGCTGCCGAGGCCGCAGCCTATGCCGTCCGGCAGCCGCAACGAGTCAGCCGGCTCATCCTGTACGGCTGCCCGACGCGCGGCCGGCTCGCGCGCGATCCGACGCCCAAAGAGCTGGAAGAGGCGGAAACGCGGCTGAAGGCAATCGAGTTTGGCTGGTCGAACGTGCTGCCGGCCTATGACTACTTCTACACGTCGTTGCTCATCCCTGATGCCCCGGTCGAGAGTTCAAGATCGTTCACCGAATTGCTTCGGCGGGCGACATCGTCCGGTGCGATGGCCGCATTGCTGCGCGGCTACTGGAAAGTCGACATTCGGGGCCTGCTGCCGCGCGTTGCTTGTCCGACGCTCGTCATGCACGCGCGCGAAGATTCCACCATTCCTTTTGAAGAAGGCCGCAGGGTGTCGGCGCTCATTCCGGCGGCTCGCTTCGCGCCGCTCGCCAGCCGAAATCACATTCTCTCGGAGCGGGAGTCCGCCTGGCGGAAGTTCATGGAGGAATTTGACGCGTTCCTGCCCGAGACGCAGCCCTCGCGGGCACTTTTTCTCGACAAACTGTCGGCTCGCGAATCGGAGGTTCTTGAGGCGGTAGCCGAAGGGTTCGACAACGGTGAAATCGCATTGACGCTCAACATCAGCGAAAAGACGGTCCGCAATCACGTGTCCGCGATATTCAGCAAACTCGGGGTGAGTGGGCGCCCTCAGGCTATCGTGCGGGCTCGCGAGGCGGGGTTGGGGTACTCAGGCCTGCGAGGCCCGCGCTAGGCGATCTAACCTCAATCGCCCGCCGCTTCCGAACCGACAAACGTAATGCGCAGCATGTTGGTCGCGCCCGGTGTGCCGAGCGGAACGCCGGCGACGATGATGGCGCGCTGGCCGGCTTTGGCGAAGCCTTCCCTGAAAGCGATGCGGCACGCGCGCTCGACCATGTCGTCCTGGTCGTGCGCGTCTTCGGTGACGACGCAATGCACGCCCCACACCAAAGACAGCTTGCGTCCGGTTGTGTCGTTCGGCGACAGCGCCACGATCGGCGACTTCGGCCGCTCGCGCGCGACGCGCGAGGCGGTCGAGCCCGATGAGGTCCAGCAAATGATCGCCGACAGATCGAGCGTCTCGGCGATCTGTCGCGCGGCATCGGCAATCGCATCGGCGCCGGTCGCTTCCGGCTCCGCGCGCTGCGCGGTGATGATGGCGCGGTAATTTGGGTCGTGCTCCACCTCTTCGGCGATGCGGTTCATCGTCGCCACCGCTTCCACGGGATATTGCCCGGCGGCGGATTCTGCGGACAGCATCACCGCGTCGGCGCCTTCATAGATCGCGGTCGCCACGTCGGAAACTTCCGCGCGGGTCGGCACCGGCGAGGCAATCATCGATTCCAGCATCTGCGTTGCCACGATCACCGGCTTGCCCGCCGCGCGTGCCGCCCGCGTCATCTGTTTTTGAACGGCCGGCACCTTCTCGAGCGGCATCTCGACGCCGAGATCGCCGCGCGCGACCATCAAGGCGTCTGCGGCGTCGAGAATTTCGGCGAGCTTGGTCACGGCCTGCGGTTTTTCGATCTTGGCCATCACGGCGGCGCGGCCGCGCGTGATCTTCTTGGCTTCCGCGATGTCTTCCGGCCGCTGGATGAATGAGAGCGCGACCCAGTCGATGCCCGCTTCGAGCGCCGCCTCGAGATCGGAACGGTCTTTTTCGGCGAGCGCGGAGAAGGGGATCGTCGAGTCGGGGAGGCTCACACCCTTGCGGTCGGACAGCTTGCCGCCGACGACCACGCGCGCATCGATCCGCTCCGGCGTGGCGGCGGTGACGTTGAGCCGCACCTTGCCGTCATCGATCAGCAGCGTATGCCCCGGCTCGACCGCGGCGAAGATTTCCGGATGCGGCAGCCACACGCGCGTGGCGTCGCCAGGCGCGGTGTTGGCGTCGAAGACGAAATTGTCGCCCTTTTTCACCATCGCCGAGCCGCCGGCGAAGGTGCCGAGCCTCAGCTTCGGCCCTTGCAAGTCGACGAGGATGCCGATCGGGCGGCCGTGCTCGCGCTCGACGCTGCGGATCGCGCCGACCAAATCGCGCATGCGGTCGTGCGACGTGTGGCTCATGTTGATGCGGAAGACGTCGGCGCCGGCCTCGAACAGCCGCGCGATGACGCTCGCGTCGGACGAGGCAGGGCCCAGCGTCGCAACGATCTTGGCGCGGCGCAGGCGTCTCATTTCGCGGGGCTTTCTGCCGCCGGCGGCGTTGCCGAGTTTGCCGCGGGCGGGGACGGCGGATTTGCCGCCGGCGCACGCTGGACGGACGACGGCGTGCGCGGCCGCAAGGGGCGGTCGGGCGGCTGCTCTGCCGTATCGGTCAATTGCACTGTCCAGGACCGCTGTTGGCCGGTGTCGACCTCGAAGAATCCGGTCCGGTCGTATCCGCGCGCCAGGCAGTTGTCGATGCCGCGAATGGTGAATTCCTTGTCGCGCGAGCACATGAAAGCATGGCCGGACCATTCGCCGCCGCGGTCGTAATCGACCGCGTAAATGTAATAGTAGCGCGCGACTAGCCCGCCGCGCAGCAGCGTTTCGCACGAGCGGCCGGCGATATTCCACCAGCCTTCGGTCGTCCAACCGTCGGAGTCCTTGTAGCCGATGGCGACCCCGACGCGGCTGCCGGTGTTATTGCACAGCCGGAAGTCCGCGTAGGCCGGACCACAAAAGCCGGCGACGGGCGCAACCAGTGCGACGACACGGAATAGCGTGCCGATGAATTGGGGGCGGGCGGTTCGGGAGAGTGAGAGGGCCACGATCGTTTGGTTCTATTCGGCGCGGATTCCGCGTCATCCCTCACGGCCTGTCAACGACGATGGCTCGGAAGTCGTTGACGTTGGTGAAGGTGGGTCCGGTCTCCAGAAGGTCCCCCAATTGGGTAAAGAAACCGGTCGAATTGTTGTCGGCCAGAAAGGCGGCGGGATCGAGGCCAAGCGCTTTGGCGCGGGCGGTGGTATCGCTTGCCGCAAAGGCTCCGGCAGGATCGTTGGCCGAGCCGCCGCCGCCGTCTGTGCCGTCGGTATCGGCCGCCAGGGCGGCGATGCCGGTCGTGCCGGCAAGCGCGACGGCAAGCGCCAGTGCGTACTCTTGATTGGGTCCGCCGCGCCCCTTGCCGCGGATGGTGACCGTCAACTCGCCGCCGGAAAGGATCACCGCACGTCTGCCTTGCCCTTGCAGTTCGCGGGCGAGCCGGGCATGGGCGGCGGCAACCTCGCGCGCCTCCCCTTCGAGCCGGTCGCCGAGCGCGATGCAATCGTAGCCGGCCGCGCGCACCGCCTGCTCCGCGGCGCGCATGGCGTCTACCGGCCGCGCGACGATGGTGAATTGCGCATTCGCAAAGACCGGATCGCCGGGCTTCGGCGTTTCGTTCGCCGGATCGTCGAGCGCGCGAGTCACCGAGGCCGGCAGCTCAAGCCCGTAGCGCGCGACAATCGCCCGCGCATCGGCGAGCGTCGTCGGATCGGGCACCGTCGGCCCGGAGCCGATGGCGGACGGCTCGTCGCCCGGCACGTCGGACATCGCGAGCGTCGCAATGCGCGCGGGATGCGCGCGCCTTGCGAGCCGCCCGCCTTTGATGCGTGAGAGATGCCTGCGCACGGTGTTGATCTCGCCGATCGCCGCGCCCGAGCGAAGCAGGGCGCGCGTCACCGCCTGCTTATCCGCAAACGAAACGCCCGCAGCCGGTGCGATCCAGTTCGCGGATGCGCCGCCGGACATCAGCACCAGCACGAGATCGTTGCTTGTCGCTGCATCGGCAAACGCGAGCGCGTGCTCGGCAGCTTGCAGTCCGGTGGCATCGGGCACCGGATGACCGGCCTCGATCATCATCACGACGCGCGTGGGTCGGCCGTAGCCGTGACGCACGACGGCGGTCCCGACCATGCGGCTCGCGGACAGATGAAGCGCGTCGAGATAGTGCCGCTCGGCGGCCTCGGCCATCGAGCCCGCGGCCTTGCCGGCGGCAAGGACGATGAGCTTGCCGCGAGGTGGCGGCGGCAAATGCTTGGCGAGGAACGTAGACGGATGGGCCGCCGCCACCGCCGTGTAGAAAAGCGATTCGAGAAATGTGCGTTGGGCCGCTGCCATGGCCCGATACCGCCGTTTTTTTCGGCCTATGGCAAGCGGTCGCGCGCCTGACTATGTTCAGTTCCGCACGGAGGACCGCAGCATGGACGAGAAAACCCGCACCGAACTCGAGGCCGCCGTCTACCGGCGCTTGGTTGAGCACCTGCGCAAGCGCACCGACGTGCAGAACATCGATATGATGAATCTGGCCGGCTTCTGCCGCAATTGCCTCTCGAACTGGATGAAAGACGCCGCCGATGCAAAAGGCGTTCCGATGACGAAAGAGGAGAGCCGCGAAATCGTTTACGGCGAACCCTTCGACCGATGGAAGGCAAAACACCAGAAAGAAGCGACCAACGAGCAACAGGCCGCGTTCGAAAAGTCGAGCCAAGGTCACTGATACTGTGAACAGCGTGGATGATCGGCCGCTTTCCTTGACCTGAGGCCGCCGGACTCTGAAACCTCCTCCGCGACATGGCGCGCGCCGCCAGACCGAGAAGGAGAGTTCAATGCCGCCAGCTACCGCTGCCGCCGCTTCCGAGTCCGCAGAGCAAGCGCATACACGTTTCGCCAAGGAGCAGCTTAAATCCTTCGTCGAGCGCATCGAGCGGCTTGAGGAAGAGAAGAAGGCGACTTCCGACGACATTCGCGACGTTTACGCCGAAGCGAAGGGCAATGGTTATGACGTAAAGGCGCTGCGCACGGTGGTGCGTCTGCGCAAGCAGGATGTGGAGGAACGCCGCGAGCAGGAGGCCGTGCTCGAGACCTACATGCACGCGCTGGGGATGCTGAACTGAATCTGTCTTGTCCCGGATGCGGCGTGCGCGACAGCAGTGCGCCGCCTCTCCGTCGTCATTGCCGGGCTTGACCCGGCAACCCATCCTGAATCCACAAACTCCGTTCGAAGTTTGTTCGGACGGATGTGCATCATGGATGCGCGGGTCAAGCCCGCGCATGACACCAAAATTTTGTGGCCGAATTGAAATCTACCGCAGCGAGGCCGTGCGGTTGCTGAACGTTCTGGTCGCGAGGAACACGACCGCGTGGCCGCTGAAGCGGTCGGCAAAAAGGCCGGGCTGGGGATCGGCGGAGAAGGTCATTGCCAAGGCGTGATCCGGCTTATGCATGAAGGCGCTCATCATCCTCATGTGCGCGTCGCCGAGACGCGTCGACGTCATGTAGTTGGCGCTCGGCGCAAGCACGGTGGCGCGCAGCCACGGCTCTTCCGCAAGCCCTGAAGCGGCATGCATGACGCGGCCGGGGGCGAGGGCCTGCTTGACGACGACGGTCGTATTCGCGCTGTCGGACCGCATCAGCGAGGCGTTCGGCATGCGCGGCATCGACATGCCCATCGGATGCGC
>JAICMO010000060.1 GCA_025929185.1 Pseudolabrys sp.
GTCGATATAACCGAGCGCAAGGAGAGCGAGGCGCATCTTCGCCTCTTGATGCGCGAGCTGACGCACCGGTCGAAAAACCTGCTCGCGGTGATTCAGGCGATGGCGCGGCGGACGGCGAGACATGTCGGCTCGATCGATGCGTTTCTCGAGCAATTCGGCGCGCGGCTGCAAGCGCTCGCTTCTTCGCACGACCTTTTGGTGCGCGAGAGCTGGCATGGCGCCTCGCTTGCGGAACTCATCCGTTCACAGCTCGGCGCCTATGTCGATCGCGACGAGGTCCAGGTGCAAATCGAGGGCCCGCCCGTCGTTCTCAAGCCGGAAGCGGCGCAAAACCTGGGCCTTGCCATGCACGAGCTTGCGACCAACGCCGCGAAATACGGCGCCTTGTCCGTGCCTGAGGGACGCGTTTCGATCAACTGGCATCGCCTTGACGGACACGCGCTCGACCTGACCTGGGCCGAGCAATCGGGCCCGCGGGTGAAGGCCAGGCGCAAACGGGGCTTCGGCAGCCTTGTCATCGAGGGTAATCTCGCGCGCGCTCTCGATGCCGAGGTCGATTGGACGTTCGAGCCGGAGGGCGCGCGCTGCCATATCGTTATCCCGGCCAACCAAATTTTGGCCCTGCGTTAGGGCGAGATTAGCCTTGCAAAATAAAAGGTTGCGGGACCGGAACTCGTGCGGTTCCAGTGCGTTGTTCCCACAAATGAGTCAGAAAAGGAGCTTTCCCATGAAACGTCGACTGGGCCTTCTCGCCGCTCTGGCGACCGCCGCCGCGCTTGCGGCGCCCGGCTCGAGTGCTCAAGCCGAGGGGGTCAAAGTAGGGACGCTGGCTTGCGATATTTCCGGCGGCATCGGCTTGATCGTCACCTCGAGAAAAGAGGTGACCTGCACATTTTCGCCGTCCACGCGCGGGCCGCGCGAACTCTACATCGGCAGCATCACCAAGTTCGGCCTCGATCTTGGCGCCACCACCGGCGGCCGGATGATCTGGGCGGTTTATGCCCCGACCGAATACCGTCACGGGGCGCTCGCCGGCAGCTATGGCGGGGCCACCGCCGAAGCAACCGTTGGTGCGGGCGTTGGCGCCAATGTTCTGATTGGCGGCAACAATCGGACCGTGACGCTACAGCCAGTGTCGGTACAGGGTCAGACGGGGCTCAATGTGGCGGCTGGCGTTGCCGGCTTGGAGCTGCGCCCGGCTCGCATCGTGCATCGAGTCCACCATCGCCACTACCGGCACTAGAATCGATCCACACGTGACGCTTGTGATAAGCGGCCGCCCCTTCGGGGTGGCCGCTTTTTTCGTGGATTTGTTTGGCGTTCAGCCGATACGTGGCGAAACGTGGCCCAAGTTGCCCACCGCCAAGAGTGGGATCGTAGCTTTGCGGGCGCATGGCAACGAGGCCGCGTGAAGACTTTTCGCTTGGCGGGTTATGTGCAATCAAAGTCGGCAAGACAGTCGCGGTCGCGGCCTGCGATTGACGCCGCGCCAGGGGCTGTCCACGGGAGGGGAGTAGCCGCTTATGTTTCGCGCGACCAAGGACGTCGTTCTTCCGACCACGATCACCGGATCGCTACCGCGGCCGAGTTGGTACACCGAGCAACTCGGTCACCGCAGCTTCATGGATGCGATGGTCAACAATCGCTTTCGCGAGCAATACGTCGACACGGTTTCCGTCTATCTGCACGAGCAGGAGGTCGCCGGGCTCGACATCGCCACCGACGGCGACGCGCATTTCGACTCCGATGTCGGCGGTCAAAGCTGGACGAACTATCCCACGCGTCATATGGGCGGCTTCGATCGAGGCAACCCGCAGCCGATCCGCGCCGGGCAGGGCGGCTTGGGCTTTCCGCCCGGACATATCCTGCACGACTATCTCGAAGCGCGCGTGATGCCCGGCATCGTCGGCCCGGTCACCCGCGGCGATCTGCAATACACCGCGATGTGGAAGACGGCGCAGCGGCTGACCAGGAAGCCGGTGAAATTCGGCACCATCGGCCCGGAGCTCGTCGCCTTCGCCGTGCCGGACAAGCATTACAAGAACATCCGCGACCGTATCCTCGCCATCAGCGATGCGCTCAATGCCGAGCTGAACGATCTGGCCGACGCGGGCTGCCAGGCCATTCAATTCGAAGAGCCGCAGATCCATCTGCTCGCCATTCGCAACATCGTCGATGCGGTGATCAATCCCGCTTTCAGCGTCGACGTGTTCAACAACACGGTGAAGGGATTGCGGGCCAAGACCGAGGTGTGGTGCCACACGTGCTGGGGCAATCCCTCGCAGCAGCGCATGTTCGCGCACGTGCAAAGCTACAAGAGCGCGCTGGAGCTGCTCAACAAGGTCGACGCCGACGTGATCACGTTCGAATCCGTGAGCGCCGGCGGCGCCGATCTCGAAGCGATCGGCAAGACGATCACGGACAAGAAGATCGCCATCGGCGTCATCGACCATCACGTGCTGCAAGTCGAGCGGCCGGAGGAAATCGCCGATCACATCCGCCGCGCGCTCAAATTCATTCCACCGGAGCGTCTGGCGATCTCGTCCGATTGCGGCATGGGCCGCGAAGGCATGAGCCGCCGGCACGCCTTCTACAAAATCGTGGCACTGGTGCAGGGCACCAACATCGTGCGCAGGGAGCTTGGGCTGCCCGTGGCGGAATGCCTTGCCACCGATCAGCGCTACTCGCTGGTGCTGCCGGCGCAGAAATAATCAGCCTTCATATTGCAGGATGTAGAGGCCCGCATTGGTGTCCGTGAGATACATGCGGGCTTCCTTGTCGACGAACACGTCGCAAGACTGGATCGCCTTCACGGCGCCGGGCCGGATATCCATCAGACCCTCGGGCGGCGGCGGCACGAAATGGGCGGTCTGCTTCGGCTCGAACGGGTTGGATACGTCGAAGACGCGCAAGCCGGCATTGTGATACGTGGCGAAGATCAGGCTTTCGCTCTGAAAAGAGCCCGGCCGGTTCTCATGCAGATTGTGCGGGCCGAATTTGCCGCCTTTCGCGCAATAATTTTCCTCCGCGGGCGTGGGCAGCGTGGCGATCGAGACCGGATTGGACGGCTCGCGCACGTCGTAAATCCATGTATATGCCAAGCCGTTAGCACAATTTGCTGAAGTGGCCTCGTCGGCAAGCACCACAAGCTTGCGGCCGGGCAGCGGCAGCGGCGTGTGCGCGCCGCCGGCGAAGGGCGGCGATGTGATGCGTTGGCTGAGCACTTTGGGTCGCACCGGATCGCTGACATCGTGCACGGTCAGGCCGCCGTCGCGCCAGGCGCCATAGGCCAGACTGTCCGCGACGATGACGTGATGCAGTGCATAGCGCTTGCCCGATGACCAGGCCGGCGTCTCGCCGCCGGCCCGCCACATGCCGGGCAGCCACCAGCGGCTGACGAGCTCCGGCTCTTCCGGATTGGACACGTCGATCACCGCGAGCGCGTGATCGATGAAGCCTTCGAAGTGCACCGACACGTAGGCGTAGCGCCCGCCCACATACCAGATGCGATGGGCGCCGAATCCGGGCAGCGACAGAAACGCAATCTCGCGCGGATGTGCGGGCTTTGAAATATCGAAGATGCGCAAGCCGGCGGCGAATGACTGAGTGCTGTTCTGAAACGAGTCGGCCAGCGACTTGGCGTAATAGTCCTGCTGCTTGGCGTATTGTTGCATGGCCCAGACATTCGGGCCGTTTACGGCCAGCAGCAGGTCATCGTGCACTTGAAGATGATGCGAACGCGTGTTGGGCGGGGCGGCAACAAAGGCAACCGTTTTCGGCCTCAGCGCATCCCGCACGTCGACGACTGTAATGCCGTCGCTGAACATGTGTCCGATGTAGGCGTAACCCCTGTGCACCATGATCTGTACGCCGTCGAGCCGGCCGCCTTGATCGCAGCGCGAGATAAAGCGCACATTTTTCGAAGCGGCTGTCACGGGTTGCCTGCAAACGTGAAGGTGTCACTCTAACACGCTGAAGCCCGGCCCGGCATGGTGCCGGACCGGGCTTCGCCGTCTTCCTCCGAATGTCAGCCGGTCGGCGCGGCGACTTCGTCGAGGCCCTTTTGTCTCGCCTCGGGCCCCATTTGCGTCACCGATACTGCGGCAATCGCCAGAACAACCGCGATGCAGGCGAAGACGGCGGTCATCCCCCAATGGTTCTGGATATATGGGATCGCGACGACGATGCCCGCCGTGGACAGCCGCCCGACCCCGCATGCCCAGCCGAAGCCCGACGCGCGCGCATTGGTCGGAAACACTTCCGACGCAAAAATCTGCATCGAGTTGCCGGAGACCTGAATGAAGAACACCATCAGGAATCCGAAAGCCAGCAGCTGCATCGGATTTCCTGCATTGGCGAAGATGAGCGCCATTACCCCGGCGCCGACGAACGAGCAGACCGCCGTGATTTTGCGGCCGTAACGATCGAGCGCATACATCATGAACAGGCTGGCGCATGGCACGGCGAGGTTCATGCCGAGGATGTAGGTGAGCGACTTGGTGATGGTGAACCCGCGGTCGTGCATCATGTTGGGCAACCAGTTGCCCAATCCGATTGCCACGCCGAAGAACGCCGAGAAGCAGATCATGCCGGCGATGACGCGCTTCGGGAACATCTTGAACACCAGCGCGAACGGATCGCTCTTCGTGTCGCTTGCCGCACTCGATGAAAGCTGCTCGGTCGGCCCTGCGATCCCCAGGCGCGCGAGCACGTCGAGCGCTTCCTTCGGCTTGCCGTGCGTCGATAGATAACGCGGCGATTCAGGCAGCGTGAAGCGGAATACCCAGACGATCAGGGCGCCGATGCCGATCACGACCCAGACGCCCCGCCATCCGATCGACTCGCGGAAGTAAAGCGTGAACAGCGTCGCGATCGGCCATACGCAGGCGCCGCCGACGAAGTGCACGAAGGCGAGAATTCGTCCGCGGATCGCCTTGGGTGAATACTCGCCGGCATAAGCAAATGCGAGCGGCTGCTCGCCGCCGAGGCCGAGGCCGGCGATGAAGCGCGCGGCCACCAGCCACCAGACGTTCGTCGCCAGCGCGCCGAGGATCGTGAAGATGCCGAAAATCAGGAGGTTGAATTGATAGACCGACTTGCGGCCCCAGCGGTCGCTGAACTCGCCTTGGCCGATCGCGCCGATGAACATTCCCAACACGGTCGCGCTGCCGATCCAGCCGGCTTCGATCTTGGTCGCGAAATGAGAGTCGATCATGTCCGGAATCAAATTGCCCAGCACGATCAGGTCGATGACGTCGAAGAAATATCCGGCCGCGATTAATGCGATGACGCGAACATGCAACGGTGAGATCTTCGCGTTGTCCAACGCATTGCCGACATAGGCCTCGATTGTTTGAGCCACGGCATTCCTCCCCCTGATGTCAGTTCAGTTTACGTCGCGATCGTCGTGCTCCCGTGATGCGCAAAGGATGATCCACATTCGGTGCATTGACCAGTCAAAATGCGCAATGTGCAACGAAGTCTGACAGCAGCGGTGACCTCCGTCTCACGCCGTTTCCAAATTTCGTGTAATGAAAGCAGACGAGTGGCTGGGGGACCTGGATTCGAACCAAGATTCTCGGAGTCAGAGTCCGATGTTCTACCGTTGAACTATCCCCCAAAAAGATAATCCGGGGATTTCATATAGATAGTGGTTTTGATTTTCAATCCACACAATCGGGCTTTGCGATTCCCTTCGCTCCGCGAGCTGCCTTTGCCTACGAGGCCATGTCGATCGTTGTTTTTCGCTTTTCTCCCAGTTCCGGTTTGCGGCCGGTCAGCGTTGCCTTTGCAAACTCCCAACTGGCCATCAATGAGCTCCTCGGCCCGTCCCAGAGTTCGGCGGTGGCAGGATCAATTCGCAGCACACGCACATTCGGATCGTTCTCACGCCGGGGCCACCACACGTCGTCGGTCGATTTCCAGATTCTTGCGGCCGTTTGAGCGTCTTCGAGAATGGCCGCTCTGCCGGTTATGGACAGGTAGATGTTCTCGCTCGCCGCTGCGATCGCGAAGCAAACATCCGGGTGAGCCGCAACTTCATCGTCCTTGAGTCCGCGTACATCCGTCAGGAAAAGGATCGCTCCCTGTTCGCGGTCCGGTCGGGCGTCGAGCGGCCGTGCCCGCAAGCCGCCGCTGAATGCAGTCGTCAGCATTCCGACGGAGTGTTTTTGCAAAATGCTCCAAACGCGGTCGGTCGACTGACTGTCCATCGTCGAGTAACAGGGAAGGAGAGCGGCGGTTCCCGCGAATTCGGATATCTGTCTCGTTAGATGCGAGGCCGTGGCCTGGTCACGACGGTGACGATGGCCATCAGGCAGAAGGCCCCGATCACCAGAAACACCAGGCGCGGATTGCCGTGATCCATGATGGCGCCAAAAATAAGCGGCGACACCACGCCGCCGATGTTGAAGCCGGTGGTGACGAATCCGAATACTTTTCCGAATGAGCCGGGCGGGGTGACCTCGCGCACGATCATGTCGCGCGACGGCATGATGGCGCCCGAGAAGAAGCCGCCGACCGCCATGGCAACGACGAGCAGAATGGCGCCGAGATCGACGTTGGCGATCAGGATCAGCGCCGAGCCGGTAATAATCACCCCCCAGATCGCAACAAGGCTGTGACGCGTGGTGCGCGATGCGATGAAGCCGCCGGCAAGCACCCCGAACGAGGAGAGAAGAAGAAAAGCGGTTAGCCCGGCGTTGGCGACCGCCGCCGGCGTGCCATAAAGCGCGTTGAGCGCAGCCACCGAATAATTGTAGACGCCGCTGTTCACGGTCGCGAGCAGCAGGAAGAAAATGAGATTGAGCATGATCGGAGGCGATAACAGAAGCTGCCAGCCCGCCGATTTGTCGTCGTGCTCGCGCTTTGCCTTATTCGTCTCCAGGCGGGCTCCATCATCGGAATGAAGCGCCAAAACGCCGGCGACCATGAAACCGAGGATTGCAGCGCCGATAAAAGCGCCGCGCCATCCCCAGTGACTCTGCATCAGCAGCAAAGTCGGCGGCGCGACGGCCGAGCCGAACATCCCTGCGAATGTGTGAATCGAAAACGCGTGGCTCAATCGGTTCGGCGCGATGCGATGCGAGAGCAGGGCGTAGTCGGCCGGGTGATAGACCGTGTTGCCCAGGCCGGCGACCGCGAACATCGCCACGAAGACCGAAAAGGAATGAACGAGGCCGGCGACGGCGAAGGCGCTCGCGCCCAGCAAAAGGCCGCCGATCAGAGGCAGCCGCGGACCGAGGCGGTCAACCAGGAATCCGGCCGGTGTCTGAAGCGTCGCCGAAACGACGTTGAACGCGGTAAGCGCAAGCCCCAGCTCGGTATAGCTGACGGCGTAATCGGCACGCACAAAGACGAACAGCGGCGCAAGCAGCAATGTGTAATAGTGGGCAACGAAATGAGCCGCGCTGATGACGCCGATCACGCGCGCGTCGCCCGTGCGGCCAAGGCCGACTATTTCGCTCGCCTGCGCCATTGTCCGGTTCCCGAAAAGCGGCGGACTATGACGCGAGCAATGGCGGCGATCCAGTGCATTTTCAACACGTTGGCCATGCCGCTTCGAATGGATCATGAGCGGCACGGCCGGTCACGTCGTCAACCCGGGCATTGTCGAGGCGCAAATCCAGAGCGGGATCATCTACGGACTATCCGCCGCGCTTTATGGCGAGATCACGATCAAGAACGGCCGCGTCGAGCAGAACAACTTCGATCAATACGAAGTCGTGCGGCTTGCCGATGCGCCGAAGATCGAGGTTTATCTCGCGCTTTCGGGCGGCAAGAAGTGGGGCGGCATCGGCGAAATCGGCACTGCGCCGACGGCGCCGGCTGTCGCCAACGCGATTTTTGCCGCAACCGGCGTGCGCTCCCGTTCGCTGCCGCTCAAGAATGTGAAGCTAATCGGCCACGCCTGATTTTGCTTTCGCGTTCTGGATGGCTTGCCAGATGCGGGCAGGGCTTGCCGGCATCTCGAGGTTGCGGATGCCGTAGTCGGCAAGGGCGTCGACCACGGCATTCATCACGGTCGGCAGGCCGGCGGAAGCACCGGCCTCGCCGCAGCCCTTGGCGCCGACCGCGTTCGTCTTGGTCGGAACGGGGTGGTTCTCGATGGTGAACATCGGGGCGTCGTTCGCCCGCGGCATCGCGTAATCCATGAACGAGCCGGTGACGAGCTGACCTTCGGCGTCATAGATCGCAATTTCTTTTAATGCTTGGCCCAGGCCTTGCACCACGCCGCCGTGAATCTGCCCTTCGACCAGCATCGGATTGACCACCGTGCCGAAATCGTTGACGCCGGTATATTTCACAACCTTTGTCGCGCCCGTCTCGGGATCGATTTCCACTTCGGCCACATGACAGCCGTTCGGGAATGAGCCCGGCACGGCATCCGTCACGTGTGTGACATTCAGCGTGCTCGGCACGCCCTCCGGCAACTTCAATCCTTCGTGCAGTCGCTCGGCCAATTCCATGATGCCGATCGAACGATCGGTGCCCGCGATCACGAAGCGGCCGTCGGCATATTCGATGTCGCTTACGGAAGCCTCCAGCACGTGCGCGGCAATGTGCTTGCCTTGCTCAATCACCTTGCCGGCCGCTTGCGCGATTGCCGTTCCGCTCAGCATCGTGGAGCGCGAGCCGCCGGTGCCGCCGCCGTGCACGAGCTGGTCGCTGTCGCCTTGCAGCAGCCGGATCTTCTCGAACGGAACGCCAAGCTTCGACACCAGCACCTGCGCGAAGGTCGACGCGTGTCCCTGGCCGTAGTCGAGCGTACCCGTGATGATGTTGACGGTACCGTCGGCGTTGAAGCGGATGCCGCCCATCTCCTGCGTTCCGGCCGCCGTCGTCTCGAGATAGCAGCCGACCCCGAGCCCGCGTAAGAGGCCGCGCTTCTTGCTCTCGCGCCTGCGCTTGGCGAAACCCTTCACGTCGGCAAGCGTCATCGCATGCTTGAACACCCCCGGGAAATCGCCGCTGTCGTAGAGCATGCCCGAGGCCGCTTTGAACGGCATTTCCTTCGCGCGGATGAAATTGCGCCGCCGCAATTCGAAGCGATCGATGCCCATCTCGGCCGCGGCAAAATCGAGCGTGCGCTCCATATTGAAATTGCCTTCGGGCCGGCCGGCACCGCGATAGGCGGACACCAGGGTGGTGTTGGTAAACACGCACTTGGTCGCGACTTCGAGCAACGGCGTGCGGTACACGCTGTTGATGTTCTTGGTGACGTTCAGCGTCGGCAGCAGCGGTCCGAATTGCGCGCAATAACCGCCGAGATTGCCGTAGCCCGAAAGACGGATCGCGAGGATCGCGCCGTCCTTGTCGAACGCAACTTCCACCAGCATGTCGTAGTCGCGGCCGTGATGGTCCGACATGAAGCTGCCGGAGCGCTCGTCGGTCCATTTCACCGGCCGCCCGAGCACGCGCGACGCGTGCAGAATGCAGACGTATTCCGGATAGGCCGACGCCTTCATCCCGAACGAGCCGCCGACATTGCCGGTGAGCACGCGCACTTTGTCGGCCGGCGCGCTGAGAATGTCCTTGAGCGAATTTTTCAGCCCGAACACGCCCTGGCTGCACGAATGCAGCGTCCATTTCTCCAAGGCGGCATCGTACTCGCCGATGGCCGAGCGCGGCTCGATTGAGTTGACAACCAGTCGCTGATTGACCAGCGGCAGCCGCGTGACGTGCGCAGCGTGTGCAAACGCCGTTGCGACCTTGTCGGCATCGCCATAGTGGTAGTCGAGCGCGACATTGTCCGGCACCTCATCGTAGAGAATCGGCGCGCCGGGCTGCGCCGCCTCGCGCGCGCTCATCACGGCCGGCAAGGGCTCGATGTCGGCGACGACAGCTTCCGCCGCGTCCTTGGCCTGCGCGACTGTCTCCGCAACAACACAGGCAAATGGATCGCCGACGTACCGCACCTTGTCGGTCGGCAGCGCCGGACGCGGCTTGTAGCGGATTGGCGAGCCGTCGCGGTTCTTGAGCGGCAGCGTGCATTTGAGCCCGCCATAGCCTGTCAGATCTGCGCCAGTAAGCACGGCCAGCACCCCAGGCATTGTCTTCGCCTTGCTTGTGTCGACGCCGCGCAGAACGCCATGTGCGACCGTGCTGCGCACCATCACCGCATAGGCTTGGCCCGGCAGATTGCGATCGTCCGTGTAGCGGCCATGGCCCGTCACCAGTTTCGGGTCCTCGGTGCGGGGTACGGGCTGCCCTATGCCGAATTTGGTCAGCGCGAGCGTGGTCTCGTGAGGTCTGTCATCCATGCGAGAAGGTCAATTTGTGGCTGGAAACACCCAGATAAAGCAGCGATGGCGTATCCACAAGGACACCCGCTCGCGCCCTGATCTGCACGGGTTGCGCAGCAAGCCGGCGCTGTTACACTTTTCGCGATTGGTGAAAACATTGCCGCGGCTGCGAAGCGGGTGAAAAGCGGCCGGCAGGAAGGTTCGAGTAATGAGTCACGAGGTCCGGGAATCCCGCGGCCTCGGCCCCGTTGAGCGGGCGCCGTATCGGCGGCCCCCGCGGAGCCGGTGGTCGCGTGAGCATTCCGGCGGCGGTTTCGATCATGACCGGGGTGGCGCCACTTATGCGGCGCTCGACCTCGGTACGAACAATTGCCGCCTTTTGGTCGCGCGACCCGCCGGCGATGGCTTTCGTGTGGTCGACGCTTTTTCCCGCATTATCCGCCTCGGAGAGGGCATTTCGGCTTCGGGCCGCATCAGCGAGGCGGCCATCGGCCGTGCGGTCGCCGCGCTCACGGTCTGCCGCGACAAGATGAAAAACCGGGGCGTCACGCGCGCGCGCCTGATCGCAACCGAAGCCTGCCGCGCAGCGGAAAACGGCATCGAATTCCGAGCCCGCATCGCCGAGAAGGTCGGCCTGACGCTCGAGATCATCGATCGGGAAACGGAGGCGACGCTTGCGGCGACCGGCTGCACGCCGTTGATCGATGCGCAGGCCGAAGGCGTCGTGCTGTTCGATATCGGTGGCGGCTCGTCCGAGCTCGTTCGGCTCAACCGTTCAAAAGACACGCATCGCGGGCCGCCGCCGCCACAGATCCGCGGCTGGATTTCATTGCCGCACGGCGTTGTGACTTTGGCCGAACGGCACGGCGGAATGGTAGTGACCCCGGAGACCTACGAAGCCATGGTCGAGGAGGTCGCCGCCATGATCGCGCCCTTTGCCGCCGCGCACGGCGACGGCTTGCAGGGCTTGCACATGCTCGGCACGTCCGGAACGGTAACGACGATTGCCGGCGTGCACCTCAACCTCAAGCGCTACGACCGCAGCCGGGTCGACGGCTGCTGGATGAGCGCCGAAGAGATCGGCGCGGTGGTCGAGCGTTTGCTCGGCATGAGCTACGAGGATCGAATCGCGAGCCCCTGCATCGGCGTGGAGCGCGCCGACCTTGTGCTGGCCGGCTGCGCCATCCTTGAAGCAATCCGTCGTGCATTTCCTTGTCCGCGTTTGCGAGTCGCCGACCGCGGACTGCGCGAAGGCATGCTGGTGCAGATGATGCGCGAGGACGGGGTATGGGGCCGCGGCGGTCAGGCGGCGCCATCGTGAGGGGAAAGAGCAGCCGCCCGCTCAAAGTGCGGGTGAAAAGCGGGAAGAACCGTTCGCTGTCATCGCGCCTTTGGCTCGAGCGCCAGCTCAACGATCCGTACGTCGCGCGCGCCCGCCGCGAGGGCTATCGCTCGCGCGCAGCCTTCAAGCTCGTCGAGATCGACGACAAGCACCGCATTCTCAAAAAAGAAGCGCGCGTGATCGATCTCGGCGCCGCGCCCGGCGGTTGGAGCCAGGTGGCCGCCAGTCGAGTAGACGCCCCTCAGTCCGGCAAGGTTGTCGCCATCGACCTGTTGGACATGGAAGCGATTCCGGGCGTCGATTTCATCAAGCGCGATTTTCTCGACGCGGACGCGCCGGACCAGCTCAAGGCCATGCTCGGTGGCCCCGCCGATATCGTTCTCTCCGATATGGCGGCGAACGCGACCGGGCACGCGCGCACCGATCACCTGAAGATTATGGCGTTGGTCGAGGCCGCGGCCGAGTTTGCGCGGGAGGTGCTTGCGCCCGGCGGTGCCTTCCTCGCAAAGGTACTGCAAGGCGGCACGGAGTCGACGCTACTTTCCGCGCTCAAACGCGACTTCGCGCTCGTGAAGCACGTGAAACCTGCGGCAAGCCGCGCCGAGTCGGCGGAGCTCTATCTGCTGGCCACCGGCTTCCGCGGCACGCGCTAAGCAAATTCCGATCTGATTGATGCACAAATTTTGTACTGGCCGTCATCGCCTGCGAAAGCGCGCGATCCAGTAAACACAATTTTTTCAGGAGTTTACTAGATGCCCCGCTTTCGCGGGGCATGACAGTGGAGGGATTGAGCAACGGATCAAGTGACTGCGTCTGAACGGAATTTGCGTTACTCAGCCCGCGCTTTGGTCAGGCGTTTCGGCCGTTGCGGCCCGCCGCAAGGCCATTTCCTCGCCGGCATCGGGGGCAAGCCGCGCGAAGAGAACCGCCGACATTGCCGATATCACCGCCAGCGCCAAAAATGCCGGCGGAAAGTCGGCGGCCTGCAAGTGCGCGCTGCCGTGCAAATGCAAATTCATTTCGACAGCCAGCGCCCCGAGCGCCACACCGGAGGAGATCGCGAGTTGCTGGCCGACACTGACCAGAACGGTCGCACGTCCGACGCGCGCTGCATCGACTTCGGCGTAGGCAATCGTGTTGATGCTGGTGAATTGCAGCGAGCGAAAAAAACCGCCGACCATCAGCAGCGCGAACATCACGACGACCGGCGTGCTTTGTGTAAATGCGGCGCAGACCGCGAGGAATGCGGAGCTGATGAGGGCGTTGCCGACCAGAATCGTGCGGAAGCCGAACCGGCGCAAGATCGTCGTAATCGCTCCTTTCATGCTGAGCGAGCCAAGCGCCGTCGCAAATGTGATGAGCCCGGAATGAAACGGCGTCATGCCGAAGCCGACTTGCAGCATCAGCGGCAAAAGAAACGACAGGGCGCCGATGCCGAGCCGGAACATGAAGCCGCCGACCGCGCCGGCAAAAAAAGTCGGCACGCGAAAAAGCGTGAGATCGAGCGCCGGATTGGATGTCCGCCGCGCGTGCGCAAGATAAGCGCCGATAAAGCAGGCCCCGCCAACGATCAGCGCGGCCACCACGGTCCAGGGCAGATAATTCAAGCCAAGGACCGAAAGTCCGAAGGCGAGGCCGCCGATGCCGAGACCGGCGAGCACCATGCCCACCACATCGAAGCGCTCGCGCTTGTCGCCGCGGATGTCGGGGATGAAGCGCGTCGCCAGGATGATGCCGAGAATGCCCATCGGCACGTTGATGATGAAAATCCAGTGCCAGGTCGCATAGGTTGTAATAAAGCCGCCGACCGGCGGCCCGAGAACGGGACCCATGACGGCCGGCGTCGTGACCCAGATCATCGCGCCGACCAGTTCGCGCTTCGCAATCGTGCGCACCAGCACCATGCGGCCCACGGGAGTCATCATCGCTCCGCCGATGCCCTGCACAATGCGCGCAATGACGAAATCGGTCAGCGAGCCGGAGAGCGCGCATCCGATCGAGCCGATCACGAACACTGCGATTGCCGCGCGGAATACGGTGCGCGCCCCGAAGCGGTCGGCGGTCCAGCCGCTCGCCGGGATGAAGACGGCGAGCGAGAGCAGGTAGGTCGTGATGGCAAGCTTGAGCGCGAGCGGATTGGCGCCAATGTCGCGCGCGATCGCGGGCAGGGAGGTCGCAATCACCGTCGAGTCCATGTTTTCCATGAACAGGGCGACCGCGATGATCAGCGGCACGATGCGGTCACGGCGCATGGGTTCGAGGCGAAGCGGCTTTGAGCGTTAAGGAAGCGCGGCGTCCTTCAATAGCAGAGGGAAGGCGGAAACGGGGCGGCAAAGGGCGCTCATATCAGGCATCTGCCGGGGCCCTAGGAATCGCCGCCTCACCGTGCTATCGACCCACGCCAACCCAAAAGCGGGCCGTGATGTCGGACGAGGGCACCCCCTCGTAGAGGTATTCTTTCAACCTTCGGCGACGGCCCTTGGCCCTTTGAGAGGGCGGACGGGAGTCGGCGATGGCAGTCAAAAGCAACGGAAATCCGCGCGAGGCGCTTACTTTCGACGACGTGCTGATCAAGCCCGGCCTGTCCGAAGTGTTGCCCTCGGACGTGGACATCCGTTCGCGCATCACCCGCTCGATCGCAGTCAATATCCCGATCATGGCGTCGGCCATGGATACGGTCACCGAAGCGGCCATGGCGATCGCCATGGCGCAGGCGGGCGGCATCGGCGTCATTCACCGCAATCTCGAGCCGGCGCAGCAAGCGGCGCAGGTCCGGCAGGTCAAGAAATTCGAGTCCGGCATGGTGGTGAACCCGCTCACGATTTATCCCGATGCCACACTTGCCGACGCGCTGGCGCTCATGCGCGAGCACAACATCTCCGGTATTCCGGTGGTCGAGCGGTCCGGCAAGCTGGTCGGCATTCTCACCAACCGCGACGTTCGCTTTGCCACCGACCCGCGCCAGAAAGTCGCGGAGCTCATGACCAAGGACAAGCTCGTCACCGTGCGCGAAGGCGTCGGCCAGGACGAAGCCAAGCGTCTTCTGCACCAGCGGCGTATCGAGAAACTTCTTGTGGTCGATAAGGACTATCGCTGCGTCGGCCTCATCACGGTAAAGGACATCGAGAAAGCCGTCGCCAATCCCAATGCCTGCAAGGACGAGCAGGGGCGCTTGCGCGTCGCGGCGGCCACATCGGTCGGCGACAAAGGATATGCGCGCACCGAGCAGCTGATCGATGCCGGCGTCGATCTCGTCGTCGTCGACACCGCGCACGGCCATTCGCGCCTCGTGCTCGATGCCGTCAACCGCATCAAGCGGATGTCGAACAAGGTGCAGGTCGTCGCCGGCAACGTCGCGACGGCTGAGGGCGCCAAGGCGTTGATCGATTCCGGCGCCGACGCGATCAAGGTCGGCATTGGCCCGGGCTCGATTTGCACGACGCGTATCGTCGCCGGTGTCGGCGTTCCGCAGCTCACGGCGATCATGGATGGCGTCGAGACGGCGAAGGCGAGCGACACGCCGGTGATCGCCGACGGCGGCATCAAATATTCCGGCGATCTCGCCAAGGCGATTGCGGCCGGCGCCGATGTCGCGATGGTCGGCTCGTTGCTTGCCGGCACCGACGAGACGCCGGGCGAAGTCTTTCTCTATCAGGGCCGCTCGTACAAGACCTATCGCGGCATGGGCTCGGTTGGCGCGATGTCGCGCGGTTCGGCCGACCGCTACTTCCAGCAAGACATCAAGGACACGCTCAAGCTTGTGCCCGAAGGCGTCGAGGGCCAGGTGCCGTACAAGGGCGCGGCGGCGACGGTGCTGCATCAATTGACCGGCGGCCTGCGCGCGGCAATGGGCTATGTCGGCGCCAGGAACCTCGGCGAATTCCACGCGAAGGCCGAGTTCGTGCGCATCTCCGGCGCGGGTCTTCGCGAGAGCCACGTGCACGACGTGACGATTACGCGCGAGAGCCCGAATTATCCGAGCAGGGTCTGAGTGCTGTCATTGGTCGCGAATGCGGGCCGCTTTCGCGGGCAATGACGAGCATTGGTTATGGCGAGCGACAAATCACCAGCCGACCCTTTTGCAGCGGTGCGCGAAGCCACGGCAGCGCACCGCGCGCATCACAAAGGCTGCGGCGCTTATCCGTATGACAACGGTCCGCTGCTCGGCGCGCTGGCGGCCACAGCGAACGCGCGGCGCATCCTCGAGCTCGGCACGGCGCTTGGTTATACCGCGCTGTGGTTCGCGCGGGGCGCGCCGGAAGCGGTCATCGACACCATCGACCACGATGCCGATCACGTACATCTCGCGCGCGAGCAAGTCGAGGCGCACGGGATGAGCGGGCATATTGTGGTGCACCAGGGCGAATTCGCGCAGGTGTTGCGGCGGCTCGATCCCGGCTATGACGTCGCATTCTTCGACGGCTTCACGCCGACGAGGCCTGTTTTGCGCGAGTTACGCCGCCTGTTGCGCGCCCGCGGATTGCTGATCAGCGCCAATCTCACGCACAAGGGCGCGGAAGCCTATCTTGCCGCCTTGCAAGACGGAAAGACATGGGAGACGGCGTTTCTCGACGAGGAACGCGAAACGGCGCTAAGCATTAAGCTCTGATCGTTCACTGCGGGGTCAACCCATGCCTATTCCTTTCGTGCTGCTGCCGCTGTTCGTCGAGGTGCTGCTCACCTTCGGCGTGATGTTCGGAATGATGTATTTCCGCACCTCGTCGCTGCGAAGCGGCGAGACGCGTTTTGAGAATATCGCCTTGCGTGAGCCGAACTGGCCGGTGCGCGCGCAGCAGTTCGCCAATTCGTTCGCCAATCAGTTCGAGCTGCCGGTTCTCTTTTACGTCCTCACGGTTCTGTCGATCATCACGCATCACGCCGACACCGTCTTTGTCGTGCTGGCGTGGATTTTCGTCGTTTTCCGGATCGCGCAGGCGCTGGTGCACGTGACCAGCAACGTCGTGCGGTATCGCGGCGGGTTCTACGGTGTCGGCGCCCTCGTGCTGGTCGTCATGTGGATTATTTTCATCGTCCGCATTCTCGCCGGCCTGCCGTGAGCGTTGTGTCATGACGCCCGCCGCGCGGCTTGCCGCCGCCATCGAAATCTTTGCGACCATCGAAAGCGAGCGCCGGCCCGCCACCGACGCGCTGAAGGCGTGGGGCCTCACGCATCGCTTTGCCGGCTCGGGCGACCGCGCCGCGATCGCCGGGCTTATCTACGACGCGCTGCGGCGGCGCGCCTCGAGCGCTTACTTGATGGATGCCGATACGCCGCGCGCGATTCTGCTCGGCATGTTGAAGCGCGAGCGCGGACTTGGCGTCGACGCCATTGCGAAGCTGGCCGACGGCTCGCGCTACGCATCCGACGCGTTAAGCGACGATGAGCGTGCCGGGCTCGACCAGCGAAGCATCGCCGGTGCGCCGCCGCACATCGTTGGCGATTACCCCGCGTGGCTCGATCCTTATTTCGCCGGCACCTTCGGCGATGAGCGCGCGGAGGAGGGCGCGGCGCTTGCCGCGCGGGCGCCGCTCGATTTGCGCGTCAACGCGTTGAAGGCGGAGCGAGCGAAGGCGCTCGGAATGCTGGCCGATCTTTCCCCCGTGCCGGCGCAGTGGTCGCCCTGGGGCCTGCGCATCGCGCTGAGCGCCGACGCCAAGAGCCCGCCGATCCATGCGGAGCCCGCCTTCATCAAAGGTCTCATCGAAGTGCAGGACGAAGGCTCGCAACTGGCGGCGCTGTTCTCCGGCGCAAAGGCCGGCGAACAGGTGGTCGATCTCTGCGCCGGCGCCGGCGGCAAGACGCTGGCGCTCGCCGCGATGATGGACAATAAGGGACAACTCTACGCCACGGATGAGGACAAGCGCCGCCTCGCGCCGATCCACGCGCGGCTCGCCCGCTCCGGCGCGCGCAACGTGCAGGTGCGCACTCCGAAATCGGCGGGCGATGCGCTCGCCGATCTCGCCGGCCGCATCGATTGCGTGCTGATCGACGCGCCCTGCACCGGAACCGGCGCCTGGCGGCGCAATCCGGACGCCAAATGGCGCATGCGTCCGGGTGCGCTCGAGCAGCGCAAGAAGGAACAGGCCGAGACGCTCGATCGCGCGGTGCCGCTGCTCAAGTCGAACGGCCGCGTCGTGTACGTGACGTGCTCGGTGCTCGAAGAGGAAAACGGCGCGCAAGTGCGCACATTTCTCGTCCGTCATCCCGCTTTCGCCATTGTTCCGCCTGCCGAGGTGATGGCGGTGTTGGGCGAGCAAGCTGCCGCATTCGCGAAAGTGGCGCGGCTTACGCGCGAAGGGCTGTTGATGAGCCCGCGCTTGACCGGGACGGACGGGTTTTTCGTCAGTGTGGTGCGACGGGCCTAAAGTGGCGGTTGTTAATGATTGCGGAGGGGAATTCCCCGATTGCGCCAAAATCCGGGCCCAATTTGTCCGCGATGATTTCGTGATGTGGAACTTGGGACGTCTGTTCTTGGGGTTTATTCAGTGACATTGACGGAGCGGCGCGAGCCGGTATTCGACGCGAGGCCACACGATCGCGCGGCTCCGGAAATCAACACCGCGGGCATCGGCCCGCTGAAGCGCGCGTCGCGGATAACGCGCGTTATAAGCGGCGCGCAGATGCTCAGCACGCTGCTCGCCGTGCCGCTCGGCCTTGCTTCCGGCTATTCGATCTACCGCGCCAACTTCTCGCCGGAAACGATCTGCCAGAATTTGCGCGCCGGCATCATCGCGATGCTCGACAAAAAGGTCGATGCCGGAATGCGCCACATGCTGGTACGCCGCGACGTCGAGGAATTCGAGCGCTCGTGCGGCGCGGTCGACCCCGAAGCAACCGCCGCGTTCAAGCGGCTGCTCGCCGCCGATCGCGCGAAGCCGCCGGCGGCTGCGGCCCCGCAGGCTGCGGTCAAGCCGAAAGAGCCCCAGTCGAAGCCGAAAGAAACCGAAGCGAAGCCGGTGCACAAAGCAGAACCGCGCGCCGCGGCCGCGAAGCCCGCGCCAAAAGTTGTCCCGCCGCACAGCGAGACGGCGCGCACCGAATTGCCGCGCGCCGAAGCGCACTATCTCGAGCCGGCTCGCAGCAAAGTTGCCGGCGGCGATGCTGTGCAGGCGGAGACGCCCGTTTCGGATACCGCCTGGCTCTCCGCCGTGCGCGATGCGCTGGTAAAAAAGAACAGCGACGCTGAAACATCCGCGGTTGCAAAAGCGGCGCCGCAAGCGCCGCTGGTCGCGCCGCCATCTGCTGCTATTGCCGCGCCGCCGATGCAAGTGCCGGCGCCAGCCTTGCCGCAAGCGCGCGTTATCGACGAGCGGCCTCCGTCGCCGCCGGCGCCCGTCCCGCAAGAACAACAATCGGCCGCCGATCATCCGGTGCCGCCCGCTCCGGTGGTTGCGCCGCCGCCGGGCGTAGCCGCGCCCAAGCGCAGCGGCATCGGCGGGCTCATATCGGATATTCCGTTTGTGGGACCGGTCGTCGACGCCGTCAGCGGACGCTGACGGCAAAACTCAGCTCATTTGTTCAAGAGGAAGTGGCGCGCCGCCGCGGCGAGACAGGCCGCGCCCTGCTTGATGATCTCGCCGCGCTCCTGGTGCTCGCGGTCGAGCGCGGCCAGCGCCTCGTCGAATTGCGCGCGCTCCTCGTCGGAAAGATGCTCGCGCATGTCGGCGTAGAGCGCGTCGGCATCGCGTGCCGCCTGCTCGGCCGCCGACGGCGCCTTGGCGGGA
>JAICMO010000083.1 GCA_025929185.1 Pseudolabrys sp.
CGCGGGTCCATCTCCTTCGCAAAGATGGATTGCCGGATCAAGTCCGGCAATGACGCTGCGGCGAGCGGCGCTTCCGTTTAAGCGATCATGCTCTAAGAAGAGACTACTGCTTCACCAGCGAAATCGGATCGGCGCCTTCCGGCACGCGGCGCCAGACACCCTTGTCCGCTTCCTCGAAGCGCCATGGGCCGCCGCGCGCGGGATAAAGCACCAGCTCGTCGCGATCGAGCTGCCACGCCTGGAAATTTTCGCGCGCAATTACGGGATCGCAGTCGGACTTCACCGACAGCGCAAGTTTATCGCTTGCCGTCGTCGCCGTGAGCGCGAGCGTGCAAAGGGGCGCGCCCGAGCCGCGCACGATCGCCCAGTCGCCGGCAAGCTCGTCGGGCTGGCGGCCCGGCGCGGCCGCATCGGCGGCGTTTTGCAGAAACAGGACGCCGACGCCCGGCGTCGGCGCTTCGTAAATCCCGCTCTCGACCTCACTGAAGGAAACCAGCGCCTTTCCTCGCGCATCGAGCAAATAGAGCAGATCGTTATCGGGAAATTTCCAGCCGACGATGTCGGCGACAAGCGGAAACAGCGTCGCGCAATTGGGGTCGAACGCGAGTTTGAAGCCGACCGGCGACGGATCGCTTTTGAAGGTGACGGAGCAGACTTTTTCGCGGTCGGCGTTGGAGAATTCCCAGGTGCCGACGACAGCCCTGGCGGAGTCGCCGGGCTGCGCCGTTTGCGCGAAAGCGCCGAAAGAAGTGCAACAGAGAACGCCAAGGGTGAAAGCGCGGATCATTTTAAAGCTCGGAACTTACCAGCCTGTCATTCCGGGCGCGGCCGCATAAGCGCGTTTACGCGCGTCTTCGACGCGCTTTTGCCGCGAGCCCGGAATCCATAATCTCATGCCGCGAATTATGGATTCCGGGTTCGCTCGCGCCCCGGAATGACGAAGTCGTAGGCTGGCGCGGCGCATCGCATTTCACCTGCGCTTAGGCGGATATGGCGTCTCCGGCACCGGTGTCAGCGGCGGCTTGCCGGCCGCCCAGGCCAGAATGTTATCGACCACGAGCTGATCCATGGCGGCGCGCGTGACCTCGGTCGACGAGCCGAGATGCGGGAACAGCACGACATGGTCCATCTCGAGCAGCTCCTTCGGCACCTGCGGCTCGTTCGCGAACACGTCGAGGCCGGCGGAATAAATCTTGCGCGTCTTGAGCGCCTCGATCAGCGCCGGTTCGTCCACGACGGAACCGCGCGCCATATTGATGAGGATGCCGTTGGGCCCGAGCGCCTCCAACACTTGCCTGTCGACCATGTTTTGCGTCGCCGCGCCGCCCGGCACGATCACCATCAACGTGTCCACGTCGCGCGCCATGTCGATAAGCTTGGGGTAGTATTTATACTTCGCATCCGGTTGCGGATTGCGGCTGTGATAGACAACGGGTATGCCGAACGCTTCGAGCCGGCGCGCGATCGCCTTGCCGATGCGGCCGAGGCCGACGATGCCGACGGTGCGGTTGCGCAATGTCGCCTTGGTCAAGGGATAATGCGCCTGCGCCCATTTGCCGGCGCGCACGTAACGATCGGCCTGCGGGAATTCGCGGATGGTGCAGAGAAGCAGGCCGAGAGCGGTGTCGGCGACTTCTTCGTTGAGCACGTCGGGCGTATTGGTGACGATGATGCCGTGCTCGCCCGCCCATTTGGCGTCGATGTGGTCGTAGCCGACGCCGAAGCTCGAAATCTGATCGAGCTTCGGAAAGCGCTGCATAAAATTCGCGTCAATTTTATTCGCGGTATAGGCGACCGCGAGCGCCCGCACTTTGTCGGCGAGAGACTTGATGAACGCGTCCTGGTCTTTTGCGTCGAAAAGGTGATGGAGCGTAACGGCAGGCTCGAGGCCGCCGACAATCACCGGCTTTTTGCTTCCGATCAGCATCACATCCGGCTTTTCGCCAGTCATTTTTGCACTCCTTATTGTTCCGGTCGATTGCCTCGCCGCACCCCGTCTGCGGCCGAAAATTTATCTCGCGTTGTTCCCTACGCCTTCTTTAATCCTTGTGGTCGGCACGACGGAAGACCATAAATGCGCCGGGCGCGACGACAAAAGAGCAGACATGAATACAGGTTTGAGGGGCGCCGTCCCGCCCGCCGATTCCGCTATTGTGCACAGCCCCGGCCTCGCGTTGCGCAAGTTCATCATCGCGAGCACCATCACGCTCTCAATCGGCTTTTTGTTTGTCGCCGGTTCGTACTGGCGCGATGGCGGATTCGTCCACGAAAGCCTGGAGTGGATCGGGATCGTGCTGATTGTCACCTGCATCCTCGGCCGCACCTGGTGCCAGCTCTACATCGGCGGGCGCAAGCATATCGAATTGGTCACCCAAGGGCCCTACTCGGTCACTCGCAATCCGCTCTATTTTTTTTCGATCATCGGCGCGCTTGGCATCGGCGCGCAATTCGGCAGCGTGACGGTCGCGCTGCTGTGCGGCATCTTTGCCTGGGCCGTCTTTCTGTGGACGGCATTGCGCGAGGAAGCCGCCATGGTCGAGCAATTCCATGACGATTATCGCCGCTACCTTGCGCGTGTGCCGCGCTTTCTGCCCAAGCTTGCGATATGGGAAAGCCCGACGACCCTGCTCGTCCAGCCGCGGACGATCGTGACGACGTTTCTGGACGCGCTTTTGTTTCTCGTCGCCATTCCGCTGGTGGAATTGTTCGAATACCTGCACGATACCGGAATATTGCCTCTGTATTTCACGCTGCCGTAGCGGGCGCGACATCATACCAGCGCGGTCACCGGATTTTCGGCTAGTCGCTTGAATGCGGCGAGCAGCTCGGCGCCAAGCGCGCCGTCGACCACGCGGTGATCGCACGACAGCGTCGCCGTCATCTGGCTGACGAACCTCACGCCGCCGTCTTCCGTTTCCACCGGCGCCCGGCGCGACGCGCCAACCGCAAGAACGGTCGCGTGCGGCGGATTGATGACAGCCGAAAACTCGCGCACCCCGTACATGCCGAGATTGGAGATGGCGGAAGCGCCGCCCTGGTATTCGCGCAGCTGAAGCTTTTTCGCGCGCGCGCGCGCGGCGAGGTCGCGCATCTCGGCGGAGATGGCGGTGAGCGTTTTCGTTTCCGCGTTGCGGATGACGGGCGTGATGAGGCCGCCGTCGAGCGCGACGGCGATGCCGATATCCGACGACTTGAAGCGCAGAATGCGGTCGTCGGCCCATGCAGCATTCGCCGCCGGAACGCGCTGCAATGCGGCCGCCCACATTTTGATAATGAAGTCGTTGAGCGAGAGCCTGAACGCAGCACCCTCTCTTCCCTCCCCCGCTTGCGGGGGAGGGTTAGAGAGGGGGAGCGCTGCGGCGTTCGCTTCCTCGCGCATCGCCAGCAGGCGGCCGATATCGATGTCGGTGGTCAGATAAAAATGCGGGATCGTTTGCTTCGCCTCGACCAGTCGCCGCGCGACGGTCGCGCGCATCGGGTCGAGCGGGATTTCTTCATAAGCGACACCTTCGTAGAGCGCTTTCACCTGCGCGGCGCTTGGGCCGACTGCGATCGCTGCCGGAGCCGCGGGCGCAGCGCGCTCAACGTCGGCGGCAACGATGCGCCCGTGGGGGCCGGAGCCGGAGATGCGTGAGAGATCGATGCCGCGTTCGCCGGCAAGCCGGCGCGCGAGCGGTGTCACCGTTGTGCCGCCAGCAAGTCGCGCGGGGCCGTAATTGCGCTCGGGCGTGCGCACTTCGCGAAACGGGTCGAGTTGGATCGGCCGAATTCTTGCCGGCTGCGGCTGCCCCACGCTCCGCTCATTCCCGCGCAAGCGGGAATCCAGACTCTGGACCCCCGCTTTCGCGGGGGTGAGCGGATCCGACGGCTGTCCTGCGTGGACACCAGATCTATCGGGAGGTTTGTTCCCGCCGCCCCTGTCCTCCCCGCCGGGCAGAGGGGACGATGTAGCGCTGCTCTTCGCCGCCCCCCCCACACCCGCAATCACCGCCACCACGGCGCCGACCTTCGCCGTTTCGCCGACCTGAAAGCGAATATCGGTGAGCGTGCCGGCAATCGTCGACGGCACTTCCATCGAGGTCTTGTCGGTCTCGATCTCGAACAGGTTGTCACCCGGCTTCACGGCGTCGCCGGCCGACTTGAACCATTTCGTTATTTTGCCCTCGGCGACCGTCTCGCCCAGCTGCGGCATCAGGACGTCCATTTAATTCTCACCATCGACATCGTCATGTCGTCATGGCCGGGCTTGTCCCGGCCATCCACGCCTTACTTTGAAGAAGACGTGGATGCCCGGCACAAGGCCGGGCATGACGCAGAAATTGGCATCCGCTCACCCACTAATCACCAACTCACCGAGACATACTGGGTCTCCATGAATTCCATCATGCCCTCGTGCGCGCCTTCGCGGCCGAGGCCGGATTGCTTGGTGCCGCCGAACGGCGCCGCGGGGTCGGATACGAGCCCGCGGTTCAAGCCGATCATGCCGAAGTCGAGCTTCTCCGACACGCGCATGCCGCGACTCAAATCTTTGGTGTAGAGATAGGCGACGAGGCCGTATTCGGTATCGTTGGCGCGCTTGATCGCTTCGTCCTCGCTCGTGAACGTCTGGATCGAGGCGACCGGCCCGAAGATTTCCTCGTTCAGCATCTTGGAATCGTCGGACACATTCGTGAGCACGGTCGCCGGGTAGAAGAAGCCGGGCCCTTCCGGCAATTTGCCGCCGGCCAGAACCTTCGCCCCTTTTTTCACCGCGTCGTCGACCAGCTCGATCACCTTGTCGCGGCCGTCCTTGTTCACCAGCGGCCCGAGATTGACGCCCTCGTCAAGGCCGTTACCCATCTTTAGCGACTTCATCTTGTCGGTGAGTTTCTTGGCAAACTCGTCGTGCACCTTCTCGTGCACGTAGAAGCGGTTGGCTGCCGTGCAGGCCTCGCCCATGTTGCGCATCTTGGCAATCATCGCGCCGTCAATCGCAGCATCGATATCGGCGTCGTCGAACACGATGAAGGGTGCGTTGCCGCCCAATTCCATCGCGGGCTTGAGAATGTTGTCGGCGGCTTCGTGCAAGAGCTTGCGGCCGACCTCGGTCGAGCCCGTGAAGGAAACGACGCGCACGCGCGGATCGTGCAGCATATGGCCGACGACCTTGCCCGACGAGCGCGACGGAATGACGTTGACGACGCCGGCGGGCACGCCCGCTTCTTCCAGTACCGGCATCAGCGCCAGCATGGTGAGCGGCGTGTCGGATGCAGGCTTCAGGATGACGGGGCAGCCGGCGGCGAGCGCCGGCCCGATCTTGCGCGTCGCCATCGCCGCCGGGAAATTCCACGGCGTCACTAGCACGGCAATACCTGCCGGCTTGTGCTGCGCGACGATGCGCGCGCCGGACGCGGGCGCCGTCGAGATGCTGCCGAGATTGCGCACAGCCTCTTCGGCATACCAGCGGAAGAACTCGGCGGCGTAGGCGACCTCGCCGCGCGAATCCGGCAGCGCCTTGCCGTTCTCGAGCGTGATCAGCTTCGCGAAACGCTCGGCGTCGCGCATGATGAGCTCGTAGCACTTGCGCAGAATCTCGCCGCGCTCACGCGGCTTGCGCTTGGCCCAGCCTTCGAAGGCGGCATCGGCGGCATCGAGCGCGGCCTTGGCGTCTTCCACCGTGGCGTTCGCAACCGATGCGATCTTGCGTTCGGTCGCCGGATCGATCACGTCGAAACGGCTGTTATCGGATGACTTGCGCCATTTGCCGCCGATCCACAGGTCGGTCGGAACGTTCGCGAGAAGATTGTCGTACATGACGCGTTTTCCTCTTTGACTCCGTCATGCGCGAGCTTGACCCGCGCATCCATCCTTTTCGCAAGGCTCTTTTGAGCGATGGATTGCCGGGTCAAGCCCGGCAATGACAGCGACTCCTAACTATTCAAACTCTTGCTTACCGTCTCCACGATCCGGTCCGGCGTCGGCAGCACGATGTCTTCCAGGATGTCGGCGGCCGGCAGCGGAATATGCGGCGTGGTGATGCGTACCGGCGGTCCGTCGAGATCGTAGAAGGCTTCGTCTGCTGCGATCGAAACAATTTCAGCACCCCAGCCGCACAGCCGCGGGTTTTCCTCGACCGTGAACAGGCGATGCGTCTTGGCGAGCGAGCCGAGAATGGTTTGCGTGTCGAGCGGCACCAGCGAGCGCACGTCGATAACCTCGCAGTCGATGCCGTGTTCCGATTTGAGCCGTTCGGCCGCCTGCAACGCGCGCGGAACCATGAGCGCCAGCGCGAGGATCGTGGCGTCCTTGCCGGGCCGCACGACCTTGGCGCTGCCGAGCGTGTCGACAATCTCGCCGTCGGGCACCTCGCCCTTCGTCGGGTAAAGCGACTTGTGCTCGAAGAAGATTACCGGATCCGGATCGCGCACCGCCGCGGCCATCAGGCCGATCACGTCGGCGGGGTTTGACGGCGCCACGACTTTCAGGCCGGGAATCATCATGCACCAGTTCTCGACGCTTTGTGAGTGCTGCGCGCCGAAGCGCGAGCCTGCGCCGTTGCCGGTGCGCACGACCAGCGGGCATTTGAGCTGGCCGTTCGACATGTAGCGGCTCTTGGGAAATTCGTTGGCGATGTAATCGAAGCATACGGCGAAGAAATCCGAGAACATGATCTCGGCGATCGGCTTCAGGCCCGTCATCGCCGCGCCCATGGCGGCGCCGAGGATTGCCTGCTCGGAGATCGGCGTGTCGCGCACGCGCAGCGGGCCGAACTGCTCGTAAAGGCCGACCGTCGCCTTGAACACGCCGCCGGCTTTCGCCACGTCCTCGCCGAGGAAGACGACATCGGGGTCGCGGCTCATCTCCTGCGCGATGCCGCGGATCACCGCGTCGCGATAGGTCATCTCAGGCATTTGTAAAACTCGCTGTCGACAGTCTCAGCCTGTTCCCTCCCCCTTGCGGGGGAGGGTTAGGGAGGGGGGTAGCTTGCGCGACGTTGACCCCCATCCCCAACCCCTCCCCACAAGGGGGAGGGGGGCTCTCAGCATTGGCGGCAATGCCTTGCAAGATCGTCATTCGCATATTCAATTCCGCCATGCCCAACCTCCATCGGCATAGACATCGGTGGTGAGGATATCGAGCGGCGGCATCGGCGCCGCCTTGCACTTCTCGGTCGCCTCGTCGACTTCGCGGCGCACGTCGGCTTCGATATCGGAAATGACTTTCTCGCTCACGCCGAACTGTTGCAGCCGCTCGCGATAGATCTTGATCGGATCGCGCTGCTTCCAGCGGTCGAGCTCGCCCTCAGGGCGATACTTCGCCGGGTCGGCGCGCGAATGCCCGCTGTGGCGATAGGTCAGGCACTCGATCAACGAAGGCCCCTGCCCGGCCCGCGCCTTTTCGTAAGCGGCGCGCGCGGTGCGGAACACAGCGTCCGCGTCGTTGCCGTCGATGACGATCTTTTCGAGGCCGTACGAACCGGCACGGTCGCCGGCAGGACTAGGCACGGCCGTCACATCGCTGATCGGCGTATATTCCATGTAGAGATTGTTCTCGCAGCAGAAAACGACCGGCAATTTCCACACTGCCGCAAAATTCAGCGCCTCGTGGAACGCGCCGATGTTGGTCGTGCCGTCGCCGAAGAAGCAGGTGGAGACATCCTTGTCGCCCTTGTACTGCGCACGCCAGGCCGCGCCGCACGCGATAGGCAGGTGCGCGCCGATGATCGCGTACGATCCCATCACGCCATGGTCGGCGGAGGTGAGATGCATCGAGCCGCCTTTACCCCGCATCAACCCGTTATCGCGTTGCATCAACTCGCCCAGCACTTTCTCGACGCTCACGCCGCGCGCCAAGGTGTGGGCGTGCCCGCGATAGGTGCAGAACGAAAGATCGCCCTTGCGCATGGCGCCGCCAAAGCCCGCGGCGACGGCCTCCTGGCCGAGCGAGAGGTGGCTCGTGCCCTTGACCAGATTTTGCAGGAAGAGATCGTAGGCGCGCTGCTCAGCCTCGCGAATGGTGACTTGCGTCCGATAAAGCTCCAGCCGCTTTTCTTCGCCGATATCGTCGTTCAAGCCCGAGCCAGCTGGCTGCGGGGCCCGGTCCCTTACTGTCGACATGAATGTTCCTCGAAAAGCCAAAATTCGCGTTCCGGCCGAAACTTAGCTCCTTGACCGAAGGCCTCGCAACTAGCCCTGCGGAATTCCTCTCATTCCACCGGGCTCTCGTTCACAGTGCGGCGGCCCACCTTGCGGTCCCGATGCAGGAGGTAGAGCCCGGAGGCGACCACGATCGCGACGCCGGCGAGCGTCCACCGGTTGGGCAGGTCGTCGAACACGAGATAGCTCAGCGCGATCGCCCACACGAGCTGCGTGTACAGGAACGGCGCCAGCACCGCCGGAGGCGCCAACCGATGGGCGATAATCAGGAAATAATGGCCGATGCTCCCCAGCGCGCCGGAGAGTACCATCAGCGCGATAACGAGCGGATCGTGTGGCGTGCGCCAGAACAACGGAACCAGCATGCACATCAACACGGCGCCGACGACGTTGGAATAAAACAGCGTCGTTTCGTTCGAGTCGGTGCGCGCAAGAATTCGCGTGGCGATCATGTAGAAGCCGTAGCAGAAGACCGACAGCACCGAGAGCAGCGCGGCCGGATGGATGCCGCCGAAGCCCGGCCGCGCGACCAGCAACACGCCGGCAAAGCCGACGATAATCGCGCTCCAGCGCCGCCAGCCGATCCACTCGCCGAGCATCGGCCCGGACAAAACCGCCACGAGAAAGGGCGTCGAAAACATGATCGTCGTGGTCTGGTCGAGTTGCAGCCAGCGCAGCGCGAGAAAATTAAAGGCGGTCGAGCCGAGCAGCAGAATCGAGCGACCGATTTGCAGCCATGGCCGCGAGGTGCGCATCAGCGCCGGACGCGATACCGGATTGGACAGGATCAGCGCCAGCAGAAAACCACCGGTGTAGCGCGCCCATACCACCTGCACGGTATCCATGAAGTGATTGAGATACTTTGCCGTCGTATCGAGGCCGGCAAAGAACACGACCGTCGCGCATATGAACGCAATGCCGGCGAGCCGTTGGCGGCGAAGCTTGGCGGCCTCGATCATAGAACGGCAATTGTTTGCATTGTCATTCCGGGGCGCGCGGAACGCGCGAACCCGGAATCCACGGCCACGCACACTCTTTGTCGCTCTGGATTCCGGATCGCCGCTGCGCGGCGTCCGGAATGACGAAATAGAGGCATCAATACGTCGCCCGCCCGCCGGAAATGTCGAATACCGCGCCCGTCGTGAACGAGCAATCGGCCGAAGCGCAGAAGGCCGCAAGGCTCGCGATCTCTTCCACCGTGACGAAACGGCCGCGCGGAATTTTCGACAGCATGAAATCGATGAACGGTTGCGTCATCTGGTCGAAAATTGCGGTCCTGGCCGCTGCCGGTGTGATGCAGTTGACCGATATATCGTAGTTCGCGAGCTCCTTGCCGAGCGACTTCGTCAGCGCAATCACACCCGCTTTGGAGGCCGAATAGGCGGAAGCGTTCGCATTGCCCTCCTTGCCGGCAATAGACGCAATGTTGACGATGCGGCCATAATTCTGCGCGATCATCGCGGGTGTCAGCGCGCGGCAACAGTTGAAGGTGCCGTCGAGATTAATTGAAAGCACGTTTCGCCAAGCTTCAAATGGATATTCCCAGGTATTGAAATTGGGTCCGGCAATGCCGGCGTTGTTGACGAGAATGTCGATGCGCTGAAAGCTTTTCACCGTCTCGTCGCGGGCGCGCTCGACATCCGCATAACTTGTCACGTCAGATGAAACGACGATCACCTTGCCGCGCTTTTCAAGTTCCTTTGCGGCTTTTTCCGCAGCCGGCATGTCGCGATCCCAGATCGCCACCGCCGCGCCGGAATCGAGAAAACGCTCGACGATGGCGCGGCCGATGCCCTGCGCGCCGCCGGTCACCACCGCCTTGCGGCCGGCAAGATCGATTCTGTTCGCCATGAGTTGCCTCCTGTCGCCAAACTATCCAAGCCGCCCGCGGCTGGCGATAGATGAAAACGCGCAAGGGCAATGCGCCGGAAGCAATCGCTAAAGCTCCCGCGCGATGACGCTTTCGTGCCAGCGGCGCAATGCAAGATATGTAAGATAGGACAGCGCGAAATAGATCGCGATTCCCGCCACGGAAAGCAGCAGCAAGGCCGCAAACATGCGCGGGATATTCAGCCGGTAACCGGATTCGGCGATTCGATAGGCCAGCCCTGAGCCGGCGCCGGCCGAACCCGCCGCGATCTCCGCCACCACCGCGCCGATCAACGACAGGCCGCCGGCGATGCGCAATCCGGTGAGGATCTGCGGCAGCGCCGAGGGCAATTTGAGCCGCCATAGCATTTGTGCGCGCGACGCCCCGTAGAGGCCGAAAAGCGCGAGCAGATTGTGATCGACCGAATTAAGCCCGAGCGTGGTGTTTGCAAGCACCGGGAAGAACGCGACGATCCACGCGCACACAAGTACAGCCGCGGGCTGCGGCAGATAAATCAGGAGTAGCGGGGCAATGGCCACCACCGGCGTGACCTGAAGCACGACGGCGTAAGGATAGAATGAGTATTCGGCGAGCCGCGATTGATTGAACAGAACGGCAAGGCCGATCCCGCCGATCGCTGCGAGTACAAAGCCTTCGAAGGTCGTGAGCAACGTCACGAGCAATGAGTTGGCGAGCAGGCTCCAGTCCTTGACGAGTGTCGCGAACACCAGTCCCGGCCCTGGCAGTACGAAGGGCGGAATGCGATTGAGATAGACCACCAGCGCCCACACGACGATGCCGAGCGCGAGCACGCCGATTGGCAAGCCGATGCGGAGAACACGGTCCGTCATGCCGCCTCCGCCGTCGCTTCGCTCAGCGCCTCCGACACCTTGCGGCAGAGGGCGGCGTATTCGGCCGAGGTGCGAAAGCGCTCGTCGCGCGGATAAGGCGCATTGATCGCAACTTCGGTGAACACGCGGCCCGGCCTTGGCGTCATCACCACGATGCGCTGGGAAAGATAAACCGACTCGAACACCGAATGGGTGACGAAGACGACCGTGCGCTTGAGCATTTGCCAAAGCGCGAGCAGGTCGTTGTTGAGCTTGAAGCGCGTGATCTCGTCGAGCGCAGCGAACGGCTCGTCCATCAGCAAGACTTGCGGCTCCGTCGCCAGCGCGCGCGCAATCGACACGCGCATCTTCATGCCGCCGGACAATTCGCGCGGATAGCTTTGCGCGAAGGCGGATAGGCCGACGCGCTCAAGCGCGCGCTCGACGCGTTCGCGCGCGTAGGATTCCTTGGCGTGCACGAGCTTGAACGGCAGTCCGACATTCGCCGCGACGGTCGCCCAAGGCATCAATGTCGGCTCCTGAAAGACGAAGCCGAGGCGCTCGGCGCTCATATCGTCGCCCACAGCCCAGTGCACGGCGCCGCGCGAAGGCGCGCTCAAGCCGGCAACGATGCGCAGCGCCGTCGACTTGCCGCAGCCCGACGGCCCGAGCAGCGAGACGAACTCGCCTTCGCGCACGTCGAGGTCCAAGCCGTCGAGCGCAACGGTGCCGCTGTCGAATGTTTTGCCGACATTGCGGAGGGAGATGATGGGATGGTTATTGACAGCAGCCACAACTTCTCACCGTCGTCCCCGCGAAGGCGCAGACCCAGTAATCAACGCGTTCGCGTGAGGCACTCACGTTCACTATTGATGATCGGGGTTACTGGATCGCCCGGTCAAGGCGGGCGATGGCCTTGTTTATTTCTTCGGCCTTAAATTCAGCCCGACGCCTTTGTCGACGAATTGCAGCGTGTAGGCCTTGCGGTAATCGATGCCGGCCTTCACCACGCCGGCGCGCACCATCTTCTCGTAGAAGCTCTTCATGGTCGCATCGCTCATCGCGCCGATGCCGAGCCGGAGGCTGTCGCCCGAGTCGACGATGCCGTACTGTTTCATTTTTGCGATGGAATTCGCCAGCAACGCGTCCGTCATTTCAGGATTTTGCTTCTTGATGAGGTCGTTGCCCGGTTTGCTGTCGCCGTAGATGTAGTGATACCAGCCGATGATCGACGCGTTCACGAAGCGCCGAACGAGGTCAGGCTTCTTCTCGACCAGATCACGCCGCGTCTCGATCAGCGTCGAATAAGAATTGAAGCCATAGTCGGCCAAAAGAAAGACACTCGGCTTGAAACGCGCGCGCTCCTCGATGGCGTAGGGCTCCGATGTAACGTAGCCCTGCATCGCGGAATTCTTGTCGGCGAGAAACGGCTGCGGGTTGAACGTATAGGGCTTCACTTTGCTTTCGTCGAAGCCGTATTCGGATTTGAGCCACTGAAAATAGGTGGCCATGCCTTCCTTGGAGACGAACAGGGTAAGCTTTTTGAGGTCCTCGAACTTTTGGACGTTCGGACGCGCGATCAGCACCTGCGGGTCTTTCTGGAAAGACGCCGCGACGGCAATAGTCGGGATGTTGTTCTCGACCGCGTCGAACGATTGCAACGTGTTCGCGCTCATGAAGAAGTCGAGCTTGCCGACCGGCAGCAGGATGCGGTTGTTGACGTTCGGCCCGCCAGGCACGATCGTCACGTCGAGGCCGTATTTCTTGTAAGTGCCGTCGGCAAGGGCCTGATAGAAACCGCCGTGCTCGCCTTCCGCCACCCAGTTCGTTCCGAAGCGGACCTTGTCGAGCGCCTGGGCGTGGGCCGCGCTGAAGGACATTACGAGAAGCGTAATCGCGATGCGGAGCCGTGGAGAGAATCGCATAGCCCTCGCCGCGTCATCGCCGGGCTTGACCCCGCAATCCATGGAGCATTTCGACATCATCATAGGCCTTACGAATACAGATTTTCGTAAGGCACTCAACCACGGCGATTCATCATGGATGCGCGGGCCTTCGCCCACCCAAGGATTGCAGGCGAAAACGATTGAGGGGAAACTTCGGCCCGCAGGCGAAGCCCGCGCATGACAGCAGAGCCGTTTGCGCGTTCGCTATTGCTCAAACCGATCCACGAACCACTTGAGCAGCTTCATCCAGATTTCGTCTTTGCCGACTGTGTCCTCGATGCCGTGCTCGAGGTTGGGATTGTCGTTGACCTCCATCACCACAATACCGCTGTCGGACTGCTTGAGGTCGACGCCGTAGAAGCCCTGCCCGATCGGTTTCGCCGCGCGGACCGCGATGTCGATCACGTCCTGTGGCGCCTGGTCGAGATCGAAGGCGCGGAAGCCGCCTTCGCGTGAAGACCCGTCGGCGCGGTATTTAACGATCTGCCAGTGACCGCGCGCCATGCGGTACTGACAGACGAACAAAGGTTCTCCGTTGAGAATGCCGACGCGCCAATCGAACTCGGTCGGCATGAATTTCTGCGCGAGGATGAGGTCGGTTTCCTCGAACAATTCCTCGGCAATGCGGCGAAACTGCTCTTCGGTATCGACCTTGTGCACGCCGCGCGAAAACGAGCCGTCGGGAATCTTCACGATCAGCGGCAGCGCCAATTCATCGATCGCCCGCGTCAGATCGTTCTCCTCGGCCAGGATCACCGTCGGCGGCGTCGGCACCTGGCTCGACTCGAACATTTCCATCAGGAAAACCTTGTTCGCGCAGCGGATCATCGAGATCGGATCGTCGATGACCGGCATGCTTTCCTGCCAGGCCCGGCGCGCAAAGCGATAGGTGTGGTTGTCGATAGAGGTCGTCTCGCGGATGAACAGGCCGTCGTATTCGGCAAGCTCGTCGAGCTGCCGCCGCGTGATCGGCTCGACATCGACCGACATCTTTTCTGCAATCCGGGCGAAATACTTGAGCGTTGAAACCGACGACGGCGGCACCTTCTCGTTCGGATCGTGCAAAACGGCCAGATCATACTTGGCGACGCTGCGCGCCTTGGGATCGCGCCACTCGCGCTTGGTGTGCTGGTGCAGACATTCGCGCAGGAACGCGCCCTCGCCGTTCACCAGCCGCGCGATGCTACGTGGACGGATGCGCTCGATCGTGAGCCACGCGCCTGGCTCGACTGTTACCTCAAGCGCGGGACAGCGGAACCAATCGAACAGCAGGCGCCCGAACTGCTCGAAACGGGGGTCGTGCGCGATGCCAAAACAAAACAAGAGCTTGGTCTCATCCTCGGGCTGGAAGTCCGCCTTGCGGGCGCATTTGTTGAGTTCATCCTCAAGCTCGGGCAAGGCGTGCTCGTAGAGCTTTGCTTCCCGAAGTTCCAGCATGGTTTCAACCGACGGCACCACGCGATGGCCGCGCGCCTCCGCCAGCAGCGAGGCGTAGTAACCTTTCGATTGATAGGCGTATGAGCGTGACAGGTTGACCAGCTTCGGACGCCCCAAGTCGAACAAATGCGGGCGCGCGAGATATTCGCTCGTGGTGATGACCTTGTGCGGCGTGTCCGCGTTCGGCAGGTCCTTGGGTTGGTCAACCAGGACGACCCAGCCCGTCATGATAGGGCTCCCTGGCCACAGCAAAGCAGGTGTCGATTGCAGCTACGCATTTGAAGCAGAGGCGAACGACAAAGGCATCGGCTTGAGGAGTCCGCGCAACCTTGCTGACCGGCAACAAGGCCGATCATCCGATTTCGACCAGTTTGAGAATAACACTGTCCGGCTCGGTGAAAACTGTCCGCCGCTCATTCCGCGGCTTGCGGTGGATAAAGCGGCCTTTGGAAACGCAGGGCATCGGCGCCGTCATCGTAATAGCCGGCATAACGGCCAAATTCGCGATAGCCAGCCTTCCGATAGAGGGCGATTGCGGCTGCGTTGTCCACACGGACCTCCAGGCGAATCGACCGGTAGTTACGCTCGCGCGCGCTGGCCTCGGCCGCTTCCAACAAAAGCGCTCCGACGCCGAGGCCCACAAACCGCGGCACAACCGCAATCGAATAGAGCCGCGCGGCCACCGAACGCGAATGGAACAGCACCAGCGCGTAGCCGACCAGACGGTCGGCCTGCTCGGCAACCATCAGAGCTGCGCCCGGCGAGTTCAGGAAACGACGGATGCTGCGCCGTGAGATGCGGTCGGCCGGGAATACCTCGTTCTCCA
>JAICMO010000167.1 GCA_025929185.1 Pseudolabrys sp.
GCTCTCGTCACGACGTTTCAATGCGCTCGTCCGCGCCTACAACGACACTCCGCGAAAATGCCTTGACTGGCTAACCCCAGCCGAGGCCTTCTCCAAAGCGTTGCACTTCGAGTGTGAATCCACCGTCCCGCTTTCGCGGGGGTGAGCGGATGACTGATCGATTCAACTCAAATGAATCAAGTTCTAGACGCCCTCTTTCACGACTTTCATAATCACGTTCGTCAATGTCGCGAGTTCGTCCTGGCCGATGGTGAAGGCCGGCGTGAGATAAATCACGTTGCCGAACGGGCGGATGAAAACGCCCTCGTCGACGAAACGTGCCCGCAGCCGGTCGAGGTGCTTGAAATGATTCATCTCAACCACACCGATCGCGCCTTTGATGCGCACATCCTTGACGTCTGGCATCCCGCGGCACGGCGCAAGGCCTTCCGCAAGTGCAGCCGAGATTTCTTGAACCTGCCGCAAGCGCGGCTCCTGTTCGAACACATCGAGCGATGCGTTGGCCGCGGCGCAGGCGAGCGGGTTCGCCATATAGGTCGGCCCGTGCATCAGCGCTTTGCGCGGGTCGTCCGACCAGAACGCCTCAAACACCTTGCGCGTCGCAATGGTGGCGGCGAGCGGCAGCGTGCCGCCAGTGAGCGCTTTCGACAACGTGATGATATCCGGCGTCACGCCGGCCGCCTCGCAGGCGAACATCGTGCCGGTACGGCCGAAGCCGGTAAAGATCTCGTCGAAGATCAGCAGCAGGCCATATTTGTCGGCCAGCGTGCGGAGCCGACGGAGAACGACGGCTTCGTGGAATTTCATGCCGCCTGCACCTTGCACCAACGGCTCGACGATGATGCCGGCGAGTTCGTCCGCGTGACGCTCCAACAGCCGTTCCAGCGCCGCCGCCTTTTCGTCATTCTCCGGCAGATCGATGATGAAATGTTTTGGCAGCAATCCGGCAAACAGCGCGTGCATGCCTTCGTCCGGGTCGCAAACGCCCATCGCGCCGGTCGTATCGCCATGGTAGGCGCCCTTGAACGCGACGAACTTTGTTCGGCCTCGCACGCCGCGGTTGATCCAGTATTGCGCCGCCATCTTCATGGCGATCTCGACCGCGACCGAACCTGAGTCGGAAAAGAAGACGCGCTCAAGGTCACCTGGCAAAAGCGCGGCTAACCGTCCCGCCAGCGTAAGTGCTTGCTCGTGCACCAGGCCGCCGAACATCACGTGCGGCATCTGCGCAAGTTGCCGCTCCACGGCTTGCCGGATGTGCGGATGGTTGTAGCCGTGGCAGGCCGTCCACCAGCTTGCGATGCCGTCGATCAGCACGCGCCCGTCCGCAAGCACGATGCGCGAACCTTCCGTTCGCGCGACGGAAAGCGGCGTCGCCGCGATTTTCATCTGCGTATAAGGCAGCCATACGTGCGGCAGCCCGGCCGCAAGCCAACCCGGCGCATCGGTCATTTTGCTGGTCTCGCCGGACATCTTGGTGCTTCCCTTCCCTGCCGACGGGGGGCATTTTGCTTACTACGAAGGCAAGGTCAGGTCATGCAATCGCTCGACGATTTTGCGGCGGAAAAGCTCGACGATCTCGAACGCCGGCATCTGCGCCGGACGCTCGCCGACAGCTATCGCGAGGATGGCATCTGGGTCGAGCGTGGCGGGCGCAAGCTGCTCTCGTTTTCCTGCAACGACTACCTCAATCTGTCGCATCATCCGGAAGTCAAGGCGGCCGCCGCCGCAGCGCTGCACCTTTACGGCGCGGGCTCGGGCGCCTCGCGCCTCGTTACCGGCAATCATCCGCTTTACGCCCAACTGGAAGCCAAGCTCGCACGCATCAAGGAAACTGAAGCGGCGGTTGTCTTCGGCTCCGGCTATCTCGCGAACGCCGGAATCATTCCCGTGCTGATCGGCCGCGAGGGTCTTGCTCTCGTCGACGAATTGTCCCACGCCTGCATCTTCGCCGGCGCTCAACTCACGCGCGGCAAGGTGATGACCTTCCGTCACAATGACCTCGCCCACGCAGAAGAGCTGCTCATGGCGCACCGCAAGCAGCACGACCGCGCGCTCATTGTAACCGAAGGCGTTTTCTCGATGGACGGCGATCTTGCACCGCTCGACGAATTGAACGCGTTGGCGCAACAGCACGATGCATGGCTGATGTCGGACGACGCGCATGGCCTCGGCGTCATTGGCGGCGGCCGCGGCTCAAGTTTTGCGAACGGCAAACATGTCGCGTTGCCTTTGCAAATGGGCACGCTGTCGAAAGCCGTCGGCGCTTACGGCGGCTATCTGTGCGCGTCCGCCCACGTGATCGAGTTGATGCGCAATCGCGCGCGTACGCTGGTCTACTCCACCGGCCTCCCGCCTGCGATCGTCGCGGCAGCAAGCGCGGCGCTCGACATTATCGAACGCGAGCCGGATTACGCCGCGCTCCCGGTCAAGAAGGCGAAGTACTTCACGCGCATGACCAACCTGCCCGACGCGCAAAGCCCGATCGTGCCGATTTTCATTGGCGGAGCGGAAGCCGCAATGAAGGCGGCCGAGCGTCTCGCCAACGAAGGCTTTCTCGCCGTGCCGATCCGGCCTCCTACCGTGCCGGAAGGCACGGCGCGCCTGCGCCTGACGTTCACGGCGCAGCATCCCGATGCCGAAGTCGAACGTCTCGCGCGTGTCGTGCGCGAGCGCGTGTTGGCGCACTGAGCAATGCCTGCGATCTTCGTCACCTCGACCGGCACCGACATCGGCAAGACCTTCGTCGCCGCGGGCCTGATCCGGCACTTGCGCCGCGAGGGTCGCCCTGTTGACGCGCTTAAGCCGGTCGTCAGCGGCTACGATTCTTCCGTGGTTGAAACCAGCGATCCGGCCGTTCTGCTTGAGGCGCTTGGCCGGCCGGTCAAGGCGGATGAAATTGCGCGCATCTCACCATGGCGTTTCCACGCGCCGCTCTCGCCCGACCAGGCGGCGGCGAGAGAAGGCCGCGCGATCGATTTCGAGGAGTTGGTTAGCTTCAGCCGTCACGCAGTGGAGACGACGACCGGCGCGCTGTTCGTCGAAGGCATCGGCGGCATCATGGTGCCGCTCGACGATCGACATACGGTCCTCGACTGGATGACTGTCTTGCGCATTCCGCCGCTGCTCGTCGTCGGCGGCTATCTCGGCACGATCAGCCATACATTGACGGCGCTGCACGTGCTCGCCCAGCGCAAGCTTGAGATCGCGGCGGTCGTGGTCAGCGAAAGCGAGCGCAATCCGGTTGCGCTTGACGAAACGGTCGCGAGCATCGCCCGATTTTCCGATGGCATCGCGGTCGTCGGCCTGCCGCGCCTACCTGCAGGGCTCGTCGAGCATCCGGTCTTTGCACAAATAGCCGCGCTGCTCGCTAAGTCCTAAACCGTCCGATGAAGCGGATGAGCGCCGCTATCGCCGTGCCCATGTCGTCGGGGCTCGCGTATTCCGCCGGGTTGTGGCTTATGCCGTCGCGGCAGCGCACGAACATCATCGCGGCCGGACAGAGCTTCGCCATCATCTGGCCGTCATGACCGGCGCCGGACGGCATGCGGATGGCACGGTGGCCCAGATCGCCGATGGCCGCGGCAAGCGTATCCTGCAAGCCCGCATCGCAAACGGTCGCGGACACGTCGTGGAAATGCTCGAAGGTCACCTCGAGCTTGCGCGCTTTGGCGATGTCGCGCGCCTTGTCCTCAAACTCCGCGACCGCAGCCTTCCGCGTGGCATCGTCCATGCAGCGCAGATCGACCGTGAACATCACCCGGCCCGGAATGATGTTTCCCGCGCCGGGCCTGGCATCGACAATTCCCACTGTCGCGACCATACCCTCATGCGCACGGCCGATGCGTTCGGCGGCAAGCACCATCTCGGCACTGCCGGCAAGCGCATCGCGGCGCAGATCCATCGGCACGGTGCCGGCATGGCCTGCCATGCCGGTGACGATCACGCGCCAGCGGCTCTGACCGACGATGCCGGTGACGATGCCGAGCGGCTCGTTCGCCGCCTCAAGCCGCGGCCCCTGCTCGATGTGCAACTCGACATAAGCCGCGGCCTCGCCGCGCCGGTACGCTGCTTTTGGAATATCCGCAGGGTTCTTGCCGTATTTTCTCAGCGCATCCCCGTAGGTAACGCCATTGCGATCGGAGAGACCTAGCGTCTCCTCCTCGAACACGCCGGCCACCGCCGCGGACGTCGACAGCGTCGATGGAAAGCGTGAGCCCTCCTCGTCGCCGAACGCGAGCACGTCGATCGGCACCGGCGGCCTGCCCTTGAAATGCTCGACCGCGAGAATTCCGGCGATCACGCCAAGCGGGCCGTCGTAATTGCCGGCGTCGATCACGCTGTCGAGATGCGAACCGATTAAAAGCCGCCGTCCCTCGCCGACCCGGCCGCGCAAGGTGCCGAGCGCATCCTCGCTCACCTGCATGCCGGCATCGCGCATCCATTGCGCCGTCATGTCGGCGGCGCGGCGATGCTCAGGCGAGAGGAAAAGCCGGATCAGCCGCCCCGGCTCGGACGAAATGGGCGCAAGCGCCGAGATCATTGTCTCGGCACGCGCGCCCAATGCCTTGATGTCGATTGCGGCCACGCCGACCGCCGTTCCCGTTACGGGACAAGAATCGATGAGCCGGTCGTACCGCGGCTTTCCAGATCGCGATGCGCCTTGGCCGCTTCCTTCAGCGGATATTTCTGATTGATCGGAATCTTCACCGCGCCGGAGCCGACGACCTTGAACAGATCGTTGGCCGTCATCAGCAGGTCCTCGCGCTTGGCCGTATAGGTGTTCAGCGTCGGCCGCGTTGCGAACAGCGAACCTTTCTGTTGCAGGATATTGATGTTGAAGGCATCGATCTGTCCCGACGCGCTGCCGAAGCTCACGAAATAGCCGAGCGGACGCAGGCAATCGAGCGAGGCCGGAAACGTGGTCTTGCCGATGCCGTCATAGACGACATCGCAAAGCTTGCCGCTGGTGATGTCTTTCACCTTCGCGACAAAATCCTCCTCGCGATAATTGATGACGTGATGCGCGCCGTTTTTCTTGGCGATCTCGGCTTTCTCCTTCGAGCCGACCGTGCCGATGACCGTCGCGCCGAGATGGTTCGCCCACTGGCACGCGATCAGGCCGACACCGCCGGCCGCGGCGTGGATAAGGCAGATGGTGCCTTTACCGACCTTGAACGTGCGGTTGACGAGGTATTGGACCGTCATGCCCTTGAGCATCATGCCGGCGGCCTGCTCGTAGGTAATGTTGTCCGGCAGCTTCACCGCGCGGTTCGCCGGCAGCAAGCGCTCGGCTGCGTAACCGCCGAGCGGCGCGACGTAGGCGACGCGATCGCCGACCTTGAAATCGGTCACGTCGGGGCCAACGGCCGTCACCTCACCCGCGCCTTCGTTGCCGGCGACAAACGGCATGCCGACCGGCGACGGATACATGCCCATGCGGAAATAACAGTCGATGAAATTTACGCCGGACGCGTGCTGCTTGATTTTAATCTGGCCCTGTCCCGGCGCCGGCACCTCGATATCGTCGAGCTGGAGCACCTCGGGACCGCCGTGCTTGTGAACGCGTACTGCCGCAACCATGATGTAACCCCTTTACGAACTTGAAGCGTAGATTAAACGGATGGGCCGCGATCATAGGCAGCCGCAGCCCGAACACAAGGCACATGCCTTCCGCATGTGCGCAGCGCAGCGTGGAGCGAAGCGCAACGGTACGCTGCAGAACCGGGATCGTTGCAACGCAGAACCTCGGAAAGCCCGGATCAGCGGTGCAACACTCCGCGTTGCACCGCGTCAATCAGCGCCCGCCGGACACGTTGAGCACGGCGCCGGAAACGTACGACGCAGCGTCGGATAGCAAAAACAGAATGGCTTCGGCGACTTCCTCCGCCGTGCCGACGCGGCCCATGGGCAGATTGGGCAGGATGCGCGCAATCCGGCCGGGCTCGTGGATTTCCGTATCGATCGCGCCCGGAGAGACCGCATTGAGGCGAATGCCTTCCCTGGCCACTTCGCGCGCGACGCCGAGCGTCATCGTGTTCACCGCGCCTTTGGCCGCCGCGTACCAGGTGTATTCGGTCGCACCGCCAATCTCCGCCGCCATCGACGAGATCATGACGATCGAGCCGCCCTTGCCGCCGTTCTTGGTCGACATCCGGCGTATGGCCGCGCGCAAAAACAGCAGCGCGCCGTAGGTATTCACGTCCAGCACGTCGCGCACGGTCGCGGCATCGACCCCATCAAGCCGCGAGCTTTTGCCGGTAATGCCTGCGCTGTGCACGAGATGGGTCAACGCGCCGAGCTTTTCGGCTTCCTTAAACACGCGTTCGATCTCATTCTCATCGCCCATATCGCCCTGGATCGCGATCGCGTTGCCGCCGGCCGCTTTCACGGCGGCGGCGACCTTGGCCGCGGCCTCTACGTTGCCCTTGTAATTCACCGCAACGTCATAGCCGCGCCCGCCGGCAAGTCGCGCGGTCGCAGCGCCGATACCGCGACTTCCGCCGGCAACGAGAAGTACAGGACGAGGCATTTTAAATCTCCCAAGAGCAACGAATTAGCGGCCGGCTTTTCTGCGCCGGTTACGGCGCGCCAGAACATTAAACGTTTCGACGATCGCTGCAAAAGCCATGGCCGAATAGATGTAGCCGCGCGGAATATGAAAGTGGAAGCCGTCCGCGAGCAGCGCGGCTCCGATCAGCACCAAAAACGAGAGTGCCAGCATCTTGGTGGTCGGATGCGCCTTGATGAAGTCGCCGACCGGACCAGAGGCGAAATACATCACGATCATGGCAATCGAAATCGCCGCGATCATGATTTCAAGCTGGTCGACCAAGCCGATGGCCGTGATGATCGAATCGATGGAAAAGACCAGATCGATCACCGCGAGCTGAACGATGACCGCCGTAAGCGCCTTGTTCTGCGTCGCCGCTGGCGGCTCGTCTTGCTCCTCCGCTTCGACCTCTCCGTGAATCTCACGCGTCGCTTTGGCGATGAGAAACAGGCCGCCCGCGATCAGGATGATGTCGCGCCAGGAGAACGCGAGACTACGCACCTCGAAGACCGGCTGGGTCAATCCGATGAGCCAGCTTAGCGAAGCGAGCAGCAGGATGCGGAAGATGAACGCCAGAGACAGTCCGATCGCGCGCGCCTGCTTCGATCGTTTCTCGTCCAGGCGTGTGGTCAGAATGGAGATAAAAACAAGGTTGTCGATGCCGAGCACAACCTCCAGCGCGGTCAGCGTCACCAGCGCAGCCCAGGCGTTTGCGTCGAGCAGGAGGTCGAGCATCATTTCGCACGCAGCGGCAGAAGGCCGAACCCGCAGAAGTAAACCGCAATCGCCCCGAGCGCGGTCTTCACCCAGATGCCGGGCTCTAGATTTGCAATCACTGCATCCAACGCCAGCAGCCCCCATGCGATCAGCAACGCGATATTGAGCAC
>JAICMO010000077.1 GCA_025929185.1 Pseudolabrys sp.
CAGCGGCAGAAGGCCGAACCCGCAGAAGTAAACCGCAATCGCCCCGAGCGCGGTCTTCACCCAGATGCCGGGCTCTAGATTTGCAATCACTGCATCCAACGCCAGCAGCCCCCATGCGATCAGCAACGCGATATTGAGCACGCGCAGGCGCTCGACGCGCAGCGGATGCACGAAACGGATCGGTACGAACGTCAGAACTGCCAGCGCCACAATAACCGCCTCCGAAAGCCAATCGGGTGGCTGCATCACGTACAGATAAAAGGCCGCGAGATTCCATAGAGCCGGAAAGCCGCGGAAGTAATGGTCCTCCGTCTTCATCTCTCGGTCGGCGAAATAAAGCGCGCCTACAATCGCGATCAGCACGCCGCTGGCAATCGCCAACTCCTGCGGCAAAAGCCCGCTCGCGGCGATAGCGTAGGCCGGCACGAACACGTAAGTCGTGAAATCGACCACATAATCGAGCGTTTCGCCCGACCAGCGCGGCAACTCGCTTTGCACGTTGAACTCGCGCGCCAGGAGGCCGTCGACCCCGTCGATAATGAGCGCAGCGCCAAGGCACAGGAACATCGCCGCCCAATGGCCGCCGGTCGCCAGGACGAGCGCGAGCAGCGCCAATGCGGCGCCGCAGGCGGTGAAGACGTGGACAGCAAAGGCGCGAATGCGAGTAATCGGGAAACCCCTACCGGTTGCCCCAGTCGAGCGCGACGATCTCCGCCGACCGCCCCGCCAGATTCCAATTCCGTCCGAAGCCACGGAAGCGCGATTTATCGGCACGCGACACGATGACGTCCGGCCCGATCCAATATTCGCTGTTGCGGATGATGACGTTCTGCCCGGCTTCCTTACCGCGGACCGGCGTGATTGCGCCGTCGACATATTCTTCGATGCGGACGATGCGCGTCTCGCCTTGCGTTTCGTAAGTGATCGGGACCTGGCGGACACCAAGGAATTGACCGACCAGAATAGACAGCAGGTGCGTCGTGCCACCGACGCGACCGGTAAAGATACGCGTAAGGCTTTTCACGGCCTGCGCGGAGGCCGCGTCGTCGACAAAGAGCGCCGCGGTCCAGTTGCCGCGCGCCATGATGCCGGGAAGGTCCATCATCAGGCCGACTTTGACGCCGGCGAGATCGATCGCGTCGAAGTGCCCCTCATCGATGCGGATGCCGGCCCAGGTCTGGCAGCGGTCTTCGGTCGGCGGATGATTGCCGAGCGACAGCACGCACGGGCAAAACACCGTGCAACTGCACGACAGCGCCATTTCTCCTTTCAGGCTCCACGATTCACGCAACGCGCTGCTCCCCAACTGGTGTTTGCATCTCTAGCCTAATTCGGCGACGGCCACGCCAGCAATAATCAGTACCATCCCGACCGCGCGGCTGAGGCGCCGACCAGCGCTCATCTTCTCGATCGTCATGACCGCGCTGAGCGCAGCCATCCAGATCACGTTCATGGCGCCAACAGCAAGCATCACAAGCATCATCGCCCAGCAGCATCCCAGGCAATAAAGTCCCTGCCGGACACCAAGGCCGAATACGCCGCGTGCGGTCGTCCGCCAATTTGTAAAGAAGAATGCGAACGGATGCCGGCACTTGGTGAGACACGCGCGTTTGGCCGCCGAAAACTGGTAGAGGCCCGCGACGATCAAAATCGCGCCGGAAACAAGCCCGCTCGTCGCGGCTCCATCGGAAGCGAGCAACGCCATGCGAACGAGCACAATCTGCGTCAAGGCAACACAAGCGGCGAACGTAAGCCACACCAGGGCATAGCCCGACGCGAGCACAAACGGCGAGACGATAACGTCGCCCTTGCGCGCCGCCGTGTCGGCGATCTCCGCATAGGTGAAAATCATCGGTCCTGCGCTTGGCAGCATCATCGCAAAGACCATCGCGCACCACATCGAGAGCAAGACCGCGAAATCGGCCGCTGCGCTTTCGTGAGCCGATAATGGACGGCAAAGCGCGGCGAGCCCTTGCGGCCAATCGACGCCCGTTCTGGCGGCGAGGACGCCGAGATAGAGCCAGCCGAGCGCCGTAAGCAGCACCACGCACACGACCGCCATTGTCTTCGGCCGTGCGAACGCACGGCCGAGCCGCGTCGCCGCAAACGAAAGATGGGTGAGCCGCCGGTCTGTCGTGTCCGTCATGGCTGCGATGGAGCGATCTAGGCCTTACATCCATAGCCCATCGTGCCGGCCGGCGGTACGGCAAAGGGTCCCGATGGTTTCCGGCAAGGCGCCGCCGTGCTACCCGAGAGAGTTCATGGGCGAAGCGCAAAGTACCGTCGTTGTTGTCGGCGGAGGTCCGGCAGGGCTGACCGCGGCCATTACGCTTGGCCAAGCCGGCATCCCGACCACGCTGGTCGCCAAGCGGCCGGCGCGACCGGATAACCGGACAACAGCGCTGCTTGGCGGCTCGGTCACCGCGCTCACGACGCTCGGCGTGTGGGAAACCTGCGCGCCGCATTCGGCGGCGCTGCGCGTGATGCGCATCGTGGACGATACCGGAAGACTCTGGCGCGCGCCGGAAGTCAGATTCGAGGCGAGGGAGATCGGTCTCGATGCCTTCGGCCACAACATCGAAAATCGTCATCTGGTCGGCGCGCTCGAAGCGAAGGCAGGGACGCTGCCGGCGCTACGCATAGTGGAAGGAGAAGCGAAAGCGATTGAGCCGGACGGACACGCTGTTGCAGTCCGCCTGAAAGCCGGAGCCGTCCTGAACGCGTCGCTCGTTATAGGCGCGGACGGACGTAAATCGCTCGCACGTGCCGCCGCCGGAATTGCGCTGGACGAGCGCCGCTATCCGCAAAGCGCGCTTACGCTCTGCCTCGCGCACAGCCGTCCACACCGTGACGTTTCGACCGAATTCCATACCTCGTCGGGGCCATTCACATTGGTGCCGTTGCCGGGTTTGCGCTCGAGCCTCGTTTTCGTGCTCGATCCTGCGACCGCGCAGCAGATTTCGGAGCTGGATGATGCGGCCCTTGCCGACGAAATAGAGCGGCGCTCGCACTCGATTCTCGGCAAGATCACGGTCGAGCCGGGGCGCGGACTCTTTCCCCTCGCCGGCGCGGCGGCGCGAAAATTTGCCGCTGACCGCATCGCCTTGATCGGTGAGGCCGCTCACGTCATTCCGCCGATCGGCGCGCAAGGCCTCAATCTCGGGCTGCGTGATGCGGCGTCGATAGCCGAAGTCGCAATCGCGGCCTATCGCGCCGGCGCGGACGTCGGAAGCCCGCGCGTGCTCGCCCGCTACGATGAGCAACGGCGCTCCGACATCGCCAGCCGCGGCATGGCGGTCGATCTGCTCAACCGCAGCCTGCTGTCCGATTTCCTGCCCGTTCAGGGCGCGCGTGGGCTGGGGCTTTATCTCATGGACCACATCGGCCCGTTGCGCCGCGCCGTTATGCGCGAAGGCGTGGCCCCCGCGTCGAACCAACCGCGCCTGATGCGCGGAGATATTTTGTAGTCGCCACCCTGAGGTGGCCGCGCAGCGGCCCTCGAAGGGCGACCACCGCTTCAGCCATCCAATCTTGGCGCCTTCTTTGCGCCGGGCTTGTCGCGAAACTGCGGCGCGATCGGCACCGGCAGCGCGGGCATTTTGTTGCCGGACGTGCCCTCGACTTCGTGGGCGAACAATCCGCGGGCGACGAAATGCGGATCGCGCATGGCCTCCTCGAGCGAGAGAACAATGGTTGCGCAACAATCCGCTTTCGCGAGGATCGGCTTCCATTCCGCCGCCGTGCGCGTTGCGATCAGTTTTGCGACGGCCTCGCGCGTCGCTTTCCTGTCGCGTTTGTCATCGACATATTCCGGCGCGAGACCGATGGCAGCGGTGAAGGCAACCCAGAATTTTTGCTCGATCGCGCCGCAGGCGACGGGCTTGCCGTCCTTCGTCGGATAAAGCTGATAGCGCGGCGAGCCGCCGACAAGGCTGAGCTCGCCGGGTTCGGGGAATTTGCCGCCCGCCGTTCCCAAGGCCAACGCATACCAGCCGAAGGTGAACATCGCCTCGCTCATCGCGATATCGATGTGACAGCCTTGGCCGCTTTGGTCGCGCGCGCGAAGGCCGAAAAGGATATTCATGACGGCCGGAAAGCTTCCACCCGCAATATCGGCGGCAAGCATCGGCGGCACGACAGGCCGATCGGGCGGACCTGGCTGCAAATCGAGCAGCCCCGTGTTGCCGATGTAGTTGATGTCGTGCCCCGCCTCATGCACGCGCGGCCCGCTCTGCCCGTAGCCGGAGATCGAGCAATAGACGATGCGCGGATTGACCTTGCGCACGCTCTCATAATCGAGACCGAGGCGCGCCATCACGCCGGGCCGGAATTGCTCGATCAGGACATCCGCGCGTCGCAATAGCGGCAGCAACGCATCGCGGCTTTCCGGTGCCTTGAGATCGAGCACGACGATCTTTTTGCCGCGGTTGAGCATTTGGAAGGCGGCGCCGTCGCCGTCGAACATCGGCGCAAAGCGGCGCATGTCCTCGCCGTCCGGACGCTCGATCTTGATCACTTCGGCGCCCGCTTCAGCCAGCATCAGCCCGGCGAGCGGCCCCGGCAGCAGCGTCGAAAAGTCGAGAACCACAAGTCCGGAAAGCGGCTGCATGTCGAACGACCGATTGCCACGTTTGTCCTACTTGGCGCGACGCCCGCATTCCTCTAAACGGCAATCCCGCCCAAGGAAAGCGCCGCCATGAAGCCGCCACGACAGTTCTACCAGCCGCTCGCCATCGGAGCGCCCGAGCCGTTGCGCGCCCTGCCGGTGCGGCTCGAACGAATGATCCATTTCGTGCCGCCGCATATCGAGAAGCTGCGCGCGAAAGTGCCCGAGCTCGCGCGCCAGGTCGACGTGGTGCTGGGCAATCTGGAAGACGCCATCCCCATCGAAGCCAAGGAGGCGGCGCGGCAGGGATTCATCGCCATGGCGGCAGCAACCGATTTCGGCGCAACCGGCCTGTGGACGCGCATCAATGCGCTCAACTCGCCGTGGGTGCTCGATGACATCGGCGAGATCGTCGCCGCCGTCGGCAACAAGCTCGACGTGATTATGCTGCCGAAGGTGGATGGCCCATGGGACATCCATTACCTCGATCAGTTGCTCGCGCAGCTCGAGGCGCGGCACAGAATAACAAAACCGATCTTGATCCACGCGATCCTGGAAACTGCGCAAGGCGTGAACAACGTCGAGGCGATCGCGCTCGCCTCGCCCCGCATGCACGGCATGAGCCTCGGCCCGGCCGATCTTGCCGCCTCGCGCGCGATGAAGACGACGCGCGTCGGCGGCGGCCATCCCGAGTATAAAGTTCTCGCCGACGCACAAAACGCCGAAGCGCGGCCCTCCTTTCAGCAGGACCTTTGGCATTACACGATCGCGAAGATGGTCGATGCCTGCGCTGCCGCGGGCATCAAGCCGCTCTACGGGCCCTTCGGCGACTTCAGCGATCCCGCCGCCTGCGAAGCGCAATTCCGCAACGCGTTCCTCATGGGATGCGTCGGGGGCTGGTCCCTGCATCCCTCGCAGATCGACATCGCGAAAAAGGTGTTCTCGCCCGATCCCGTCGAAGTCGCCTTTGCGAAGAAGATCGTCGACGCGATGCCGGACGGCGCCGGCGCCGTGATGGTCGACGGCAAGATGCAGGACGATGCCACCTGGAAACAGGCGAAGGTGCTGCTCGATCTCGCCCGTCTCGTCGCGGCCAAAGACCCCGCAATGGCCGCGCGCTACGCGCTCTGATGGCCATTCTGGCGAAAGCTGCCTCGATGCATTATGTCACTGGTCCCATGGACAAGGCCCGCACCGCGAAATTCAAGATCGGACAGGTGGTCAAGCACCGCCTGTTTCCCTTTCGCGGCGTCGTCTTCGACATCGATCCGGTATTCGCCAATACCGAGGAATGGTGGGAGGCGATTCCGGCTGAGGTCAGGCCGCACAAGGACCAGCCGTTCTATCATCTGTTCGCGGAAAACGCGGAAACGGAATATGTCGCCTACGTCTCCGAGCAGAACCTGCTGCCGGACACCTCTGACGCGCCGATCCGGCATCCGCAGGTCGCGGAGATGTTCGAGCGCGACGACAGCGGCGCCTATCGGCCGCGCAACGCGGTGATGAATTAAAAAAGGCGCGGCTTGCGGGCCGCGCCTTTGGTTGCAATCGGATATCTTTATTTCTTTTGCGGCGCTGCCGGAGCGGCCCCGGCGGGGTGCTGACTTTCCAGCTTCTTTTGCGCCTCGGCGGCCTTCTTCTGCAAAGCCTCTTGCAATTTTCGCTGCTGCTCTTCGAACGCCTTCGGATCGGTCGGCGGACCGTCATAGGCCTTGGCAAAGTCGGTGAGCGGCAGCGGCAGGCTGATGGCGGCGCCCCGCATGTTGATTGCCTGCACGGTCAGGGTGTGGCCCTTCTTCATCTTGGTGACCATGTCGGCATTCGCTTCGTAATCCGACAGGCAGCCCGCGGGGAAGCAAATCGAGTAAGGCGCATTCATCGGCTGGCCTTGGTCGATGATGACACGGGTGCCGTGCTGCAACTGCATGCCGAGCGGAACGGTCACGCGCAGCAGCTTCTTGTCGCTTCCCTCCGGCTCGAACAACTGCACGACCGCCACCGGCATTCCATTCTCCAACCGGCCGTCTTTGGTGATGACGCAGACGTTCTTCGAGTTCGGATCGTTCGCGTTCGCTTTGCCGCACACTTTCATCCAGGGCGAGTACATCAACTCCGGCTGCTCCGAGTTTGGAGCCGCCGCCTGTTGCTTCGGCTGCGCGGCCGGTTTTTGCGCCGATTTCTGCGCGGCCGGCTTCGCCTTCGTTTTCGGCGTTTGTGCGTATGAAACCGGCGCGGCGACGAGAGCCGCCGCCACGGCGAACGCAAACGTGGCCGCCAGCGTCCGGCCCCACGGCCGGGCCGATGCAATCCGATGATCCATTAGAATTATCCCTTTTCCGCTTTGGCCCCGCGGCCGTCCGGAAGACCTGACCCGTTGGCCGCTCTCTCCGCGTTAAATACGGCGACAGCGTGACACAGGGCCTTCGCGTGATAGCCGATCTCGGGGCGGCGATAAAGACACGATCGACGCAAAAACCGCCGTGGATCGGCGACTTTCCCGTTGCCTGGCCGGCGAAGCGGGACGCGTATGATAGATTGCCGCGCGCTCCAACCGAATCGCCCGATCAAGCCCAGTGCCTGCACCCTACGCTCTCGACCGCGTCCTGCCGTCCCGCCGCGCTTTCATGCTTGGCGCGTTGGCAACGGCCGGTGGCGCGACGATCCGCAGGGCGCGCGCATCGGCGGCGCGCCACGCCATTGCGATGCACGGCGACCCGGCCTGGGCGGAAAACTTCACCCATCCCGCTTATGCCAATCCTGCGGCGCCGAAGGGCGGCCGGTTTGTGCAAGGCGTGCTCGGCACGTTCGACAGCCTCAATCCGTTCATCGTCAAGGGCGTGCCCGCGGCAAACCTTCGCGGTTATGTGACCGAAAGCCTGCTTGCGCGCGGCTACGACGAGCCGTTCACGCTTTACGCGCTGCTCGCGCAATCGGTCGAAACGGACGATGCGCGAACCGTGGTAACCTTCACCATCGATCCGGCCGCGCGGTTTTCCGACGGCAAGCCGGTGACGGCGGACGATGTGATCTTTTCGTGGCAGTTGCTGCGCGACAAAGGCCGGCCGAATTACCGCATCTATTACAAGAAAGTCGCCAAGGCGGAGCGCGTGGGCGAGCGCGGCGTGCGCTTTGATCTTTCCGGCGTTGCTGACCGCGAGTTGCCGTTGATACTCGGCCTCATGCCTGTGCTGGCCAAGCACGCGATCGATCCGGATCGGTTTGAAGACACGAGCTTCACGCCCCTGCTCGGCAGCGGACCTTACATCGTCGATGCGGTGAAGCCCGGCGCCAACGTCGTATTCAAGCGCGACCCGAATTACTGGGGCCGAGACCTTCCGATCAATCGCGGTCTGTGGAATTTCGACGAGGTCCGCTTCGACTACTACCGCGACGGCAACACATATTTCGAGGCGTTCAAGCGCGGCCTTTACGACGTCCGCGTCGAGGTCGATCCAAGCCGCTGGCAGACGGCTTACAATTTTCCCGCTGTCCGCGAGCGCCGCGTGTTGAAGGAAGCATTTCCCTATGGCCTGCCAAAGGGAATGTCCGGCCTCGTCTTCAATACGCGCCGATCAACCTTTTCCGACGTGCGCGTGCGCGAGGCCCTGCTGCTCTTGTTCGATTTCGAGTGGCTCAATCACAACTACTTTTTCGATCTCTACCGGCGCACTTCCAGCTATTTCGACGGCTGCGACCTCTCCTCGCACGGCATTGCCGCGAACGACGACGAGCACACGCTGCTCGCGCGTTTTCCAGGCGCCGTGCGCCCCGACATCATGGATGGAACCTGGTCGCCGCCGGTTACCGACGGTTCCGGCCGCGACCGGACCACACTGCACCGTGCGCTCGCGCTGCTCGATGCCGCCGGTTACGCGCTCAAAGGCACGCGGCTGGTTAGCCGCGCAACGCGCCAGCCCTTCCGCTTCGAAATTCTTGCGAGCACGCGCGAGCAGGAGCGGCTGGCGCTCGCGTTCAGCCGCAACGTGCGGCGGGCCGGCATCGACGCACCGGTGCGCGTGGTCGATGCGACGCAATTCGAGCGCCGCAAGATCACGTTCGACTTCGATATGCTGGAATACCGCTGGGAGCAGTCCCTCTCCCCCGGAAACGAGCAGAGTTTCTACTGGGGCAGCGCGGCTGCGACACAGGAAGGCAGCCGCAATTACATGGGCGTCAAATCGCGCGCGATCGATGCCATGATCGCGGCGCTGCTTGCAGCGCGCAGCCGCCCCGGCTTCGTTTCCGCAGTGCGCGCACTCGACCGCGTGCTGCTGTCCGGCTTTTACGTCATCCCGCTTTATCACCTGCCGGTGCAGTGGATCGCACGCTGGAAGCGGATCAATCATCCGCAGAAGACGTCGCTCTTCGGTTACCTGCCGGAAACCTGGTGGCACGAGAAAACGGCATAGCGAGCTGCCCATGGTTCTTGGCGACGACAAGCGGATCAACGAGAGCGTTCGCTCCTGCACGACGCTCGATGACCTATTTCGTCAGGCCGCAGCGCGCCATTCGCGCGCTATCGCGCTGGCCGATCCGCCAGACCGGTCATGGGTGACCGACGGCGCGGCACGCCGGCTAACCTATGCCGAAGCCGACTGCCTGATCTCGGCGGTTGCTGCAAGGCTGCGTGAACTGGGCTTGCAGACCGACGCGGTGGTCGCGCTGCAATTGCCGAATACGATCGAGGGCGTAATTGCACTTCTCGGCGTCATCCGTGCCGGCATGATTGCGGCGCTCGTGCCGCTGCTTTGGCGCAAGGCCGATATCGTTAGGGGCTTGTTCCGCGTTAATGCGAAGGCATTCATTACAACGTCTCGCATCGGTGAAACCGCGCATGGCGAATTGGCCATGCAAGCCGCAGCCGAGTTGTTTTCCATCCGGCACGTTGGCGTGTTCGGCGATGCGCCGGACGGCACGGTGCCGCTCGACGAAATATTCAGCGCCGAGAGCCGAGACGCGCCGCCGGCCAACCGCACGGGCAATCCCGCCGAGCATGTCGCTCTTGTAACTTTCGATGTCAGTGGCGACGGCATCATTCCGGTTGCGCGCAACCACGCGCAATTGATCGCGGCGGCCGTTGCGCCTTTGTTGGAGGGATGCATCGGAGCGGATGCAACCATTCTCACAACGACGCCGATCGGCTCCTTCGCGGGCGTCGCCCTGAGCGTCATGCCGTGGCTGCTGTCCGGCGGTACGCTCGTGTTGCATCACCCATTCGACATCGATTCTTTTGCCGCGCAACGACGCGCCTTTCATTGCGATGCCGCGGTAGTGCCTGCGCCGTTGCTCACGGCGCTTGCCGAAGGCGGGCATCTTGCCGGAGACGACATAAGAACGATCCTTGCGCTCTGGCGCGGACCGGAACGCCTCGCTGCTGCCGCGCAATGGGAGGGTGGCGCATCCTTGATCGATGTGGCGGCCTTTGGCGAAATCGGCTTGATCGCCGCGCCACGCAGGCGCGACGGCCTGCCGCTGCACTGTCCTGTCGGTAAAATTGCAGCGCCATATGATCGAGACGACGCGATTCCGGTGATCGAAACTGCCCGGAGCAAGACGGGGACGCTGCTCTTGCGCAGCCCGATGACGCCGCAACACGCCTTTCCGCCCGGGGCGGAGCAACGTCATGAACCTCACCTCAATGTGCAGGCCGACGGGTTCATTGACACCGGGTACGGGTGCAGGCCGGCGGCCGATCAACGATCGCTTGTCGTGACCGCGCCGCCGGCCGGAGTGGCGGGCGTCGGTGGGTATCGTTTCGTCATGCACCAGGTGGACGCAATCGTCGCCGACACCGCCCCCGGCGCGACGGTGCTTGCGGTGCCGCACGCGTTGATGGGTCAGCGTCTGGCCGGTGCCGCGCCCGACCGTGCCAGGGCCGTGGCCAGGTTTCTCGAACACGGCGAAAATCCGCTTCTTGCGGCTGCCTTCCGATCAGGCGGCGCTCCGGCCGCCGCCTGACTCTGCGATTGCATTGACCTCGCGTTAACAGCGCTACGGCTAAGGTCGCGCGTCCTCGAAATGGCGCGCGGCTCAGATGTCCTTGCAAGGCCCGATGATCGTGGTCGCCGAAAAGCCGGCCGCCGGCGTCGTTGACGCGCTGCGCTCAGCCGGCGCTTTCCCCATCATTGAAGCGAATTGGGCGGAAGCGCCGACCGCTTTCGTTGCCGTCAAGCCGTCCGCCGTCGTCATTGCGGAGCCCGGACCGGCTGCCGATGAAGAAAACGCGCGCATGCTGTCTCGGCAAATCGTTACCGCCGCCGGGCCGGTCGTTCCCGCCATTGCGCGCGTGACCGGGAGCCAGGAAGCTGCCATTCCCATCGCGTTGCCCAACGATGCCGCGCTGCCGCTCGATCACCTGATCATTCGCCTGCGTTCGGCACTGCGGGTACGCGCGCTGCATGAAACGGTGTTGCGGCGGATTGAAACTTTTTCCTCACGCGGCGGGGCCATGCCCGAACTTCCTGTCGGCGACGCGCTCGACGACGCGACCGTAATGATTGCGGGCCGCGGCCCTCTCTATCCCGCCCTGAGCGTCGCGATCGGCGAGCGTTTCGGGATGGTCGGCGCGCTCAGCGTCGAAAGCGCGGCGCGGCAGCTTGGCATGCGGGACATCGACGGCATCGTCATCGGCGACGGATTCAGCCAACGCATGGTCGAAGCGTTTCTCACCGTTCTGGCGCAAGAGCCAAAGTACCGCGACATACCGGCGGCCGTGCTCGGGGAAGTGCCGCCGGACTTTACGCAATGGCTGCCGAACGTCGATCACGTCGAGCGCGATCCGGCGCGCGTGGTGGCGCGCATGGTGCCGCTGGTGCGGCTGCATGCCTTCGAGGCCCGGCTCAAGCGCATGCTGAAGACGCTCGACGCCGGCGGCATGTTCGATGCCGAAACGGGCCTGCTCACACGCGACGGTTTCTTTCACGATCTGGCGCAGGCTGTATCGGATTCGAGCAAGCGCGGCACCGCGTTATCGGTTGCGTGCTTCTGCTTTGAATCGGCTGCGCATCGCCGCTACGAGATTGCAGGCGCGCGCCTGCTCGCACGGCTCATTCGCGACATCGATTTCGGCTGCCGCGATGACGACGGCTCTTTTCTCGTCGCCTTCACGCAGGCCACACTGAGCGATGCGCATGCCGTCACCCGCCGGATTGCCGGCGCAATCAGGAACGCCATCGGCGAGGCGACCGGGGCACCGGCCGCTGCGGCGAACGTAACCCTCGCCACGCTGAAAGCGGCCGATTCCGCCGAAAGCCTGATGGCGCGCGTGAGGACCGGCCGGGTGGTTGCAGCCGAGTGAGCCAATGCATAGGTTCGCTTCCGGACGGGAGTGAGCCATGACACAAAGCCGAGCGGTTCGCGTCGATATCGTCTCCGATGTTGTTTGTCCCTGGTGCTTCATCGGCAAGCGCCGCCTGGAGCAAGCGCTTGCCCTGGTGCCAAATACGCCGGTCGAGTTGCACTGGCGGCCGTATTTCCTCAACGACTGGATTCCGCGCGAGGGCATTTCGCGCACTGACTATCTCACCACCAAATTCGGCTCGCCGGAGCGCTATAAAGGCATCGCGCAACGCGTTACGGCTGCGGCTGCAAGCGAAGGCCTGACCTACGCCGCCGACAAGATCAATCGCCAGCCGAACACGCTCGACGCGCACCGGCTGATCCGCTGGGCGGCCGCACAAAACCTGGCGGCGCAGATGAAGCAAAAGCTGATGGAGCTTTACTTTACAGTCGGCGCCGACCTCACCGACCGCAATGTGCTTGTGCAGGCCGCAGCCGATGTTGGGCTTGATGCCGACGAAGTGCGCGGCTGGCTCGCCAGCGACAAAGATGTCGCCGAAGTCGAGCGCGAGGCGCAATCGGCCAAAGAGGCCGGCATCGACGGCGTGCCGTTCTACATTCTTGACGGCAAGTTTGCGATTTCCGGCGCGCAGGCTCCGGAATATCTTGCGCAGGCGATCGCCCGCGCGGCGCAGGAAACGGCCGCGCCAAGCTCCGACGCCGCGGAGTAAACGCGTTCAGCGTGAGAAGCCGCAGCCTGCTTCCTCTCCCGCCTACGGGAGAGGGTTGGGGTGAAGGCGCGATCACGCCGCCTTGCTGGCTTTGCCGGCAAGCGACGCCAGTTGACGCAAAATCGCGGTCGTGCCCTTCAGCCGCTCGGCCGGCCTTTCCCATTCCTCGAAGAACACGATTTTCTGATCCGGCCGCACGCGCGCCTCGCTGCCACGCTCGCGGATGAAGCCGATGAGCGCTTCCGGATTCGCAAATGTATTGTCGCGCAACGAAAGCACGACGCCTTTCGGGCCGGCGTCGACCTTTTCCACATTGGCGCGGCGGCACAGCGCCTTGATCGCAACCACCTGCAACAGGTGCTCCACCTCCGCCGGCAGCGGCCCGAAGCGATCGACGAGCTCGGCGGCAAATGAATCGATCTCGCTTTCGTCCTCGACCTCCGCGAGCCGCCGATAGAGCGCAAGCCGCACCGACAGATCGGCAACGTATTCGTCCGGAATGAGCACCGGCGTGCCGATGGTGATCTGCGGCGACCAGCGGTCGGCGGCCGGCGCTGCGATCCCCGCCTTCAGGCTCATCACCGCCTCTTCCAGCATCTGCTGGTAAAGCTCGAAGCCGACCTCCTTGATGTGGCCCGATTGCTCTTCGCCAAGCAGATTGCCGGCGCCGCGAATGTCGAGGTCGTGCGAAGCCAACTGGAATCCGGCGCCGAGCGTATCGAGCGATTGCAGCACCTTCAGGCGCCGCTCGGCCTGCGGCGTGATCGGCTTCTGCGCCGGCAGCGTGAACAGCGCGAAGGCGCGCAACTTCGCGCGCCCGACCCGGCCGCGCAATTGATAAAGCTGCGCGAGGCCGAAGCGGTCGGCGCGGTGCACGATCAAAGTATTGGCGGTCGGAATGTCGAGGCCCGACTCGATGATCGTGGTCGACAGGAGCACGTCGTACTTGCCGTCGTAGAAAGCGGACATGATGTCGTCGAGCGTGCCCGGGGGCATCTGCCCGTGCGCGACTGCGATGCGCACCTCCGGCACGTTCTTGTCGAGGAAATCCTTCGCGCCCGCCAGATCCTCGATGCGGGGGCAAACGTAAAATGATTGGCCGCCCCGGTAGCGCTCGCGCAGCAGCGCTTCGCGCACGACCAGCGGATCGAACGGCGAAACGAACGTGCGCACCGCGAGCCGGTCGACCGGCGGCGAGGCGATGATCGACAGGTCGCGCACGCCGGTAAGCGCCAGCTGCAACGTGCGCGGAATGGGCGTCGCGGTCAGCGTCAGCACATGCACCTCGCTGCGCAGCTGCTTCAGCTTCTCCTTGTGCGCGACGCCGAAGTGCTGTTCCTCGTCGACGACAAGCAGCGCGAGCTCCTTGAACTTCACGCCCCGGCCTAGCAGCGCGTGCGTGCCGATGATGATGTCGATGCTGCCGTCGGCCAGGCCCTGCTTCACTTTCGCAAGCTGCGCCGGCGCGACCAGTCGCGAAGCTTGCGCCACATTGACCGGGAAACCGCGGAAGCGTTCCGAAAACGTCTTGTAATGCTGGCGCGCGAGCAGCGTCGTTGGCACCACCACGGCAACCTGCTTGCCGTTGATCGCGGTGACGAAGGCCGCGCGCAGCGCCACCTCCGTCTTGCCGAAGCCGACGTCGCCGCAAACGAGCCGGTCCATCGGACGCCCGGAGGAAAGATCGCCGAGCGTGGAAGCAATCGACGCCTGCTGGTCCTCCGTTTCCTCGTACGGAAACCCGGCGCAGAACTCATCGTAAGCGCCGGGCCCGATCGTGAACTTCGGCGCTTCGTGCAATTGCCGCTCGGCGGCGACCTTGATGAGTTCGGCCGCGATCTCGCGGATGCGGCTTTTCATGCGCGCCTTGCGCGCCTGCCAGTTGCTTCCGCCGAGCCGGTCAAGTTCGACGTTGGTTTGCTCCGAGCCGTAGCGCGAAAGCAAATCGACGTTTTCGACCGGCAGAAACAGCTTGTCGCCGCCGGCATAGTGAATTTCCAGGCAATCGTGCGGCGCGCCGGCCGCTTCGATTGCCTGTAGGCCGGTAAAACGGCCGATGCCGTGATCGACGTGCACGACGAGATCGCCGGGCGCGAGCGACGTTACCTCGGCGATGAAATTCCCCGCTCGGCGTGACGCGCGCCGCGGCCGCACCAGGCGGTCGCCGAGAATGTCCTGCTCGCTGACGATCGCGAAGTCTTGCGTCTCAAATCCGCTCTCGATGCCGAGCACGCCGAGCGCGATCGACTGTCGCGGCTGCCTCAGCGCGTCAGGCCATGAGGCAATGTTGGTAAGATTGTGCAGCTTATGATCGGTGAGCACATGGCTCATGCGCTCGCGCGCGCCTTCGCTCCATAGCGCGATCGCGACGCGCTTGCCGGACGCCTGCAAGGCGCCTACGTGCTTGCTTACGGCTTCAAAGACATTGCCATTCGGCTCGGCGCGTTCCGCGGCGAAATTGCGCCCCGCACGCGCTGCAACATCGATCACGCGCGCGCTTTCCGGCTCGGCGAATGGGGTCAGCCGCGCCAGAGCCGCGCCGCCGAGGCGGTCGTTCCATTCTCTGTCGCTGAGGTAGAGCCTGTCCGGCGGCAGCGGCTTGTACGGGGGACTCGCACCCTCGCCTAAAGCCGCGCGCCGCGCTTCGTAATAATCCGCGATTTGCGCCAGCCGCTCTTTCGCCGCGTCCTCGGCCTGGTGCTCCAGCACGATCGGGGCACCGTGCACATAATCGAACAGCGTATCGAGCTTGTTGTGGAACAGCGGCAGCCAGTGCTCCATGCCCGGATATCGCCGGCCTTCGCTGACGGACTCGTACAAAAGGTCACCCGGCATCGCGGCCCCGAACTGCGCGACATAGCCGGTGCGGAAGCGCCGGATCGTTTCGGTGATGAGCTGGAATTCGGAAACGGGCACGAGGTCAAGTGACGGCAATGAGCCTTCGCTGATCTGTGTTTGCGGGTCGAACAGGCGGATCGTCTCCAGCGCATCGCCGAAGAAATCGAGCCGCACCGGCATGTCGGTGCCCGGCGGGAAAAGATCGAGAATGCCGCCGCGCACGGCGTAGTCGCCGGGCTCGCGCACCGTCGAGGCGCGAATAAA
>JAICMO010000223.1 GCA_025929185.1 Pseudolabrys sp.
AATAATGGCAAACCAGTCGACCGGCTCGAAACGTCCGTTGACGATTTTGTAGCCCTGCGGCGTCTGCATCCAGGAATTCGTAGACAATATCCAGAAGGAGGAAAGCAGCGTCCCGAAAGCGACCATGAGCGCCGCAAAGAAATGCGCCCAGGCCGGCACCAGCCGCCTGCCGAACAGCAGCACGCCGAGAAAGGATGCCTCGAGGAAGAACGCCATCAAGCCCTCGTAAGCCATCATCGGCGAGAGCACGTCGGCGGTCGCGTCGGTAAAGCGGCTCCAGTTGGTGCCGAACTGGAATGGCATGATGATGCCGGAAACGACGCCCATGCCGAATGAGACGGCAAAAATCTTGGTCCAGAATCCGGAAATTCGAAACCAGAGGTCCCGGCCGGTGAAGAAATAAAGGCCCTCCAGCACCGCGATATACGAGGCAAGGCCGACGGTGAAGGCCGGGAGCAGAATGTGCCACGCGATGACCCAGGCCCACTGCAATCGCGAGAGCAGAACGGCATCAAGGGCCATAAGACCTCCGGATCAATGCGTTTTCAAACGCCCTTGTCCACACGTCGACAATCCGGGAGGCACCCTTGGTGGCGAGATAACATTTGATGGATGTAGAATTTGATGATGCCGTTCGCGGGCTTTCGGCTGCACGGTAAGACGGGAGCGCATGATCGGTTCGAGCAATTCGATGCCGGGTCCTCAAGCTTGTCCCTGAAACGTGGGGGCGTCAAACCTCCAAGACGGAGAGGAGCCATGCGTGTTCTGATTATCGGCGCCACAGGGCTGATCGGCTCTGCGGTTTGTGCGCGGCTTCACGCGAGCGGGCATGACGTGATCGCGGCGGTACGCAGCCTCGGCGTCCCTGCGCGACGCTTGCCCGCGGCAGGATACGTCACCGTCGATTTAAGGCTCGCCGCCAAACCGGATTTTTGGCTTCCGCATCTGACAAACATCGACGCGGTGGTAAATTGCGCGGGCGTATTGCAGGACAGCCCGCGTGACAGCACGCAGCGGGTACATGTCGAAGGCCCAAACGCTCTCTTTCAAGCTTGTACGCGTGCGGGCGTCCGGCGTGTCGTTCACCTCTCGGCCATCGGGCTTGATCGCGAGACGCCGACGGAATTTTCCCGCACCAAGCTTGCCGGAGACGGGCTCCTTATGGCGCTTGACCTCGATTGGGTCATCTTGCGCCCGTCCGTCGTTGTGGGCCGAGCGGCCTATGGCGGCAGCGCGCTGTTTCGAGGACTGGCCGCGCTTCCGGTGTTACCGATATTTCCCGGCACCGGCCTGTTACAGATCGTGCAATTGGATGATGTGACAAAAACCGTGGAGCTGATGATTGCACCCAACGCGCCGTCGCGCTTTGTGCTGGAGCTTGCCGGACCGCAGCGGCTCGGTTTCGAGGACGTCGTGCAAAAATACCGGCGTTGGCTGGGATGGCGGCCGGCGCGGACTGTGAAGGCGCCGGCCGCTTTCGCCAATCTCGCGTTCATGCTCGGCGATCTGATCGGTGCGCTCGGCTGGCGGCCACCGATTCGGAGCACGGCGAAGCGCGAAATTCTGCGCGGCGCGATCGGCGATTCGTCGGAGTGGATGCGTATCACCGGCATCGAACCGCTTTCGTTCGACGCTGCTCTGGCCCGCGAACCTGCTTCCGTTCAGGAGCGCTGGTTCTCGCGGCTCTACCTGCTGAAGCCCGCCATCCTTGCCGTGCTGTCGCTGTTCTGGATCGTGACCGGTATCTTGTCGCTCGGGCCTGCGCGCGAGGCGGGCACCGAACTGGCAAGGGCGGCGGGAGCGGGGCCATTGGCACTTCCCGTCATTATCGCAGGAGGTCTTGTCGATCTTCTTGTCGGCGGGGCGATTGCAATCAGGCGGACAGCGCGGATCGGGCTCTGCGCGGCTCTGATCGTTACGATATTTTATCTCATTTGCGCAACGCTGCTCGTGCCAAGCCTCTGGGGCGATCCATTGGGCTCGATGCTCAAGATATTTCCGATCTTGATGCTGAATGTTGTCGCGCTTGCCATCCTCGACGATCGCTGATGCTTTATCTCGGTCTTAAATACCTGCACGTCATCGGCGCCGCCGTCCTGCTTGGCACCGGTGCGGGCATTGCCTTTTTCATGTTGCTTGCGCACCGGACCGGCAATGCTTTGGTCATCGCCAATGTGGCGCGCATCGTGGTCATCGCAGATGCCCTGTTCACCGCAACGGCAGTCATCGTGCAGCCGATCACCGGCGGCTTGCTCGCCTGGCAACTGGGTTATTCGCTGCACGATGGATGGATCGTCGTCTCGATTTTGCTGTATCTTTTTACCGGCGCATTCTGGTTGCCTGTTGTCTGGATGCAAATCCGCCTGCGCAACCTCGCCGCCGCCGCCGCCAAATCGAACGGACCCTTGCCGCCGGAATATTATCGCCTGTTCCGCTGGTGGTTCGCGTTCGGATTTCCGGCCTTCGGCGCGGTGATGATGATTTTCTGGCTGATGATCGCCAAGCCGGCGATCTTTTCTTGAGTTCTTTAGCGTTTGCGAATGCGGAATGTGAGGACTCCGGCCGCTTCCGCTTTTCCCTCCAGCGCATCCCCGGTCTGGCGCAGGAGGTTGGGGATATCGATTGACGCGAGCGGGTCGGTGCATTCGGCGACGATCACGTCGCCGCTCTTCAGGCTCGACAGCATTTTGCGCACGCGCAAGGCCGGCAGCGGGCATTTGAGGCCGCGCAGGTTCATCGTCTTTTCTTCCATTGGGTGCCCGTTGGCTGCCGGCAGAGAAAGCCGTTAATACCACGAACTGAAAAGGCCGCCAGCGCGAGGCCGGGTGAGCTAAACTGCGGTGGGATGCCCGCGTGACGGTGCTTGCTGAGAACGATTGCGATGCCGGACAGCGTTCAAAGGATTACAAAGCTGACGCCGCTTGCCGACGTATATGCTGCGATCGATGCGGCGACCAAGCACGTGCCTCCGCGTCACGTCGAGCCGAGCGCGGCGCGCGGACGCATACTTGCGGCGGACGTTGTGGCGGAAAAGCCTGCACCGCCGGCCGCGCTGGCGCTGCAGGACGGGTGGGCGGTTACCGCGGACAAGATGCGCGATGCGAGTGGCTATGCCCCCGCCTTGTTGACGCAATTGCCCCAGCGCATCGACGCCGGTCAGGTGATGCCGCAGGATGCCGATGCAGTCGCGCCGCTTGGCGCAATCGAGGTGAGCAGCGGCCAAGCCCATGCCGTCGCGCCGGCCACGCCGGGAGACGGTGTACTGCGGGCGGGTGCTGACTGCGTTGCGGGAGCTGTTCTCGGCCGGGCGGGCGCACGCGTGCGTGACACCGATGTCGCGGTTTTTTCGACTGCGGGAATTAGGGATGTGAGCGTCCGCGAACCGCGCTTGCGCATTATAGCCGTGCGCAACGATCCGATTCTTGTCGCAGCGGCCCGACTTATTGAACATGCTGTCGATCGTTTCGGCTGCGTAGCGCAACGCGAAGACGCGAGGCTCGGCATTGACGAGGTCTTACGTGATGCAGACGCGGATGCGATTGTCGTTGTTGGCGGGACCGGGAGCGGCCGCGACGATCAAAGCGTGCAGGCGCTCGCGCGTGCTGGCCGCGTCGGCGCGCACGGAATTGCCATCAGCCCCGGCGAAACGGCTGCATTCGGAATCGCCGGCTCGCGCCCGGTGCTGCTGATTCCGGGGCGGCTTGATGCGGCGACTAGTATATTGTTGACAATCGGCCAACGACTGATGCGACGGCTCGCCGGTGCAATCGATGAAGACGCGGGCAGCATCGCCGCTTTAACGCGCAAGATTACGTCTACAGTAAGCTTGACCGAGTTTGTGCCGGTGCGGCGGGACGGCGACAAGGCCGAACCGCTCGCGATCAAGTATCTGCCGCTTTCGGCGCTGGCGAACGCGAATGGCTATGTTCTTGTTCCTGCCGAAAGCGAGGGGTTTCAGGCCGGCAACAGTGTGCTCGTGAGGCCATGGCTGTGAACGATCCCCGCAAGCCGCGTCAGCAAAGCAAGGATGAACTTGCGCGCGTCCGCGCTGCGGCGCGCCAGGAGCAGTTCCTCGACGTGGTTACAGCGGAAGAAGCACGCACGCGCTTTGAAAGGCACGTCGACCTTTCACCGCTACCGGCGGAGACGGTCTCGATTGCCGCTGCGCTAACGCGCACGCTGGCGCGCGACGTGGTGGCCGCCGTCGACGCGCCGCCATTCGACCGCTCGAATGTCGATGGTTTTGCCGTCCGTGCCGCGGATACGGCCGAAGCGAGCGAGAGCGCGCCGAAACGTCTGACGCTCAATAGCGAGGTGATCGCCAGTGGTCATGTGCCCGTTATCGACGTTCGGCCCGGCAGGGCGACGGCCATTGCCACCGGTGGCGTGATCCCGCGCGGCGCCGATGCCGTCATTATGATCGAGCATACGGAATTGGTGGAGCAGGGCGCTCCGGCGATCGAGCTTCGTCGCGCTGCGGCGCCCGGCCAGTTCATATCGTATGCAGGTTCGGACATCGCCCGCGGCGAAACGCTGTTGCGGCGCGGCACACGTGTCGGTTCGCGCGAGATCGGAATGCTTGCGGCCTGCGGACTTGCTGCTGTCGACGTCGTGCGCAAGCCGAAGGTGGCGGTGCTCTCGACCGGCGAC
>JAICMO010000033.1 GCA_025929185.1 Pseudolabrys sp.
GAATTGAAGCCGACGGTCGGTACCAGCAAGCCGGTCTTGCGCTTGACGGTCGGATCGGGCGCGGAGAAGTACGGCAGGTACGCGATCGGCTTGCCGAAAAATTCGAGGCTTGCGTCCTCGAAATAGATCATCTTTTCGTTTTGGTCGTGAATTATGCGCGCCGCCTTCACCTGCCAAAGCGGCGGCTTGCGCGGGTCGTCACGGCACGGCGCGCACGCCGTGTAGACGCCGTTATGGAAGATCGTGAAGTTCCCGCTCGAGCGCTCGGCGCGCGCCGCTGCCATGCGGGTCTGCTCCGGCGTATCGAGCCGCAGCGAATCGACGAATCCGTTCCGGTAATCGTCGGAGAGATCCATGATCTCGCCGTAGGTTACCTTGCCGTCGAGCTCGGTCAGCCGCGCGTTACCCTCCGCGTGCAGGTGCTTGGTCTTTTCATCGTAGATGACCTTGTCGGCCTCGAGCGTCGATCCGTTGTAGTAAATCTGGACATTGCCGACGGCGGAGACCCGGTTGTTCGTGTAGTCGTAATCGATCTCGCGCGCTTGCACGAGCATCTGGCCTTTGCCCGATTTTTCGCGGTTGATCTCGGCCTGCGACTTCGTGGGTGCGGGCGGGCGCTCCGGGAACCTCAGCTGTTGGGCGGAAGCCGGCAGCATCAAGGCAACGCCGCACGCCAGCGCAAGCGCCAGCACGCGCGCCAACCGGCGCGCGAATACGGGGCCGGTCAGAAAGGGACGAGCGGTCGGCAATCTCGCCATCACCCGTCCTCCTGGTGCAATAACGCGACAAATCCGGTCAGGCCGCCAACGAGCACCGGCAACCACGCTGCCGCCGTCGGATGCATCAGGTCGGCCTTGCTCAGATCCTCGGTTACCTTTGACAGGACATAAAGCAAAAAGCCGGCCGCCACGCCACTTAAAACCATCTTTTGCACGCCGCCAAACCGGAAGAAACGCAGGCTGACGGCGGCGGCGAGAAAGACCATGGCGCAAAGCAGGAACGGCAGTGCCAGAAGCTTTTGAAACTGAAGTCTATAGCCTGCCGCGGCCAATCCGGCGTGCTCGGCTATGCCAATGTATTGAGGCAGATCCCAGAACGGAACGGTTTCCGGCGTGGCAAAGCTTTCCCGCACCTGCTCGGGGGTGAGTTCCGTCTTTAGCCGATATTCAGCCTGGTCCCTCGGGGCCGTTCCGGCTGCGTAGACACGCGCGTTGATGAGCCGCCAAACGCCGGGACTCAGGACTGCATTGGGCGCTTCGACCCGTTCCCTGAAGTGGCCGCCCTTGTCGAAGGTGAAAACGGTCACGCCGCTCAGCTCGACGCCCTGATCGCGACTCGACTTCGCATTGATGATTGCGTCGCCGTCGGTGTTGCGTTGCCGGACCCAGAAACCGCCGCCGCCGCCGCCGAACATCCGCAACTGCTTCTCGCCGAACAGCAACGCTTCATAACGCTTGGAGCGCTCCTGCAAGATTGCGGAGAGCGGATTGTAAACCGTCGTGGCGACCACGCCGAGCAGGAAGGCGACCAGCAACGCCGGCGCGATGAACTGCCAGGCCGAAAGCCCGGCCGAACGGGCGATCACCAGCTCATTGCGCCGCGAGAGATTGAGATAACAGGACATGGTGCCGATCAGGATGCAAAAGGGAAACACCCGCTCGGTCACTTGCGGAACGCGGTAAAGCGACGTCTTGGCGACGAGCAGCGCGGACACATGCGGAATGTCGCCGGCGCGACGCATCAATTCGATGTAATCGAGCAGCGCGACCAGGGCGAAAATTCCGGCGAAGACCGCCAGAACAGAGCCCAGGAAGCGCATCCCGAAATAGCGCGCGAATGTGCCGCCGATGATCGTCATGACTGACTTACCGCGAAGCGTCGGACGAGTCGCAGATTGAGTACCCAATCCATGAGAGCGGCCGGCGGCTCGATGATTATGCCGCGATGGATCACGAAAAGCCCCCCCGCGAATGCTGCGGCGACGCCGATGTATTGCAGCGACAGCATCCACGGATAACTCCCCCCGAACACTGTCGAGGCGAAGCCGGTCAGACGGAGCAGAGCGACCCAGCCGATCGCGCCCAGCAATGACGCCGCCCGGCTTTGGCGGTTGGTGCGGGGCGGGCCGAGATAGGCGAACGCGATAATCACGAAGGCCAACGGATAAAGCGGCGCCATCAGCCGATCCGATAGCTCTGCCCGGAATTGCCCGCGCTGTGCCAAGTAATCTTTGTCGTTTGGATCGCCGAAGAGTTGCCAGAGGTAGCGCTCACGCATGGAATATTTCGTGGACTGAGCCCCGCCGGCAAACCGCGAAAGGTCGAACGCATAACGATCGAACAGTACCAAGGCCGGATCGCGCTCCTTCGCATCGTGCCGCTGAATGCTGCCGTTTTGCAGAACGAGAAAAGTCCCGTTGTCGTTCTCCAGCAGGTCGCCTGCTTCCGCAAGAATGGTGAAACGTTCGGCCGGGTCGCGCTGATCGTCGAGAAATATGCCGACCAATTGTCCGTTCGGTCGCCGCCCCCGAATGTTGATCGTGACGCCGCGCTCGACGCTGGTGAAGCGGCCCGGCTGCACGATCGTGCTGACGACGTTTGCGCGCACTTGCGTTATCCATTGGTGCAGCATGCGCATGCCCTTCGGCGCGAAATAGGCGGCGATGGCGGCGACCATCAGCGAGATCACGATGGCGACCGCCATGAACGCACGAAACAAAACCCACGGCGACATGCCGGCGGCGTTCATGACGATGATTTCGGAATCGGTTGAGAGCTTGTTGAGTACGTGCGCGACCGCGATCAGCAGCGCGATCGGCGCGATAACCAGCACCAGCAGAGGAATGACCAATCCGGTGATGCCGATGAAGACGAGGAGGCTTTGCCCCTGGCTCGTCACCAGATCGATGTCATGCAGTGCCTGGGTAACCCAGAACACCGCGGTCAGGCTGACGAGCACGACCCAAAACACACCGAACGTGGTGCGGAACACGTATCGATTGATCGACCCCATCCGTCCCGCTGTCCCCAGTTGCAGCCACACCAACGCGATCACGCCCGGCTCCCCAGCCGGGCGCGGTGATATCAGGTTACCCGAATGCCGGCAGGTTTACCTTGATCGTTGGACAAAATGGCTGCCCAAAGGCAAACCCTTTGAACATACACAATAAATTATTAAGCGGCGCCGTCGCAGAAGCGCGGAAAACGCCCGCATGCGGGCGGGGGACGGGTCTTGCCGCCGCATCTCCCCAGAATCGCTCTTAAGGCCAGCGAAACCGTCGCGATATCGCGATAGGGCTTTGCACGGCCCAGGAGCGGGGTACATAAGGGCACCCAAGCGTTCCCCCTTAGCCCCCCTCACAAAAGGAAGAGTGTCCATGCCCGGTGCCGTGAAGCTCGGATTCAGCCCCTTCGCCATGCCTGGCAGAGGCGTTCTGATCGTATTTTGCGGAGAGGCGCTGGTGCTCGGCGCCGCGGCGCGCCGCACGCTGGCCGGCGCTCGCGATCTGGTCGCGCGCGCGGCTAAAGCCGAGCGCTTTAACGGCAAGAGCGGATCGAGTCTCGACATTGTCGCGCCGGCTGGCCTGAACGTCGCGCGCCTCGTGGTGATCGGCGTCGGCAAGGCCGACGATCTTGCCGCCAAGGATTTTGCAAAGCTCGGCGGCACGGCGATGGGAAAGATGCCCGCGAGCGCGGGCGAGGCGACGATCCTTGCGGAATTGCCGCGTGGGGCGATGAGGCCAGACCAGGCCGCGGAGTTGGCGCTGGGCGTCCGACTGCGCGCTTACAGATTCGACCGCTACAAGACGAAGCGCAAGGACGACGACCAAGCTTCCGCGGACAAGAAGATCGCAATCGCAGTCGCCGATGTCGCGGCGGCGCGCAAGGCATTTTCGTCGCGCGAGGCGATCGGCGACGGAATCGTGCTTGCGCGCGATCTCGTCAATGAGCCGGCAAATGTTCTTTACCCGGAAGAATTTGCACGCCGTGCGTCGGCGCTGAAGAGGCTCGGCGTTGCGGTCGACGTGCTCGACGTTCGGGCGATGAAGAAGCTCGGCATGAACGCGTTGCTCGGCGTCGGCCAGGGATCGCGGCGCGACAGCCGCCTTGTCGCGATGCGCTGGAACGGCGGCCGCAAGGGCGAGGCGCCCGTTGCTTTCGTCGGCAAGGGTGTTTGCTTCGATACCGGCGGCATCTCGATCAAGCCCGCGGGCGGCATGGAAGACATGAAGGGCGACATGGCGGGCGCGGCCTGTGTCGTCGGCTTGATGCATGCCCTTGCCGCGCGCAAGGCGAAGGTCAATGCGGTAGGCGTGATCGGCGTTGTCGAGAACATGCCGGACGGTAACGCGCAACGGCCGGGCGACATTGTAACGTCGATGTCCGGGCAGACGATCGAGATCATCAATACCGACGCGGAGGGGCGCCTCGTGCTGGCCGATGCGCTTTGGTACACCGCCAAGCGCTTCAAGCCGAAATTCATGGTCAATCTGGCGACGTTGACCGGCGCGATCATCGTTGCGCTCGGCCACGAACACGCCGGGATGTTCTCCAACGACGACAAGCTTTCCGATCGCCTGGCCAAATGCGGTCTTGCCACGGACGAGCGGGTTTGGCGCATGCCGCTCGCCGCGGAATACGACAAGCTGATCGATTCGAAATTCGCCGACGTTAAAAATACCGGAGGGCGTTGGGCGGGCGCGATTACCGCCGCGCAATTCCTGCAACGTTTTGTCTCCGACGAGACGCCGTGGGCTCATCTCGATATTGCCGGCACCGGATTTGACTCGCGTCAGACCGAAACGAACAAAAGTTGGGGATCGGGCTGGGGCGTGTTGCTGCTCAACCGCTTGGTGGCGGACTATTACGAGAGATAACCGAGCGGCTGGCCGGCATGACCGAAGTCTTGTTCTATCAGCTTCAAGGCAAGCCGCTCGAAGGGGCTCTTTCCGACTTGCTCGAGAGGTCGATGGAGCGCGATTGGCGCGTCGTCGTGCAGGGCTCGGCTGAGGAGCGGATCGAGGCGCTTGACGCCTATCTCTGGACGTACCGCGAAGACAACTTTCTCCCGCACGGAACGTGGCGCGAACCGGAGGCCGCGATGCAGCCGATCCTGCTGACCGTGAACGACGGCAATCCGAACGATGCGAATGTGCGGTTTCTAATCGACGGTTCGCCGATGCCTGCCGATGCCGACAGATACCACCGCATCGTCCTGCTTTTCGACGGGGAGGATGAGGAGGCGGTTGCCGCCGCGCGCGAAAAGTGGGCCGATGCGAAGGCCGTGGGCTTGGATACGACTTACTGGCAGCCCGACGAGCGGGGACGCTGGGTCAAAAAGGCCTAAATCGATCGTCTGCTGCGGGCAAAATGCTCGGCCAATGGCTTACGCGGCTTGTGGCTTATGGGCCATTGCTCCTCGGCCGGTGGCGCAGGTTCATTGTTCTTTGAGCGGGTTGCTCACGTCTTGCCGGTTGCCATCATCATGTCGCAAAATCGGATTTAACGAACAGCCCTTTGCCGGTAGGGTGAGGCTTTGCGAAACATTCGCAGCGTTTTGTGTTTTGGGTCATTGCTCGTTTCCGCCACCGTACTGGCCGGTTGCGGCGGAACCAACGTTTTTTCAGCCGACGCCGGCTGGTTCTCCCGTCCGATCGATTTGGGCAAGCCCGACTGGAACCTTTTTTCCAATAACTCCTCCGAACTGAAGACGAAGAAGCCGGTCGCCCCGGAAGATCTGGTCGCCGCCGATGGCGCCTGTCCGCCGGCAGCTCCCGAGCCGCAGCCTCCGGCCGCGGCGTCACCTGCGAATGGCGGTGCGGCGGGCGCAGGCAATGGTGGCAACAGCGGCCAGCCCGCGACAACCGCCTCTGCGGCGCCAGAACCTCCGCCCGACCGGCTTGAGCCGGGGGCCGCGGGCTCGCGCTCGTCGCCCGGCGGATTTCCCTCCGGCGGGGGCGTCGCCCTGGGCATGACCGAGTGCCAGGTCGTGCGCCGCGCCGGCCACCCTCAAACCGTAACAATCGGCGCGGCAGCAAGCGGTGAGCGGACCGCGGTGGTGACCTATGTCGCCGGCAACTGGCCGGGCGTCTATCATTTCGAGGCCGGACGACTCAAAGAAATCGACCAGGTCCCGCAAGCGGCAGCGCCGGAGAAGCCGCAAAAAGGAAAAAAGAAAAAGCGCGCACCGGCCAAGACCGCCGGCGCGGGAGGACGGGTGTACGTCCAGTAGCCGGTTCAGGCACCCTCGATTGCCGCGCTCGCGGCAAGCCATTCTTCTTCCGCCATCGCCAACGCAGCAGCTGTGTCCGTTCTTGCTTTCGCAAGCGCCGCCGCTTTCGCCGGCTCGCGTGCAAATAAATCGCCTTGCGCAAGCGCCGCGTCGATCTTTTCCAACTGGGCCGCGAGGCGGGCGATGTCAGCTTCGGCAAGCGACACGCGTCTGCGCAGCGGCGCCGTTTCGGCGCGCTTTTCCGCCGCGAGGCGCCGTGCTTGTGCGCGATCGGATTTCCGCCGGTGCTCGCGGCGTCCTGAGCCCTGTTCGTCGCGCTCGGTGAGAACGAGCCGGCGGTAATCGTCGAGGTCGCCGTCGAACGGCGTCACCCTGTCGTTCTGCACAAGCCACAGCCGGTCCGCACAAGCCTCGAGCAGATGGCGGTCATGCGAGACCAGGATGACGGCGCCAGGATAATCGTTGATCGCTTCGATGAGCGCCGCGCGGCTGTCGATATCGAGATGGTTGGTCGGCTCGTCGAAGATCGCGATGTGTACGCCGCCGAACGTCGCCAGCCCGAGCAGAAGACGCGCCTTTTCCCCGCCGGACAAACTTTCCACCTTGGTATCGGCCGAAGCGCCCGAGAATCCGATCGCGCCGACGCGTGCCCGCACGTTTGTTTCGGGCGCATCAGGCATCAAGGTGCGAACATGGTCATAGGCACTTGCTTTGGCATCAAGCTCATCAAGTTGGTGTTGCGCGAAATAGCCGACCCTGAGCTTGTCGGCGCGAACGATGATCCCCTGAAACGGCGCAAGCCGGCCGGCGATCAATTTCACCAATGTGGATTTTCCATTCCCGTTCGCGCCGAGCAGAGCGATGCGGTCATCGTTATCGATCCGCAATGTAAGCCTCGATAGCACCGGCTGCCCCGGCGCGTAGCCGACGCTGACCTGGTCCATTGCAACGATTGGCGGCGAAAGGACCTTTTCAGGCGCAGGGATTTCAATCGGCCGAACGTCTTCAGTTACGAGCGATGCGATCGGCTCCAGCTTTGCCAGCATCTTCAGCCGCGACTGCGCCTGACGCGCCTTGGTCGCCTTCGCGCGGAAGCGGTCGACGAACGATTGCAGGTGCTTGCGGCGGGCCTCCTGCTTTTTGGCAAGCTTCAGGTCGAGCGCCTGGCGCTCGCGCCGCTGCCGCTCGAATGCCGAATAACCACCCCTGTGCAGCGCGAGCTTGCAGCTTTCCAAGGAAAGAATGTAGCCGACCGCATTGTCGAGCAGGTCGCGGTCGTGGCTAATGACGATCATCGTGCGCGCGTAACGGGCGAGGTGATCCTGTAGCCACAGCGTTCCCTCGAGATCGAGATAATTGGTCGGCTCATCGAGCAGCAGAAGATCGGGCTCGGCAAAGAGCGCGGCCGCAAGGGCGACGCGCATTCGCCAGCCGCCGGAAAATTCGGCGCAGGCGCGCCGCTGATCGGCGGTCGAGAACCCGAGGCCGGAGAGAATGGCTGCCGCGCGCGCCGGCGCCATGTGCGCGCCGATATCGGCCAGACGGGATTGAATCTCCGCAATGCGATGGGGGTCGTCAGCGATCTCCGCTTCGGCCAAAAGCTGCGTGCGCTCGGTGCCCGCCTTGAGCACGATGGCGAGCAGGCTTTCGGGACCGCCCGGCGCTTCTTGGGCGAGCCGCCCGATGCGCCAGCGTCGCGGCACCTGTATGTCTCCGTGTTCGGGCGCGATATCTCCCGCGATCGCATTGAACAACGTGGTCTTGCCGGCGCCGTTGCGGCCGACGAGTCCGACGCGCGCGCCGGCGGGAATCCGCGCCGAGGCGCTGTCGAGCAGCACGCGGCCGGCGACCCGGACGGTAAGGTTGTCGATGACGAGCATGGCGCGTTTTGATGCAGCGACAAGCGCTTCGCAATCCTTTTAGCTCTGTGCCTCAGCCGATTTTGCGCAGGGCGCCTTGCCCGGTTTCGCGCTGGTACATGATCAGGTCGAAGGAGGGCGCATCGCCGGCGAGCGCGGTGAGCAAGGCATGGGCTTGTCCGCGGTGGTGCGTTTGATGATTGAAGAAATGATCGAGGGCAGGGGCCAGCGCGTGCTCGATTTCGATCGGTTGTACCAGCGTCCGGTAGCGGATCGTGCCCGCGAGATCCGTCTCGCTCAGTCCTGCGATGTAACGGCTTATGCGCTCGTCCTCGGTGCGTCGCGCGGTCCGCAGGGAGGCAAAATCGTCGAAGAGAATGGCGTCCAGATTCGCCGGATGCTCGCCCGCGCCGGTGAAACGCCGCATCCAGACGCGGTCGCCGAGCAGCAAGTGATTGAGCGTGCCGTGCAGCGATTTGAAAAACGCGCCGCGGTCCATGCGGTAGTCGGCATCGGGCAACTTTGCCGCCGCGGCATAGAGCCGCTCGTTGCACCAGGCGTTATAGCCCGCAAACATGACGTAACGCGATTTCATCGTCGGCCTCCGTGCGGGACAAGCATAACCGGACGCCTCCAGCCTTGCAGCGCTGATGGGCTGTCGGTATAAGCCGCCGCGACTAATTTTCCGCGAGAACCAGCCCAAAAAAAGGACATTTCCGATGGCGGTCGAGCGTACGTTTTCGATCCTCAAGCCCGACGCGACCGCGCGCAATCTGACCGGCGCCATCAATGCGATCATCGAGCAGGCGGGCCTGCGCATCGTCGCACAAAAGCGCGTGCAGATCACCCGCAAGCAGGCCGAGCAGTTCTACAGCGTCCATCGCGAGCGGCCGTTCTTTCGCGAACTGGTCGACTTCATGGTTTCCGGTCCGGTGGTCGTCCAGGTGCTCGAAGGCGAGAACGCAATCGCCAAATATCGCGAGGTCATGGGGGCGACCGATCCGGCCAAGGCGGCGCCCGGCACGATCCGCAAAGTCCACGCCAAGTCGATCGGGGAGAATTCGGTTCACGGTTCCGATGCCGCCGAAACCGCTGCGCGGGAGATCGCCCAGTTCTTTTCCGAGAACGAGATCGTCGGATAACAGGATCGCGGCTGGCCATGCGTGGCTTGCGCGATTAATCTAAACGAAAGCTGCCGCGACGCGGCGATAACAAAAACAGGCGGAACGCCGGTGGAGGACGAAACGTGTGGAGCGTACTGAGCGCCGATTTTAGCTCAGCCAGTTTTTGGGTGTCCGTTCTCCAGGTCATCTGGATCAATATACTTTTGTCCGGCGACAATGCGGTCGTCATCGCGCTGGCGTGCCGTGGGCTGCCGCCGCGCGAGCGGCTGTGGGGCATGATTATCGGCGCGGGTTTTGCCTCCGCACTGCTGATCGTTTTTACGGTCGTCGTCGCCAAGCTCTTGACGCTGCCGTATCTAAAGCTGGTTGGCTCGATCGCGTTGGTCTGGATCGCGATCAAGCTGCTGGCGCCGCAGACTCACGACGAAGAGGATACTCCTGAAGCGGTCGAAGATTTGTGGCGCGCGGTTCGCATCGTCGTGGTCGCCGACATCGTGATGAGCCTTGACAATGTGGTCGCCGTCGCTGCGGTGGCGCAAGGCAAATACGTCCTGCTCACGCTCGGCCTTGCGGTCAGCATTCCCATGGTGATTGCCGGCAGCGCGATCATCCTTGCTTTGCTCGAGCGTTTTCCGATCCTGGTCTGGGGAGGCGCCGCGATCCTCGGCTGGGTTGCCGGCGAAATCTTCGCGAGCGATCCGATCATTCTGCAACTGTTCAGTAATTTCGATCCGGCGCATGTCGATCTGGCTGCGGAAATCGTCGGCGTGATTGTGGTGTGCGGCTCGGGCTACGTCTGGCGGCGCCGGCATCACGTGGCGATGGAAAAAGCCTAGGCGGCCGGCGTAAGCTGGCCCGGATGAATGAAACTGTGCGGAAAGCGACGGCTGTAACGCGGATCGGCTTTTCCGCGTGCCCGCACGATTGTCCGTCAACCTGCGCGCTCGACGTCGAACTTCTCGACGAGCGTACCATCGGCCGTATCCGCGGCGCGCGAGATAACGATTACACCGCCGGCATTGTCTGCGCGAAGGTCGCGCGCTACGCCGAGCGCGAGCATCATCCCGGCCGCGTACTCACGCCGCTCCGGCGCAAAGGCGCGAAGGGCTCTGGCACGTTCGAGCCGATCTCGTGGGATGACGCGCTCGATTTTGTTGCAGAAGAGTTCCTCAAAGCCGAGCAACGCCACGGTCCCCAGGCGGTGTGGCCTTATTACTACGCCGGCACGATGGGGCTCGTCATGCGCGACGGCATGAACCGTCTGCGCCACGCCAAGAAATATTCCGGCTTTCACTCATCGATCTGCGTCAACGGCTCGTACGTGGGGTTCGCGGCCGGCACGGGACGCGTTGCCGGGCCAGATCCGCGCGAGATGGCGAGGTCCGATCTGATCGTCATTTGGGGCACGAACGCGGTCAACACGCAGGTCAATGCGATGGGGCACGCGACCCGCGCGCGCAAGGACAGGGGCGCCAAGATCGCCTGCGTCGATGTCTACATGAACGCCACGATGAAACAGGCCGACCTGCCGATCTTGGTGAAGCCCGGCACGGATGCGGCGCTCGCCTGCGCCGTCATGCATTGCCTGTTCCGTGATGGAAAGGCGGATTGGAATTATCTCAATCGTTACACGGACGCGCCGCGCGAGCTTGAGGCGCACGTGCGCACGCGCGATCCTCTTTGGGCCTCGGCGATCACCGGCGCGCCGGTCGATACCATCGAGGAGTTTGCCGCGCTGATCAGCGAGCGCAAGCGCGCCTATTTCCGGCTGGGGTACGGCTTCGCGCGTTCGCGCAACGGCGCAGTCAGCATGCATGCGGCAAGCTGCATTCCATCGGTTACCGGCGCCTGGCAATACGAAGGCGGCGGCGCATTCCACAATAACGCCGACATCTATCACTGGGACAAAACGCTGATCGAGGGACTGGACATGCGCGATGCGAGCGTGCGCATGCTCGATCAGTCACGGATCGGCGCCATCCTCACCGGCGAAAAAGCGGCGCTGCGGGATGGACCGCCGGTCACGGCCCTGCTGATCCAGAACACAAATCCCATGTCGGTTGCGCCGGACCAGGCGCAGGTCAAGCGCGGCTTTGCGCGCGAGGATCTTTTCGTCTGTGTGCACGAGCAATTCATGACCGAAACGGCGCGTGTCGCCGATGTCGTGCTGCCGGCGACGACGTTCCTGGAACACGATGACGTCTATCAAGGCGGTGGCCACCAATACATCATTCTCGGGCCGAAGCTGGTCGAGCCGCCGGGAGAATGCCGCTCCAATCACGAGGTGATTTGCGCGTTAGCGAAGCGCGTGGGGGCCGTGTATCCGGGCTTCGACATGACGGCGCGCGAGCTGATCGACTGGACGCTGCGTCATTCCGGCTGGGGCGATCTCGGCTCGCTCCAGCGGAATCGATGGATAGATTGCCAGCCGGACTTCGACCGTTCGCACTATCTGGACGGTTTTGCTTGGCCGGACGGCAAATTCCGCTTCAAACCGGATTGGCCGAACGTGCCGTTCCGCAGCCGCGTGCATGGGGGGCCGTTCGACCGGATGCCGAAGCTGCCCGATTACTGGACGGTGATCGAAGAAGCAGACAGCGAACATCCGTTCCGGCTCGCCACGTCGCCCGCACGCGGCTTTCTCAATTCGACATTCACCGAGACGCCGACGTCGCAAGCACACGAGAAGCGGCCGGAGGTGATGATCCACCCGGACGATGCTGCCGCGAACGGCCTTGCCGACGGCGATTACGTTGTGCTCGGCAATCGGCGAGGGGAGGTGCGTCTTCACGCACGGCTATTCGACGGCGTGCGTCGTGGCGTGCTGATCGCGGAGTCGATCTGGCCGAACAGCGCCTATAAGGATGGATGCGGCATCAATACGCTGACCGGGGCGGATGCGATTGCGCCCTATTGCGGCGCCGCCTTCCACGACAACAAGGTGTGGATACGAAAAGCGCGGGCTTAAAGGCCCGCGCCCGTCAATCGTTCCGTCAAGATTCGATCATAACTCTTTGCCGATCGCGCGATCGGCCGAATAGGGACCGCCGCCCCGGACCGCGATTGCAAACAGCACGATCCCGATAAGAAGCACGTATTCGAAGCCGCCTTTGTTGACCGCGAAACCCCTCGCCAAATGGACGTCGAGGAAGGCGATAGCCATTTCGATCGCGAGCGCGGCCGCAAAGAAACGGGTGAACAAGCCGATGGCGACGCAGATGGCGCCCACTGTTTCGAGAAACATTGAGGCGCCGGCGAAAAACACGGCCGGCTCCAGGCCTTGCTTGGCCATGTAGGCGGTGATGCCGCCTATGCCTGTCCCGAATTTTCCCCAGCCGTGCATGAACAAGATGCAGCCGATAATGACGCGGACGAGCGTGTACGCGATGTCGGTCCACGTCTCGTAAAACCCGGCCAAGCCCGGATAGATCAGCTTTTGCTCGCTCTTACCATTCATGACGTTCCCCTAAGGTGTTGAACGCATTACGCGGCTGTTCTCGAAGCGCACTCGAAGTGTATAACAGCGGCCGCCGGCAAAAATTCAATTTCCGGTGCTCGGCCGCTGCTTGGATGGCCAAAGCTATTGCGCTGCCAATGCGTTGCAACGGTCCTTGCGACCGTTTGTGGAAAAAGGACAGTGCTATCTCACGCACGGGCGGATGGAACAATGAGCGCGGAATCTGCCCTGGCCGCGGTGCCGATCAGCACGCATCGACCATGCTCTATGCGAATGCGGCCCTCTGCGAGGAGCCGTAAGGCGAAGGGATAGATACGGTGTTCGACCGCCAGCACGCGGGCGGCGAGCGTCGTGGGTGTGTCGTCCTCGTGCACCGCCACGGCGCCTTGCGCAACAATCGGCCCCGAATCCATCTCCGGGACGACGAAATGAACGCTCGCGCCGTGAATTTTGACGCCGCCGGCGAGCGCCCGCTCATGCGTATCGAGACCTTTGAACGACGGGAGTAGCGCCGGATGGATATTGAGCATGCGCCCCGACCACCGCGTAACGAACTCGTCGGTGAGCAGCCGCATGAATCCGGCAAGACAGATCAACTCTATTCGATGCTCCTTCAGAACGTCGTCCAACACGGCTTCGAACTCGGATCGATTCTTGCCATAAACCGCGTGATCGACAATCTCGGTCGGAACGCCGGCATTGCGGGCCGATTCGAGTCCGAGCGCGTCGGCACGGTTCGAAACGACCAGCGCAATTTCGGCGGGATAGTCTTTGTCTTTTGCGGCTTCGATCAGCGCGGTCATGTTCGAGCCGCGGCCGGAAATCAGGACGGCGACCCGCTTGCGAATCATGACGGCGCCAGCTCGAGATGCCCCGCGTAAGTGACGCGGTGAGCGCCGGAAGCATGAGTTATCTCTCCAAGCGCGAATGCATGCTCACCGGCCTGCGCAAACGATTGCATAACGTCGTCCACGCGCTCTTTCTCAACGACGACCATCATGCCGACGCCGCAGTTGAACGTCCGCAACATCTCCGTCTCGGCGATATTTCCTTCCGCCGCGAGCCACGTGAACACCGGCGTGACCGGCACGCGCGCAAGATCGATGTGAGCGCTGACGCCTTCCGGCAGCACGCGCGGAATATTGTCGGGGAATCCGCCGCCCGTGATATGGGCAAGCGCCTTGATGGCCTTCGTCTCGCGCAACACCTTGAGACACGGCTGCACGTAAATGCGCGTCGGCGTCAGGATGGCCTCTCCGAGCGAGCCGTTGCGCTCGAACGGCGCGGGATCGCTCCACCGCAAGCCGGATCTTTCGACAACCGAGCGCACAAGCGAATAGCCGTTCGAGTGCACGCCGGAGGAGGCAAGCCCGATGATCGCGTCGCCGGGCGCAATGTCGTTGCGTGGGAGGAGTTGGTCCCGCTCCGCCGCCCCGACCGCAAAGCCCGCGAGATCGTAATCGCCGCCGTGATAGACACCCGGCATTTCCGCCGTTTCACCGCCGATCAACGCACAGCCTGCCTGCTTGCACCCATTGCTGATGCCGGCAACGACGGCTGCTCCGATCTCCGGTTCGAGCTTCCCGCACGCGAAGTAATCGAGAAAAAACAGAGGCTCCGCGCCCTGGACGACCAGATCGTTGACCGACATGGCCACGAGATCGATGCCGATGGTGTCATGTCGGCCGGTCTCGATCGCGATCTTCACCTTTGTGCCGACGCCGTCGGTGGCGGCCACCAGGACCGGGTCGGAGAAGCCCGCACGCTTGAGATCGAACAGGCCGCCGAAGCCGCCGATTTCAGCATCGGCGCCGCGGCGAGCCGTTGCGCGCACCAAGGGCTTTATCAGTTCCACCATGCGGTTGCCCGCGTCGATATCGACACCGGCTTGCGCGTAGGTCAGAGCGCGCCCTTTATCCGCCATCACGGCCCCTCTTATTTCGGCGGGGTCGTACGTGGAAATCTCAGGTCGCGCAATGGTGAGATGGCCGGTATAGTTGCTCTTGCGACGGGCGCGGGGCGGGCGGCCACGGCCTGGCGCGCACCGGCGATCTGGGGCGCCGACAGTTGAGTATTCCGAACCTCATTACATTGGGACGCATTCTGCTGGTGCCGATCGTGGTCTGGGCGATCGCGTCCGGCGCGATGTGGATCGCGTTCGTCCTTTTCCTGGCGGCCGGCATCAGCGACGCGGTCGACGGCTATCTCGCCAAGCGCTTCAACATGACCACCGAGCTCGGCGCTTATCTGGATCCGCTGGCGGACAAGGCGCTGCTGGTTTCGATCTACGTCACGCTTGGCATTGCGGGGGCGGTCCCCCGCTGGCTGGTGATTCTTGTCGTCTCGCGCGACATCATGATCATCGGCGGGGTCATTCTGTCATGGCTGCTCGGAAGCCCGATGAAGGTGCGCCCGTTATTGGTCTCGAAGCTTAACACCGCCGCTCAAATCGTTTTTGCCTGCGTGGTGCTTGGCTCGCTCGGTTTCCATGTGTCCACCGGCATATTCGAGCTTGTCCTGATGGTTATGGTGGCGGTCTTGACCTTGTTGTCGATCGCCGCCTATGTCGCCGAATGGGTGCGCCACATGAGCGCGACGTCCGCCGGATCGTGAGTGCCGAGCGCGGACTGGCCGAATTGCGCCGCGATGCCGAACGGGGCGAAGCCATGACGTTCGAACGGCAAGTGGTTTTCTGGCTCGTCGCGCTGGCCGTCTGCGTGCTGGCGCTGTGGCTGCTGAGCGACATCCTGCTGCCTTTCGTCGCCGGCCTTGGCATTGCGTACATCCTGACGCCGCTTGCCGACCGGATCGAACGGATGGGCGTCAACCGGCTCGTCGCCGCCCTCCTGATGATCAGCCTCGTCGTCATGGCAATCGTCGTGCTGATCCTGCTGGTTGCGCCGATTTTGGGTGAGCAACTTGCCTCGTTCATCGCCAACATCCCGACCTACGTCACGCGCGTGCAGACGCTCTTGAGCGATCCGAGCCGGCCGTGGGTGCAAAAGCTCGTCGGCGCAGGATTCAATGCGAATCAGTCGATCAGCGATCTCGTGACACAGGGCGTGGGCTGGCTGACCACCTTCCTGCGTTCGCTGTGGTCGGGGGGGCGGGCGCTGGTATCGCTGTTTTCGCTCGTCGTCGTGACGCCGGTGGTCGCGTTCTATTTGATCTACGACTGGCATCGCATGGTGAAGGCGGTCGACAACTGGATTCCCGTGCATCAGCGCAAAACCGTGCACCAGCTTGCGCGTGAGATCGATGCCGCAATCGCAGGTTTCGTACGCGGTCAAACGGCGGTGTGCCTGATCCTCGGTTCGTTTTATGCCGTCTCGCTGACAATCGTCGGCTTGAGCTTCGGGCTCCTGATCGGACTCGTTTCGGGCATCATCACGTTCATTCCGTACGTCGGGTCGATGACGGGGCTCGTTCTGTCGCTCGGCGTCGCCGTGGCCCAGTTCTGGCCGGAGTGGGGCACGATCCTCACGGTGCTGTGCATCTATCTGTTCGGGCAGTTTCTGGAGGGCAACGTGCTCTCGCCCAAGCTCGTCGGCGAAAGCGTGGGCCTGCATCCCGTCTGGGTCATATTTTCGCTGCTCGCCTTCGGTTATCTGTTCGGATTCGTCGGACTTCTCGTAGCGGTGCCGCTCGCCGCCACCATCGGCGTCCTCGCGCGCTTCGCTCTCAAGCGCTACCTCGCAAGCTCACTCTACACCGGCAAGGGCGCCCGTTAATTCGATGAATGCGTCGTTCCGCCCGCGTCAATTGGCTTTGGCGTTCGATCATGCCGAGAGCTTTGCGCGCGAGGACTTCTTCAGCGGTCCCTCGAACGAGGCGGCGCTCGCGCTGATTGAGCGCTGGCCCGACTGGCCGGATCGCATCGTCGTGCTGCTGGGTCCGCAAGGTTCGGGCAAAACCCATCTCGCCTCGATTTGGGCGGCCGATGCGGGCGCCCGGTCGCTGCCCGCCGGTGCGCTCGCGCACATCGACGTGCCGGCGGCGCTCGCGACCGGGGCGCTCGTCGTCGAGGATGTCGCCGCGGACGTCGACGAGCGCCCGTTGTTTCACCTGCTTAACCTCGCGCGCGAGGAGAAGGCTTTTCTGCTGCTGACCGCCGGCACGGCGCCTGCCGGCTGGACGATGGGCATTCCCGATCTCGCGTCGCGGCTGCGCGCTTTGCCGACCGTCGCCGTCGCGCCGCCCGACGATTCGCTCCTGCGCTCAGTGATCGTCAAATTGGCCGCCGACCGGCAACTTGCGGTCGACGAAGCGCTGGTAAGCTTTCTGGTGACCCGCATTGAGCGTTCGTTTGTGGCCGCCCGCGATGCCATCGCGCGGCTCGATCGCGAGGCGATGCGCCAGCACCGCCCGGTGACGCGGACTTTGGCGGCCGAACTGTTCCGTGAAGGGCTATGACCGCTCGACCGCCACCACGCGAGAATTGTCGACCGCGAGCGCCAAACGGCCGTGCTTGAGCGCAAGCGCCTTCTCGCCGAATAATTCCCGCCGCCAGCCTGAGAGCGCCGGCACATCGGCATCATCGTCGGCAGCGATGCGATCCAAATCGTCGACCGTGGCGATCACCTTGGCTGCGACGCCGTGGCGCTCCGCCGTCATCCGCAGCAGCACCTTGAGAAGCTCGACCGTGGCTGCGCCGTTCGCGGCCGGACGGAAGCGCTCGATGCGCGGCAGCGTGTGCGGATCGCGCGCCAGTCCTTTTTTGACCGCCTCGAGGATTGCCTCGCCCCAGCGTGAGCGCTCGAAGCCCCTGGGAAGCGAGCGCAGATGCCCGAGACGCTCGACTGTGGTCGGCGCCTGCACGGCGATGTCCCCAACCACATCGTCCTTGAGAACGCGCCCACGGGGCACGTCCCGGCTCTGCGCCTCGCGTTCGCGCCAGGCGGCGACCTCGATCAGAATGGCAAGCTCTTTGGGCTTGCGCACGCGGCTCTTGAGCCGCTCCCAGGCGTTCTCCGGGTCCATGCGGTAGGTGGCGGGCGAGGTCAGCACGTTCATTTCGGCCTCGACCCATTGGGTGCGGCCACGGTCGGCCAAATCCTGGGCGAGCCTAAGGTACACATCGCGCAGATGCGTCACGTCCGAGATGGCGTAAGCGAGTTGCGCGTCCGTGAGCGGCCGCCGGGCCCAATTGGTAAAGCGGTGCGATTTGTCGAGCGTGTCGCCGGTGATGCGTTGGACCAGCTGGTCATAGGAGATCGCATCGCCATAGCCGAGCACCATGGCGGCCACCTGGCTGTCGAAAATCGGATGGGGAATTTTTTTGGCCAGGTTCCAGACGATTTCGATGTCTTGTCGTGCGGCGTGGAAAACCTTCACGACCCTTTCGTCCGCCATCAGCGTGAAAAAGGGAGAGAGGTCGATTCCTTCCGCGAGGGCATCGATGACCACGGCCTCATCCGCGCTCGCAATTTGCGCCACGCATAACAGTGGGTAATAGGTCGTCTCGCGCAGGAATTCCGTATCCACCGTCACGAAGGGGTGCCGCGCCATGCGCGCGCACACCTCGGCAAGCTTTTCTGTTGTCGTGATTGGTTGCATTGGGATCGCGAGCCTAACCTATTCCAGGCCGATCTGGGCAATCTACATGTGTCGGGCGGATGTTCAGAGCCCAACTGGGCGTTGCCTTGACAAGACCGGCCCCTCGTGCGCTTTCCCTGCCTCGGCCGCCGAAGCGGCTGGTTTTTTAGCGCGTAGATGCGCTCCTTCCTTTGCTCCATGAAGCGGGCTTCGCGAAGGCGGGTCCGCGTCCCTCAAGTCAATGCTGACCTAATGCCGGAATGAACATGCATCGTTATCGCACCCACACCTGCGGCGCGCTCCGTGAAACCGACGTGGGCGCAACCGTACGGCTTTCCGGCTGGTGTCACCGCATCCGCGACCATGGCGGTGTGCTGTTCATCGACTTGCGGGATCATTATGGCATCACGCAAGCGGTCGCCGATCCCGACAGTCCGGCGTTCAAGCAAGCCGAGAAGCTGCGCTCGGAATGGGTCGTGCGCGTCGACGGAAAGGTACGTCTGCGCCCTCCCAGCACCGAAAATCCCGAACTGCCGACCGGCCTGATCGAAGTCTACGTGAGCGAGATCGAGGTGCTCGGACCCGCGGCCGATTTGCCGATGCCGGTGTTTGGCGAAGTGGATTATCCGGAGGACATCCGGCTGAAATACCGCTTTCTCGATCTGCGCCGCGAGCATCTGCACAACAACATCATGCTGCGCGGTCGCGTGATCGACTCGATCCGGCGGCGGATGAAGGAGCAGGGTTTCTTCGAATTCCAGACGCCGATCTTGACAGCATCTTCGCCGGAGGGCGCGCGCGATTATCTCGTGCCCTCGCGTCTGCATCCGGGCAAGTTCTATGCGCTGCCGCAGGCGCCGCAGCAGTTCAAGCAGCTCATCATGATCGCGGGCTTCGACCGCTACTTCCAGATCGCGCCCTGCTTTCGCGACGAGGACGCGCGCGCGGACCGCTCGCCGGGCGAGTTCTACCAGCTCGATCTCGAGATGAGCTTCGTCACGCAACAGGACGTGTTCGACGCGGTCGAGCCGGTGATCCGCGGCGTGTTCGAGGAGTTTGCCGACGGCAAGCCGGTGACGCAGAAATTTCCGCTGATCCCGTATGCCGACGCGTTGCGTAAATACGGTACCGACAAGCCGGACCTGCGCAACCCGATTGTCATGCAGGATGTAAGTGAAGCCTTCCGCGGCTCCGGCTTCAAGATTTTCGCCCGCATTCTCGAAACGGAAGGCAACGCCGTTTGGGCGATCCCGGCGCCGAAAGGCGGCAACCGCGCCTTTTGCGACCGCATGAATTCGTGGGCGCAAGGCGAAGGCCAGCCCGGACTCGGATACATTTTCTGGCGCGACGGCGAGGAGATCGGTGCCGGTCCTTTGGCAAAGAACGTCGGGCCGGAGCGCACGAAGCAGATTGCCGACCAGCTCAAACTCGGCGTCGGCGACGCGGTGTTCTTCGTCGCCGGCAAGCCGAAGGACTTCGTCAAGTTCGCCGGGCCCGCGCGCACGAAGGTCGCCGAAGAGCTTGGCCTCATTGCAAAGAGCCGCTTCGAGCTTTGCTGGATCGTCGACTTTCCGATGTTCGAATGGAACGAGGAGGAGAAGCGGATCGACTTCTCCCACAACCCGTTCTCGATGCCGAACATGAATGTCGAGGATTTTCTCGCGCTCGATCCGAACGATCAGGAGAAAATCCTGTCGATCAAGGCCATCCAGTACGACATCGTCTGCAACGGCGTGGAGCTGTCCTCCGGGGCCATTCGTAATCACCGGCCCGAAGTCATGCGAAAGGCTTTCGCAATCGCCGGCTACGGCGAAGACGTGCTTGAGGCGAAGTTCGGCGGTATGCTGAACGCGCTCACTTATGGCGCGCCGCCGCACGGCGGCATTGCGCCGGGTATCGACCGCATCGTGATGCTGCTCGCCGGCGAAGAAAACTTGCGCGAAGTGGTGCTGTTCCCGATGAATCAGAAGGCGGAAGACCTGATGATGGGCGCGCCCTCGGAGGTCACGGCAAAGCAGTTGCGCGAGTTGCACATTCGTCTCGATTTGCCGAAGAAGTAGCTTGTCGCGGGCGCGACGCAGCGCGCAAGCGGTGCGTTGCAGACCGGACCCGTTCCAAAACTCCGATCTCGTAACGGTTCCGGATCAGCGGTGCGCCACTTCGTGCTGCACCGCGTCCGGGACACGATGCCGGCTATTTCTCCGGCAGCGGGATGAATTCGATCTCGTCGCCCGGCACTTTTTGGAAGTGGCCGGCCTTCCAGTCAGCCTTCGCCTGCTCGATGCGCTCCTTGCGCGAGGAGACGAAATTCCACCAGATGTGCCGCGGGCCGTCCATCGGCGCGCCGCCGACGATCACGAGATGGCTGTCGGCGAGCGCGCGCACGCTCAGCGCGTCGCCGGGCCGCAAGACGAGCAGGCGATTGGCGCCGTGTCGGTCGCCTGCGATCTCCACCTCGCCGGCCAGGATGTAGAGCGCGCGCTCCTCATGCCCGGCATCGAGCGGCAGCGTGCTGCCGGCCTTCAGCCTCACATCGGCAAAGATGGTTTCGGAGGCAGTCGCGACAGGGGATCGCGCGCCATAAAGATCGCCGATCACCACGCGCACGGACGTGCCGTTGTCCGTCACGGTGTTGAAGTCGGAGGTCGCATGGTGCGCAAAACCGGGCTCCATCTCTTCCTTCGCGGCCGGCAGCGCCACCCACATCTGCAAGCCGTGAATGGGGCTTCCCGTCGCCCGCAGCTCCGGGCCCGTGCGCTCGGAGTGGACGATGCCGCGTCCGGCCGTCATCAGGTTGATTTCGCCCGGCCGAATCGGCGCAGCGGTGCCGAGGCTGTCGCGGTGCACGATTTCGCCGTCAAACAGGTACGTGACCGTCGAGAGCCCGATATGCGGATGCGGGCGCACGTCGATGCCTTGCCCAGAGCGAAACACCGCCGGCCCGAAATGGTCGAAGAAGATGAACGGCCCAACCATCCGCGTTTGGGCGGAGGGCAGCGCTCGCCGCACGGCGAAATCGCCGAGATCGACCGTGCGGGGCGCGATGACGTGAGCGATTGCGTCGCTCTCCACGGGCTTTCCTGCCGTCGGATCCTTGCCCGGAAAGAAACTCATGGGGCACTCCTTTAGCTTTTCCACGCAGCGGCGGGCTGCTCACTAAGCCAGCGCGACAAAGTTCTGACCCTTCACGGCCGTCACCAGCCCGTAAAACGCCTCATTGACCGTCGGCCAGGATGGCAGCTTTTTGATGGTGTCGAGCCAACGTTCGACGTTGGGATAGGGCGCGAAATCGATTCCAATCGCCTCGCCGAGCGTGACGATGCCCGAGCCGAAATAGTCGGCGATGGTGATTTCGTCGTCGCAGAGGTAGCGCTTGTTCGGACCGATCCAATGGTCATTAAGGAGCTTGAGCCAGCGCTTCGACTGCGCGTTGCCCCATTCCAGCGTGGCCGAATGGGCCTCTTCGCTGCGGCGCTTAAAATCGGGGAAAAGCTGCGGGTAACAGAGATTGTAGCCCCACTCTCGATAGAAGTTTGTATTGGACCAATCCATCATCTCATTGACCTTGGCGCGCGCCTTGAGATCCTTCGGATAAGCAGGCGAGCCGATTTTGTCGGCGAGGTATTTCAAAATGGCGGAGCTTTCCGTCAGCCGCAGGTCGCCATCCTCGATCATCGGCACCAGACAGTTCGGGTTGATGCCGGCGTAGGCCGGCTGCATGTGTTCGCCGGTCATCAGGTCGACCAGCACTTCCTCGACCGGGATGTGGTTTTCGGCAATGAACAGACGGACTCCGCGGCACGTCGTCGAAAGCGGGTGCATGTAGAGCTTCATCTTCGTTCCTCCAGGTACGCTATAAGATTAACGCTGCTCCGGCGCGGCTGCACTCGCCTTCTGATCGGCGTGGCGCGAAGGCGATTCTGTGCTGTCGTGCTCGCGCCATCGAGCGAGCGGCCTGCCGTCGCTCGATGGAGAGCGGCTTGCCCGCCCGCCGACACGAGCATGCTGTGAAATCAAAGCAGCGACGCTCGCCGCGGCAGTGACAACGTGGCGAATCGCGAAGCGTGCTGCGGATGATTTACAGATTCTTCTTGATCGACTGGTAAGTTGCCCTTATGTGGGCCTTGCCGCATGAGCGACGATGAGAGTCGCGTGCAGCGGCTTCACTCCGTGAGCCGGTTCGCCGGTCTCTCGGTTCGATCTCTGGTTGGGGAGAGCGGAATGCAACAGAACGCCCTCTTGCGATCGGGGAAGGGCTTGGGGACTCCAGGTACCACCCGAAAGAAAGAAGTCGCGATCGCAGCGCCCGCGGCCATGGCCGAGGAGCGCGACGATCATTTCGTGGTGAGGAACGGAGTGCGGTGCGCCGGTGCGCATCTCATTGTCGACCTCTACAAAGCCAGCAGGCTGGACGATATCGACCACATTGAAGCGACGCTGCGGCGTTGTGTGGATGCGGCGGGCGCCACGCTGCTGCACATTCATCTGCATCACTTCGAGCCCAATGGCGGGGTCTCCGGCGTGGCGGTGCTGGCCGAAAGCCACATCTCCATCCACTCCTGGCCGGAGAACGGCTACGCGGCGCTCGACATCTTCATGTGCGGCAAGGCCAATCCGGACGCCTGCATCCCGGTGCTCCGCAAGGCCTTCAGCCCTAAGAAGATCGCGGTCGGAGAGCACCTGCGCGGGCAAGGCGCCTAAGGCCCGCGTTCAAGCCTGTTGACGACGCCGTGCCCGGCACTTGTGCCGGGCATTTGCGTCCTTAAACGTCATTTCCGGGCATGTACGTGGCCAACGATTGGCCATGGGTGAGGAGGGCTGGCCGATGGCCGAGAAGCGCTGGATTGCGGAAACGCTGTTCGATGACATGGGCTTCCGTATGACCTATGAGGTCGAGCGGGTGCTCTACGAAACACAAACGGACCACCAGCACCTCGTCCTGTTCGAGAACAAGTTCTTCGGCAAGATGCTGATGCTCGACGGCGCCACGCAGATCTCGAGCCGCGACGAATACGTCTACCAGGAGATGATGAGCCACGTGCCGCTGTTCGCTCACGGCAAGGCAAAGGAGGTGCTCATCGTCGGTGGCGGCGACTGTGGGATCGCCGAGGAGGTGCTCAAGCACAAGACCGTCAAGCGGCTGACCCAGGTCGAGATCGACGAATCTGTCATCAAGTTCTCCAAGGAGCACTACCCCGAGTTCACCAAGCCGGTCTTTGCCGACAGGCGCTTCGAGAGCGTGATCGACGACGGCTTTAAGTATGTCGGTGAAACCGACCGGCGCTTCGACGTCATCATCGTCGACTCAACCGACCCGCAGGGCCCCGGCGCCATCCTGTTCACCAAAGAATTCTACGCCCGCTGCAAGCGGTGCCTCGCCAAGGGCGGCGTCCTGATCACGCAGAACGGCGTGCCATTTTTTCAGTCCGGCGAACTGACGACCACGATCGGGCATTTCCGCAAGCTATTCGCAGATGCGACCTGCTACGTCGCCGCCATTCCGGTCTATATCGGCGGCCACATGGCGATGGGTTTCGCCAGCGACGACAAGAAGCTGCGGCAGACACCGGCTAAAGTCATCGCCGAGCGGTACAGAAAAGCCGGCCGCTTCAAGACCAAGTATTGGTCTCCCGAATTGCACGTCGGCGCCTTTGCGCTGCCGCGCTTTATCGCCGATCTGGTCGACAAGGCGGGAAAGAAGCGCTGAGCGGATGCCGTTTACCCGCTGCTAACCATCGGCGCGCCGGTCGGCGCTTGGCGCTTTAGACTTAAGGCGACCTTTACGGCGGGCCGCTCAACGTCGGCTGACAGAGCGAAAGGCAAGGCGGAGCCGGCGTGCGCGCAGTTATGCGCAAGAATTTGATTGCGGTAGCGATCGGCGTCCTGGCGACGGCCGGATCGCTCCTCGCGTTCGATTACTGGCTTGACCGGCTCATCGCCCGCCAGAGCCAGGAAGAAATCAACACATCGGCCAAGCGCGCCATTTCATTGGCCGAAGCACGGGTTCGCGACGCCGTCGGCGCGATCGACGAATTGATCAAGCGCGGCGTCGATGGATGCGCCCCCGCTCAGATCGATCTCATGCGACACGCCGTTTTCGAAACGACACCGATCAAGGAAGTTTCCGTCCTTGCCGCGGACGGGCAGGTCCTGTGCACGAATTTGGGCCCACCGGCTGCCGGGCGTAAAATTCTGTCGTCCGAACCGCTGGGCGCAGCGGGCGGCTACACGCTCGATGTGATTGAGCTTGGCAACGGCGATCGCGCGGTGCGGTTGGGCCGCAAAGCGGGCGCAAATGGCAATAGCGCGGCGGCGATTGTGCCGGCGATCTTGTTTCTGCCGCAGGTCTCGACCAAGGGCGGCCCCTTTAATGCTTATGCCGCCATGACCACCCGCTCAGGCGCGCTGATCGGCGACGTCGGCCGCCCAAATGCGCGCGAGGCGGCATCCGGCTTTCTTGCCCGGCAGCATTCGAACGAACTTGGATTTAACGTGGTGATTGCAATGCCGCCTGGCCTGATCGCGGTGAATGGCGACGATCTCAAATGGCTCGGTACGTTTGTCTGGGCGTTGATGGTCACGATCCTTTTCGGTTTCACGCTGCTGACGCGGCGACGCCAGCCGCACAATCCGATTGCGGAAATCGAGCGCGCGCTGGCGGCGGGAGAATTTGTCCCCTTTTATCAGCCTGTCATCGATATCCAGTCCGGCAAACTGCGCGGCGCCGAAGTCCTCGTCCGATGGCGCAAGCCGGATGGCACGCTCATTTCGCCGGCGGCTTTCATACCGCTCGCGGAATCGAGCGGCCTCATTCTGGAAATGACGCGCGATTTGATGCGCCGCGTTTGCGCGGAAGCGGGTGAAGTGATCGGCCGGCGGCCCGAATTGAAAATCTCTTTCAACCTGGCGGCCAGGCTATTTCGCGATCAATCCATCGTCGGAGACGTGCGCAGCATCTTTTCACCGTCCGCGATGCAGCTCTCGCAAGTGGTGCTTGAGCTGACCGAGCGCGAGCCGATCGAGAACTTTACGGAAACCCGACAGGTTATTGCGGCCCTGCAGGGCATCGGCGTGCGCATCGCCATCGACGACGTCGGCACCGGCCACAGCGGGCTCTCGTATATGCTCAAGCTTGGCGTCGACGTCATCAAGATCGACAAAGTATTCATCGATGCGATCGGCACGGACCGAAATTCCGCGGCGATCGTGGAGACGCTCGTCGACCTCGCGCGCAACATGCGCATGGATGTGGTCGCCGAAGGCGTCGAGACGTTCGAGCAGGTCAAGCACCTCCGCGACCTCGGGATACGCCTGGCGCAAGGCTACGTGTTTGCGCCGCCGCTGCCGGGCGGCTCGTTCCTGCAACTCGTCAAGGCGCTCGACCCGCGGCCGGCGGTGTCCGAGCAGAAGGCGGCCGGCCCCGCGCTGAGTTATTTGTCCGCGCGCAACAGGTTTAGCGCCGCCTGACTTTGCCCCTTTACCGGACCGCGCACATGAAAAAGGGCGGCCTTGCGGCCGCCCAGTTTAAACGCCACGCGGGAGGAACCTCGGATTGGGTCGGCTACCCAACGCCGCCGGCCCACGTGTGCAAATTCCAGCACAGTTCGTCACAGGCACGTTGATTCGTCAATCCGTATTTCTGGCGCAAGTGTGACCGCCGTAGGCGAACACCAATTCGAAAAGCGTGCGGGCGCGATCAAGCGTCCGCCAGTTCGCTTTCAATCGCCGCAATGACACGCGGCTCGCTTGGCTCGACGGCGGAGCCGAAACTCGCCTTGAGGCCGCCGTCGCGGCCGACCAGATACTTGTGGAAATTCCAGCGAGGCCGCTCAGTGGGTCGCTCCAGAGCGGCCCAGCGGTAGAACGGGTGGGCATCTGGCCCTTTCACGCTCGTCTTCTGCGTGAGCGGGAAGCTGATGTGATATTCGCCGTTGGCGGTCGCCTCGATCTCTTTCGGCCCGCCAGGCTCTTGTCCGCCGAAATCATTGGACGGCACGCCGAGCACGAAGAGGCCGCGCGCCGAAAAACGCGTCCACAACTCCTGCAAACTGGCATATTGGGGCGTGTAGCCGCATTGGGATGCCGTGTTCACGATCAAGATAGGATGCCCGCCGGCATGCTCAGCCAGCGCGATCGTGCCGCCGTCGAGTGCCTTAAAGCTGAAGGCATAGGCCGTAATGCGGCTCATCGTGACCGCTTTCGCGATGTGCGCATAAACGAGCGAGCCCACGGAGAAGCTGGCCAACACGAAACCGCGGTTCACCATGCCACGAGTATAGCTGCGGAATGGCCGCAGAGGTGCAACTCCACGTGATCGAGCTCCGGAAACACGACCTTGGGAGATTTGAAGCCAAATTGACATACCTACGGCGTGGCGGTGCCTTGTTGTCTTCTGGGTTTGGTGCGTTCCCAACCGGTCTTTGTCTCCTGTGCAATGCAGGAACCGCCCCCAGCGTGACCGCATTTCCTTCTCGGCCGCGCTCGTGCGCCGGCGACGCGCACAAGCGCGATTGCCGCCTCCTAGCAAATCGCTGGCTCTGCTAATATTTGCCGGAAAATGGAGGAGGAACATGAGCGCAACCATCACGAAGGAATTTCCGGTGACGCATAGCGACGCTGAATGGCGCCGAATTCTCACCCCCGATCAGTACGATGTCATGCGCGGCCACGGCACCGAGCGTCCCGGAAGCTGCGCCTTGAACCATGAGAAACGAGCGGGAAC
>JAICMO010000156.1 GCA_025929185.1 Pseudolabrys sp.
GCTTATGAGTGGAACGGCGTGTTCGTGCCGCACGGCACGCCGAAGGACATCGTGCAGAAGCTCAACGCCAATCTCAACAAGGCGATCGTCTCGCCCGAAGTCACGCAGCGTTTCAAGCAACTCAACATCACCTCGCGCCAGAACACGCCGGAGGAATTCCGCGCGTTCATCGATCAGCAGATGAAGCTGTGGCAGGGCGTGGTGAAGGAAGCGCACATCAAGCTGGGGTAAATCCGCTGTCATTCCGGGGCGGAGGCAACGGCCTGCGAACGCGGAATTCGAAGGCGTTTGCTATATATTCAACTGGATTCCGAGTCCGACGCGGAGCCTGCCATCGGGCCGCGCTTCGCGCGGACCCGTTCGCGCCCTCCCGGAATGACCTAAATGGATATGGATAAAGACATCCCGAGCATCGCGGGGCCGATGGCGCATCCGAAAAAGCCGCGGACCATTCCGCCGCCGGGCGCGTGGGACACGCACGCGCACATCTTCGGGCCCACAGACAAATTTCCCTATGCGCCCGGCCGCGGCTACACGCCGCCCGACGCGCCGATCGAGAAATTCATTGCGCTGCTCGACCGCCTCGGCTGCGCGCGCGGACTCATCGTGCAGGGCAACGCTCACGGCTACGACAACCGCGTGCTGCTCGACGCGCTTGAACGCTACCCGCAACGATTACGCGGCATCGCCATCACCGATGCGCGCGTCGCGCCGGCGGAGCTGCGTGAATGGCATAAGCTTGGCATGCGCGGCCTGCGCTTTCATCTGCTTCGGCAAAAGCCGGGATATGTGCGCGGCGCCGGCCTCGATGTGTTCGAAGTGTTTCGCAAGACGATGGCCGATCTCGGCTGGGCCATGCAGCTCTTCTGCGACCACAGCGTGATGCAGGACATGGCGCCGACGCTGCGCGACATTTCGCGCGAGATGCCGGTGATCGTCGATCACATGCTGATGGTGCCGGCGGAACTCGGCGTCAACGAGCCGAATTTCCAGGCGCTGTTGAGATTGGTCGGCGAGGGACAAGTGCACGTCAAAGTGTCCGCGCCCTATCGCCTGTCGACGAATTTTCCCGATTACCCGGACGTGCGACCGTTCCACGAAGCGCTGGTGCGCGCCAATCCGGAGCGGCTGATGTGGGGCACCGACTGGCCGCATCCCTCGATTCCGGCCGAGATCATGCCGGACGACGGCCATCTGCTCGATCTGTTTCATGACTGGACGCCGGACGAACGCATGCGGCAGACAATTCTGGTCGATACGCCAACGCGGTTGTTTTGAACCTGAGCCTTACGCCGCTTTCGCCCACAGATGCTTCGACGCGAGGCGCGCGCCTTCGACGAGCGAGGCAAGCTTCATCCAGACGATTTTGGTGTCGACCTGAACTCTTCCGGCAAAGGTGCCGAAGCCGCAGTCGACGCCGGCGATGACGTTCTCGCGACCGACGCCGCCGGCAAAATTGGCGATGCGATCGGCGACGACTTCGGGATGCTCGACGGTATTGACGGTTGAGTCGATCACGCCGGGAATGATGATCTTGCCGTCGGGCAGCTTTACGTCGCGCCAGATTTTCCATTCGTGCTCATGGCGGCCGTTGGCGGCGGGAAACGACACGGCTTGCGGTTTTGCCGCCAGCACGATGTCAATAATGTCTTTCAGGGGCACGTCGGTGTGGCGCGGCGCCATGGTCGAGCCCCAGCACACGTGCATGCGCATGCGCTCCGCGGGAATGTCGCGGACCGCGTGATTGAGCGCGGCAACATTGACGGAAACGATCTTGCGGAAATCTTCGAGGCTTTTGTCGAGATAGACCGTGTGCCGCAGCATGGCGAGGTCGGGGCAATCGAGCTGGAGGATGAAGCCGGCATCGACGATCGCCTTGTATTCGCGCTGCATTACGTCGGCGAGTGCGAACATGTACGCTTCTTCGGTGTCGTAATATTTGTTTTTGAGATAGCGCGCGATCTGGCCGGGCGAAGGCGAGGTCATGAAGAATTCTTCCGCCGTCGCGCCTGTCATTGCCTCTTTCGCGCGTGCGATGTCGGCGGCAGCCGCCGGCCAATCCTTCCAGCTTACCTCGCCGGAGCACGCCGGCCGGTGCTGGAACGGCGAGGCGAATTGCTTGAGCAGGGCGGCGAGCTCGGGAAATTCCTCGTCGCCGGTGCCGAGCGGCGGGGTGCTCGGGCCGTTGAATCCGGTGAGCCGCTGCACGACATGCACCGTGTAATCGGTACGGCTTTGCTCGCCGTCATTGATGATGTCGAGGCCGCACTCGACCTGCTTGCGCACCGCGCCGGCGACGGCCTCCCGCACGGCGTCGTCGAACTCGGCGCGGCGCGCGCCGGGATTGTGGCGCTCAGCCAGCAGCACCTCCACCACGCGCGGCGTGCGCGGCAGGCTGCCGGTATGGGTGGTAAGGATGCGCTCAGTGCTGCGTTTCATTGTCACAATCTTAGTTGCTTTCGTCATGCGCGGGCTTGACCCGCGCATCCATCCCTTAGAACGATGGATTGCCGGGTCTCGCCGCTTGCGCGGCGGCCCGGCAATGACGCTTAAAATCAGAAGCCGCGCACGACCTCCGTCACATGCTCGACGTAAGGCGGCGAGGCGAAGCAAGGACCGACCAGCTTGCGCCATTGCTGGAAATCGGCGGATTCGCGGAAATCCTTGGTATGGTTCTCCAGTGTGCCCCATTGCACGAATAGCCGATAGCGTGAGGGCATTTCGTGCGACCGATGCAATGTCACGCCGGTGCATCCCTTGGCGCGCTTGAAGATCGGCGCGGCTTTCTTCACGCCCTCCTCGAATTCACTTTCCATGCCGGGCTTCACGTCGATCTGCGCGATTTCGAGGATCATGTTTTGGTGTCCACCTTCATGGCGGGCATTATCGCCGGTAGCGAGTAATCCGCAAGCTAACCACGCAGTCATTGCCGGACTTGATCCGCCAATCCACCTTTGCGAAGGAGATGGACCCGCGGATCAAGCCCGCGGGTAACGCCGAAGACATTGAGACGATTCAATCCAAAGCAATCATGCTTTAAATCCGCAGTGGCGCGATTCTGTACAACGACATCATCCGTTGAGAAAAGTCATCATGGATTGCCCGGTCAAGCCCCGGCAATGACAGCTTGGGCGGTCCATCGTCAGAGCAAACGCGGCAATGACCCGGCTGAAGCTTCGCCGCATCCGGGACACGCCTTGCGCGCTTACTCCGCCGCTTCTTGCGTGGCGGTTGTTGATGAAGCCGCCGGACTGATGACGCCAGAGCGCCGCGTAGTGACCGTCAGCGCGCAACAGGCTTGCGTGCGTGCCTTGCTCGACGATGCGGCCGCGATCGAGCGCGACCAGCCGGTCCATTTGCGCGATAGTCGAGAGCCGGTGCGCGATGGCGATCACGGTCTTGCCGCGGATCAGCGTGCCGAGGCTCGACTGGATCGCCGCCTCGACTTCGCTATCGAGCGCCGAGGTCGCCTCGTCCAGCACGAGGATCGGCGCGTCCTTCAGGATCACGCGCGCGATGGCGATGCGCTGGCGCTGGCCGCCGGAGAGCTTCACGCCGCGCTCGCCGACATGCGCGTCGTAGCCGCGCCGGCCCATCCAGTCTTCCAGCTCGAGAATAAATTCGTGGGCATGCGCAAGCTTGGCCGCGGCGACAATTTCGTCGTCGCTGGCGTCGCGCTTGCCGTAGCGAATGTTCTCGCGGATCGAGCGGTGCAGGAGCGAGGTGTCCTGCGTCACGACCGAGATCTGTGCGCGCAGGCTTTCCTGCGTGACCTTTAAAATGTCCTGCCCATCGATCACGATGCGCCCGCCTTCGAGATCGAAGAACCGCAGCAGCAAATTGACCAGCGTCGACTTGCCCGCTCCGGAGCGGCCGACGAGGCCGATCCGCTCGCCGGGCTTCACGTCGAGGCTAAGGTCCTCGATCACGCCGGTCTGCCGGCCATAGCCGAAGCGGACGTTTTCGAAACGGACCTCGCCGCGCTCGACCCTGAGCGGCGTCGCATCCGGCTGGTCCATCAGCGTGAGCGGCTGCGCGATGGTCAGCATGCCTTCCTGCACGACGCCGATGTTCTCGAAGATGTCGGTCACCTGCCAGGCGACCCAGCCGGAGGAACTGACGATCTGCGTCGTCAGCGGCAGCGCCATGGCGACCGTGCCGACTTCGATCTGACCCTGACGCCACAACCAGACCGCAAATCCACCGGTCGCGGTGATCAGCATCGCGTTGAGCAGCGTGAGCGTCAGGCCGAACAACGTGTTGAGACGCAAGGCATCATGGAAGCGGCGGGTGTGATGATCGACCGCGTCGCGCACGTAGGCATCTTCGTATCGCGCGCGTGCAAACAATTTCACCGTTACGATGTTCGTATACGTGTCGACGATGCGGCCGGTAAGCATCGATCGCGCTTCCGAAACGACCTTGGAGCGGTCGCGCATGCGCGGCACGAAAAAGCGTAGCATCGCGATGTAGCCGGCAAACCAGGCTGCGATCGGCAGCGCCAGCCAGCGGTCGGCCGAGGACAAAAGCACGAACGAGCTCGTGCCGTAGACGATGATGAACCAAACCGCGGTGAGCAGCGCGACCAGGCTTTCGCGGATCGCCGGTCCCGTCTGCATCACGCGGTTGGCGATGCGGCCGGCGAAATCGTTCTGGAAAAACGCCCAAGATTGACGCACCACGTGCCAGTGGTTTTGCCAGCGGATGCGGTTTGAGACGTTCGCGGCGATCGCTTGATTCATCAGCACGTGCTGCGTGGTGAAGGCGAGGGGGCGCAGGATCAGCAACACGCCGGCCATGCCGAGCAGCATCGGCCAGTGATCGGCGAACAATGTCGCCGGCGCGCTTTTGGTCACAAGGGTGACGACCTTGCCGATGAAGACGGGAATGGTGATGTCGAGCAAAGCGGCGACGAAGCCGACCGCGAACAGCGCGACGAACAGGCCCTTCGATTGCCGGGCGAAGTGCCAATAGAACGCGACAAGCCCGGACGGCGGCGCGCTGGGCGCCGGGGCCGATGTCAAAGTCAACAAGCGTTCGAAAAAGCGGAACATGGCTTCAATACCAGCGCGCGCGGCGCCCTGCGGCGTCGCGCGCGTCATCTCCAACGTCTAGCACGGCACGACGAATAAATCCCGTTCGTGTCCGGAGCGTGGCAGGGAGAGGCCGCTGCCTTACGCGATTGCGTACTTGCCGCGGGCGAAAAACCGATCCTTGGCGTCGTTGCTTGCCGTGTCGCGCGAGGACTTGATCGTCGCGACCTTGGCGAGCGCGCGCTTGACGGCGTCGCGCGCCTCGATCTTCTCTACCAACTTCTTCACGTGCGGCCACTTGGCCAGATCAACATTGAGCAACTGGATATTGCGCAACCAAGGAAACGCGGCCATGTCGGCGATGGTGTAATCGTCGCCGGCGACGTAAGGGTGCGCTGTCAGCCGTTGCTCGTAGAGAGCATAGAGCTTGTTCACGATCGTGCGGTAGCGCGGGCCGCCATATTCCTGCGGCTGCGGCGCGAAACGGCTGAAGTGAACGTGCTGGCCGAACATCGGCCCGACGTTGGCCACCTGCACCATCAGCCATTGAATCGTGTCGTAACGCTTTACCGGTTCGTGCGGGATGAACTTGCCGGTCTTCTCGGCGAGATAAATCAGGATCGCGCCCGACTCGATGACGGTGTACGGCTTGCCGCCGGGGCCGTCGGAATCAACGATTGCCGGCACCTTTTGCAGCGGATTGATTTTGGTGAATTCCGGCGTGAACTGCTCGCCGTTCCACACGTCGACGGTTTTCATGTTGTAGGGCAGCTCGCATTCCTCGAGCATGATGAAGATTTTTTGCACGTTCGGGCTGGTCAACGCATAGAAGTCGATCATGGAAAGCTCTCTTGGGAAGATGGCCGCAGAATAGCGGCGGGTCTCTATAGACGAACGAGGCGGACGTTGTCTTGGGCGGCCGGATCAGACTTGCGTTACCGCCGCGAAGCATCGGCGAGCCGGGTGAGCACACGCGCAGGGCGTTGCGTCGAGGTGGCGTCGGCTTGGACTATGACGCCCTCTCGACCTTTCATTCAAATTGAGCGTTATAGTCCGCCGACCCGTCTCGTTCAGAGAGATTTTCCATGCCTTTTTCGTCGTATCTGCTGCCGGTCGTGATGCTGATCGGCTCCAACGTCTTCATGACCACGGCCTGGTACTGGCACCTGCGTTTCAAGGAGGTGCCGCTGTTCTACGTCATCCTGTTCAGTTGGAGCCTGGCGTTCTTTGAGTATTGCCTGGCGGTGCCGGCCAACCGGTGGGGCAGCGCCGTTTACACGCCGGCGCAACTCAAGACCATTCAGGAAGTCATCACATTGGTCATCTTTGCCGTGTTCTCGGTCGTCTATCTCAAGCAGGCGATCAACCTGAACTACATCGTCGGCTTCGCCCTGGTTGCCGCGGGCGCCTTTTTTGTTTTTCGGGCGCCGATCTAGCCACATCCCGCAATTTATTTTTTACTTTGCCGGCACGACGCGGAGGATGCGTCCGCGGCTGTTGTCGGTGAGCAGGTAAATCGCCCCGTCCGGTCCTTCTCGCACGTCGCGGATGCGCTCGTGTAATCCTTGCAGCAGCCGTTCTTCCTTCACGACTTTATCGTCTTGCAGCGTGAGCCGCGAAAGCAACTCGAACTTTAGCGCTCCGTTGAACAGCGAGCCGCGCCAGGCGGGAAACAATTTGCCGTCGTAAAAGGCCATGCCGGACGGCGCAATCGAAGGGGTCCAATGCCATACCGGCTGCTCGGTGCCGGCCTGATGCGTTTTGCCGCGGCCGACCGGCGTGCCGTCGTAATTCACGCCGTAGCTCACCAACGGCCATCCGTAGTTTTTTCCCTTCTCGATGATGTTGATCTCGTCGCCGCCCATCGGCCCGTGTTCCTGCTCCCATAATTTTCCATCGGCAGGATTGAACGCGAGCCCTTCGGCGTTGCGGTGACCGTAGGACCAGATTTCCGGCCGTGCGTCAGCTTTGCCTGCGAAGGGGTTGCCTGGCGGCACCGAGCCGTCCGGCCGAATACGTACGATCTTGCCGATGTCGTCGGAGAGGTTCTGCGCATCCTTGCTCGGCCTGAAATGATCGCCGAGCGACACGAAGAGGTTTCCGTCCGCCGCCTGCGCGATGCGGCAGGCGACGTTCAAGGCGCCGGGCGAGGGCGGACCTTTTTGCCGAAAGATGATCTTGAGATCGTCGAGCCGTGGTTTCTCGTCGTCCGAAAGGCGCGCGCGCACGACGGCCACGTTGCTGCTGCCGTCGGCGTTATAACAAAAGTAGATTGTCGCGTTTTTTTCGTAATCGCGATCGAGCGCGACATCGAGCAGGCCGGCCTGGCTCTGCGCGAAGACTTTCGGCACGCCGGCGACCGGCGGCGACAGCTTTCCGTCATGCGCGACGATGCGCATGCGGCCGGGCCGCTCGGTGACCAGCATGCGTCCGTCCGGCAGGAATGCGAGCGACCACGGATGCACCAAGCCGCGCGCGACGGTTTCGACGTTGAGATCGCCCGCCGACGAATGGAAAGCCGGAGCGGCGATTGCGCCGCCGGCAAAAGTGGTCGCGGCAACGGCAATGAACGATAGCAGTCGCGCCCAGACACGCATGGCAGCCTCCGCAGACGCACTCTAACCGTGCGTCGGCGCGGCAGGTTCCGAAAGGCCTTGGCGCCTGCTTTTACGGCGGAAGAATATCGTCGATACGCCGCCTGCGCCGATGAAAATCAAGCCGAGGAGCAAAGAAATCGCAAACAGGCTTGCCTGATTGTCGAGCACCGCATCGGCCGGATTTGCGCGCGCGATGCCGATCGAAAGGACGGTAGCGACTGCAAATGTGCAGACCGCAAGCGCGACGGTTGCGGCCAACTCGGCGAGTGCGACGGTGCGCCGTTCGTGCCCAAGCGGGCGGTCGCCCGGAAGCTGAAAGCCAACCGCATGAATAGATCGCCTCACGGCACGCCTCGAGCAAATCGAATCAATGTGTCAATGACGCCAAATTCGCAGCCGATCGCGGCGCGCATCGGGCCCAACTTGGGCGGAGTTGGTGAGGAAACGGGGCGCTTTCGTGATCGTGGTTAATGTTTCGTAAATTTTGCGGAACTCCTCTGGCATTTCGCAAATTGCCGAAAAGATCAGAATTTTCCGGAGAGCCGCTATGCCCGATCTCGATCGCACCACCGCTCGTGCCCTTGTCGAAGCGGGCTATATGCCGCTTACCCGCTATCTTGAGATGTTTGGAGAGTCGGCAGACGATGCGCCTTCGATCGCGCCCGGCATCGACGAACACCAGCATGCGCACTCGGTGCTTGAGGCGCCGCTCCGTCTGTGGCGGCGACTGACATCGAC
>JAICMO010000106.1 GCA_025929185.1 Pseudolabrys sp.
GTCGGACGGGCCATGGCCTGGATACGTGGTTTCGACCGGCTGAGGTCGTTATCGTAGATAAGGCAAAGAGTTAACATGAGTCTCGTTCGTCGAGTCATTATCAACGGGATTTGGTACCTTTTAGACAGTTCATCTTTCCCACCGGGCTGAGATCGAGGAAAATTTGACCGACAACCCGCGCACCCGCGAGCTTTTGCGCCACCTCGCGACCCGACCGGGGCACGATGAGGTGAAGTCGGACTTTCGGCAACTTCTGGTCGAGGAGTTCGGCGTTGAGCTCGGCGCGCTCGATTTCGAGCGCCGCGTTCCGGAAGTGAAGGGGCGTCTCGATGCTCTCATCGGCCGGACTGTGTTCGAGGCGAAGCGCAATCTTGAGCAGGAGTGGGACGACGTAGTCCGGCGCATGCCGGACTATCTCGCTGACCGCGAGCGCGAGGAAGGCGAGCGCTTCGTCGGCATCGCATCCGACGGACTAAAGTGGGTTGTATTCGAGCGCGATGGCGATCAACTCGTCGAGCTGAAAGACACGACGCTCGATCCGGGCAAGGCGGAGGTATTTCTCGCGTGGCTCGATGGCGCTCTTGCGCTGAAGAGCGCACTTCCTCCCGATCCGGTCACTGTGCGCCTTGAGCTTGGGCACGACTCCGTTGCCTTTCGGCGAGCCAATGACGGACTTCGGACTATTTGGGAGAGAGTAAAAGGCAACCCTGCTGTCGCGTTGAAGCGGCAGTTGTGGGCGCAACTTCTCAAGCTCGTCTATGGCCGCGAGGTCGAAAGCGATGCGCTGTTCTTTCAGCACACGTTTCTGGTGATCGTCGCCAAGGCGATCGCATTGGCCGTGCTCGGTCTGCGCGACGACAATCCGAAACACGTGCTGTCGGGAGCCGCGTTCGAGGCGGCCGGTATCTTCGGCGCGGCGGAGAGCGATTTTTTCGATTGGGTCATCGCAGAGCCCAATGGCGAAGCATTGGTTCGGCGAATTCTCGCTCACGTCCGCCGCTTTCGTCTCGGATCAGGTGGAAAGCGACGTTTTGAAGATTCTTTATGAGTCGCTGATCGACCGCGACGAGCGGCATGGGCTGGGTGAGTATTACACGCCGGATTGGCTGGCGGCGAAAATCGCGCGCCACGCCGTCGAGCGGCCGATCGAGCAACGGGTTCTCGATCCGGCCTGCGGCTCTGGTACCTTTCTGTTCCACGCCATCCGCAATTTCATCAAGGAAGCCGAAGAAGCCGGCCTTGAAGAAAAGCTCCGGGCGGAAGAGGCGACCAACCACATCGCGGGGATGGACATCCATCCGGTGGCAGTCATCGTCGCGCGCGTGACTTATCTGCTGGCGTTAGCACCGGTGATTGCGAGGCGCGCCGGGTCGCTCTCGATCCCGGTCTATCTCGGCGACGCGTTGCAGTTGTCGACCGCAGAGACCATGCATCTGAAAGAACTGGTCATCCGTGTGCCGCCGCCGCCCGAAGGCGCTGACCTGAAATTTCCGGAAATTTTCTGCAAGGACATCCATCTGTTCGACAAGCTGGTCGGGCGCATGCGGCAGGGCTCCGAACAGAAGATGACCGCGCGGCAGATCGAGTCCGCCTTCAAGCTTGAAGTCGAACGGCACTACAAGCGCGACTTGACCAGTGCGGAAGGTGAGGGTGTGCGGGAGATGGTCGCGACCTATGCCACGTTCGACGACCTTTGCCGGCAGGGCCGCGATTCCGTCTGGACCTATGTCGCGCGCAACCTGTCGAGGCCGCTCGCGCTATCGTTCGGCGCGGGATGGGCGAATGTCGTGGTCGGCAATCCGCCGTGGGTCGCTTTCCGGCACATGAGCGCCGACCTGCAAAAGCGTTTTCGCGATCTTGCCAATGGCGAGCGCGTCTATGTCGGCGGAAAGTTCGCCACGCAGAACGACCTTGCCGCATTGTTCACGGTGCGCGCGGCTTTTCTTTATCTTCGTTCCGGCGGACGCATCGCTTTCGTGCTGCCGCTCGCGGCGCTCACGCGTGGGCAATTCGAGAAATTCCGCACCGGCTCCTTCACAGGAGCCAAGATCGCCTGGGATGAAGCGTGGACGATGGATGATGATGTGCAGCCGCTGTTTCCGGTGCCGTCCTGCGTGGTGTTTGGCCGCCGCCGTGCGACAGCAAAGAGCTTGCCCGATCACGTGAGAGCTTATTCGGGAGAGTTGGCTCTCCGCGATGCGTCTGAATCGGTAGCGGATGACGCTCTAACCGTTCGAGAAAATGCGCCCAAGCCTGCCGAAGGTCGGTTCACCGGCGGCTCGGCGTATCGCAAAGCGTTTCGTCAGGGCGCAACGCTCGTGCCGCGCATGCTTTGCTTGGTTGAGCGCAAAACGTTGGGGCGTCTTGGCGGCGATCCAACCGCGCCCTTCGTCGTCAGTCGCCGCAACAATCAGGAAAAACAGCCTTGGAAATCTCAAGCAGGCGTGGAGCATCGCGTGGAAGCGGAGTTCCTGCACCCCGTGCTGCTCGGCGAAAGCATCTTGCCTTATCGGGTGTGGCGGCCCTTCGAGGGTGTCGTTCCGGTGACGCAGCAAGGTGCCGTACTGGATGCGGAGGCGGCGGCCAATCGCGGGTATTCAGGATTACACGGCTGGATGTCCGCTGCGGAGGCGGTTTGGAACGGACACAGACCGTCGGAAATTTCCTTGATTCAACAGTTCGACTACTATGGGAAACTCAGCGCGCAATTTCCTATTTTGAAGCTCCGCGTGGTCTACGCAGCGTCTGGCACGCTTCCTGCAGCCTGTATTTTGTACAATTCAGGCGCAGTTATCGAACATAAGCTTTACTGGGGTGCTACGTCCCTCAAGAATGAAGCTTTGTATCTTACGGCGCTGTTGAATAGCGAAATCTCGCGTCAGCGCGTATCCGCCTTGCAATCCCGCGGCCAATGGGGCGCTCGCGATTTTGATAAGGTCATGTTCACGCTTCCGATCCCGCGCTTCGATCCTTCACAGCCGCTTCACAATGACCTCGCCGCCGCTGCTACCGAAGCCGAGCGAATAGCCAACGCTTTCGAATTGCCCGAAAATGTCAAATTTCAGCGCGCGCGCAAGCTTATCCGCGATGCGCTGACCGACGCAGGAATCGGCCCGCACATCGACAAACTGGTTGCGCAGCTGCTGGATGAGGCGGCGGAAAAAGGCGATGAATGAAGAAAATGCCGAGCGGTGATCCCATGTCTTCCGCGCGCCAAGGCGATCTGTTCGGCCATGAAGGCCCGGACCCCTCCGACGAGAATTTTGAGACACCGGAATACCACGCGGACCCGGACGAGGTGCGCAAGGAGCTAAATGGCATTCTGGCCGAGATGCGTGCGGCGCAAGCCATGCCGTGGGACGAGAAACGTGCCGCGCTTTATCGCACCATCTTCCCGCAGATGACCAACTGGCTGCCCGAAGAGGAAGGCGCGCAATTGCGCTTTCAGTTCGAGGCGGAGCTGGAGCGGCTCAAAGCGGCGTGATTTGTAACGTTCGCGAGCCTAAAGCACCCTCACGTTGGGGTTTCCCACGTCCTCGGCCTATTCCTTTTCTGGGAACGATCGGCCTGTGTCCGCGTTTGGCGATGAGACAAAGACGACGTGAAAACAGTGAAGGCGACCGATGGGCCGCCCTTAAGCCCCAGCCCTCCGGAGGCTGGGGCTTTTGTTTGGCATCGGACAAATCAAGGCAAACCGCGACGATTTGGCGCTGGCGACACCCTTGCCGCAACCGCTTCGGGCCGGTTCACTCCACGGCCAAGAGCCAACGGCTGCCGGATTTGCATCTCGGTGCACATCCGTCGCCGCAAAGGGCCGAGAAAAGCGCACACGGACGCACGAGGACTGCGTTACTCACCCCCAAGGGGCCCCATTCGGGCCCTTATTTTTTGGGCGGAAATGCCGCGAGTCGGCCAATGGCCCAGTCCGCGTCTTCGCGAGCATCACGGCGCTTCCGAGCACGCCCGGACCGGGCAAGCTTCACCGATCAATGCGTTAATGCCGGCTCCGGCGGTGCATCAGACGCGCCCGGCGTGTGGCCGAGACCGATTTGCGCGGCTGCGGATGCACGGGAAGCCGCAGGAACGTCCCGTCGGGAAACTCCAGGTGACGCGATAAGACCTGTACCTGGCCTTCCCCGCCGGGACGCCCTTCGACCACAAACTTGGTGCCGAGTGGAAAACGGGTAGGGAGACGATGTGAGCGGTACGCCATAACGACCTCCTAAACACGCACAAGAGCGTGCCGTGCCAATGTGCACGCCTCTTGACCTGTTCCGTTTTTGCGCCAGTTATCCACGTTATCCCCAGCCTGGTGCGCGTTTACCGTCTTCGGCCGCGAACTCGCCCGCGCCTCCCCGACGTGATAGGAACCGAGCCCATTCAGAGACTTGCAGCATTGCTCCAAAACAGCATGGCCGCGCCGCTCAAGACCATCGATGCAGCAGGGGATATCGCAGCCGTCATGGCCGATATCGGCCGGCGGGCGCGCGCGGCCGCGCGCATCCTCGCGCTTGCGCCAGCCGGACAAAAGGACGAGGCCCTCATGGGCATGGCCGAGGCCGTCCGCGCGCAAAAGGCCGCCATTCTCGCCGCCAATGCCGAGGATGTGGCAGAGGCGCGCGCCTCGGGGGCAAGCGCCGCCTTTGTCGATCGGCTCGCCCTAGACGAGGCTCGCGTCGAGGGCATCGCCGCGAGCATCGACGTTGTCCGCGTGCTCAAGGACCCCGTCGGCGCGGTGACCGAATCGTGGACACGGCCGAACGGCATGACCATCGAGCGCGTGCGTGTGCCGCTCGGGGTGATCGGCATCATTTACGAAAGCCGCCCGAACGTGACCGCGGACGCAGGGGCGCTTAGCCTCAAGGCCGGCAACGCAACCATTTTGCGCGGCGGCTCCGACAGCTTCCGCTCGTCGCGCGCGATCCACGCGGCGCTCGTGCAAGGTTTGCGCGCCGCCCGCTTGCCCGAGGATGCGATCCAACGCGTGCCGACGCGTGACCGCGCGGCGGTCGGACTGATGCTGACGGGACTCGATGGCGCAATCGATGTCATCGTGCCGCGCGGCGGCAAAGGCCTCGTCGGCCGCGTGCAAGCGGAAGCGCGCGTGCCGGTGTTCGCGCATCTCGAAGGCGTGTGCCACGTCTACATCGACAAGGCCGCCTCGCTCGAGATGGCGAAGAAGATCGTGCTCAACGCCAAAATGCGGCGCACGGGCGTCTGCGGCGCTGCCGAGACGCTGCTCGTGGATCGCGCCGCCGCGGCAAGCGAACTCAAGCCGCTCCTCGACATGCTGATCGAGGCCGGCTGCGAGGTCCGTGGCGACAAAACTACGCAAGCCGTCGATCCGCGCGTAAAGACGGCAACCGAAGATGACTGGTCGACCGAATATCTCGACGCCATCATCGCCGTGAAGGTGGTCGACGGACTCGACGCGGCCATCGAGCACATCGAGCGCTACGGCTCGCATCACACGGACGCGATCGTCACCGAGGATAAGAGCGCCGCCGACAAATTCCTCGCGCAGGTCGATTCCGCGATCGTGCTGCACAATGCGTCGACGCAATTCGCCGACGGCGGCGAGTTCGGCTTCGGCGCGGAAATCGGCATCGCTACCGGGCGGCTGCATGCGCGCGGTCCGGTCGGCGTCGAGCAGCTCACCAGCTTCAAGTATCGCGTGCGGGGTTCGGGGCAGATCAGGCCGTGATCAACCAACCGGATCCGTATCGATCAGTCACGGCGTAGCCGAGAGGGGCGGCATGGCACGCGAGCGATTGCTCCCCCCGCATGCGCGCGGCATGGCCATCGGCCTGTTCGGCGGCACGTTCGATCCGCCGCACGAAGCGCACGTCGGCGCCACGTTGCTCGCGATGAAGCGCCTCGGCCTCGACCGCGTCTGGTGGCTCGTTACCCCAGGCAATCCGCTCAAGAACACCAACGGCTTGGCGCCGTTGGCGGCGCGAATTGCCGCCGCCTGCGCGCTGACCAACCATACCCGCATCGACGTGAGCGGCCTCGAGGCTGTCATCAAGACGCGATACACCTACGACACCATCAGATGGCTGGTCCGCCGCTGCCCGGGCGTTCGTTTTGTCTGGATCATGGGTGCGGACAATTTGCGCAGCTTTCATCGATGGCAGCGTTGGCGCGATATCGCGCGAATGGTTCCGATCGCGGTCGTCGACCGGCTGGGGCCAAGCCTTTACGCCAGTGCCGGTACGGCCGGCCAGGCGCTCTCGCGCTTTCGCCTGCCCGAATCGGCAGCGCGTTCGCTGGTGAACCGAAAGCCGCCTGCGTGGATTTATCTGCACGGTCTCAAATCGCCGCTCTCGTCGACCGCACTGCGGGCGTTGCGACGGAACTGGCCGTTAAATGCGCCAACATGCAAAGAAGCCGCAAAGCGGGAACTCGGCAAAAAGAAAGCCACAGGCAACCGTGGCGAGATGAAAAAGAAGTAGCTATCTTTTGCTCGATCCTCGACGCGAGTCGAGGCGAGTGCGCCAACTGAAAGGATAAGGGCCCCTGTCCACATCTGCACTCTCTCGGGCACCCCGTCGGGCGCTCGAACCCGTCTCCAAGCGGCCTGCTGCGACGGAGACGCTGCGCATCGTCCTCGCGAGCTTGGAAGAGATGAAAGCCGAGGACAGCGTCACAATCGATCTCACCGGCAAAAATTCGATCGGAGACTACATGGTCGTGACCTCGGGCAGGTCACAACGCCATGTCGGCTCCGTGGCTGAGCGCGTCGTCAAGGACATAGAGGCCGCCGGCGTTCGCGACGTGCGCGTCGAAGGCCTGCGGCATTGCGATTGGGTCCTCATCGACGCCGGCGCTGTGATCGTGCACGTGTTCAAGCCGGAAACGCGCTCGTTCTATAATCTTGAGAAGATGTGGTCGGCCCGCAACGACGCGCGTCGGTCGAACTGATATTCTTGCGCCGCGATGCGCATCATCGTTGCCGCCGTCGGCCGCTTGAAGCACGGCCCGGAAACAGAACTTGTCGAGCGCTATCGTAAGCGCGCCACACAAACCGGCCGCGGCCTCGGCCTGCGCGACATTGAAGTCATCGAAATTCGGGAGAGCCGCGCTGAAGATCCGGGCAAGCGCATGCTTGAAGAATCGATTGCGCTGGCGAACATCATTCCTTCAGGCGCCGCTGTCGTCTTGCTCGACAGCCAGGGCGATAATCTCGCCAGCGCCGGCTTGGCCGCACAAATCGGTCAATGGCGCGCCGACAATCGATCCGCCGTTGTGTTCATGATCGGGGGGCCTGATGGCCTGAGCCCAAGCCTACGCGACAAGGCGGCACTACGGCTCGCGTTCGGGGCGGCGACGTGGCCGCATCAATTGGTGAGAATCATGCTGCTGGAGCAACTCTACCGGGCGACAACAATTCTTGCCGGCCATCCCTACCACCGTGCGTAGCGAAGTTAGCCCGACCAGATTTGGTCTTATTCCGATGTCAACTGGATGCCCGCGACGCCATGCACAAGGCATCTTGCCGCCGGCCAGCCAAGACGTAATTTAAATTCGATGATTTGCTTCAGGCCCGGATACCGTTGCGATCCGCGCGCGGCGCTCATAGCCGGCCTCGCCATTGTGTTCTCGTTCCTCGTCGCGGCATCAGCGCAAGAACAGGCGCCGGCCGCTGCAAACGAAAAACTCGACACGCTCAAGCAACGCAACCAAGAACTGAACGATATCCGCAACGCGCAGAAGAAATCCGCCGACAACGAAGCCGCGATCAAGCGCGAAATCGAGCAGATCGGCGCCGATCGGCGAAAGCTCAATCAAAATCTGATCGATACGGCCGCCCATGTGCGCGATGTCGAGAACAAGATCGCAGCCACCGAAGCGCGGCTGAAGCCGCTCAACGACAACGAACGCGCCATCAACAAATCGCTCGACGCGCGACGCGCCATCACGGCGCAAGTGCTTGCCGCGTTGCAGCGCATGGGGCGCCGGCCGCCCCCGGCGTTGTTGGTGAGCCCGGAAGATGCGCTGCAATCGGTGCGTTCCGCCATTCTGCTCGGCGCCATCGTGCCGGAACTCCGCCACGAGGCGGAAGCGCTGATGAACGATCTGGCAGAGCTTGTTCGCGTGCGCAACGAGATCGCGGCCGAACGGGACCGACTGAAAAGAGAGGTCGCCTCGCTCGGCGGCGAGCGCAAGCGGCTGGTGGCCCTGGTTGAGGCGCGGCAAAAGCAGGCCGCCGAGCGCGAAAAGGCCTTGGATACCGAACGGGCTCGCGCGAGCGAACTTGCCCGTCATGCCAGTGATCTCAAAGATTTGATTGCCAGGCTGGAGCAGGGCCTCGATTCCGCAAAACGATCTGAATTGGAAGCCTCGCGTCAGGAAACGCGGCCGGCGATGGCCGCGCTTCACGACCCCGGCCGGCTAGCGCCCGCCGTTTCGTTCGCCTCCTTGAAGGGCCGCATTCCCATCCCGGTTAACGGCGTGAAAATTCGTGAATTCGGCGCGCCCGACGGCTCCGGCGGCGTAGAAAAGGGCCTGTCGATTGCGACCCGCGCCGGTGCGCAGGTGACGGCGCCGGCCGACGGATGGGTTGTTTACGCCGGTCCGTTCCGCTCGTATGGACAACTCTTGATCCTGAATGCGGGCGGCGGGTATCATGTGTTACTTGCCGGGATGGAGCGAATTTCGGTCGATGTCGGACAATTCGTGCTGACCGGCGAGCCCGTTGCGGTGATGGGAAGCGGCTCCCAAATTGCCGCAATTCTAGCGACAGGTTCCAGCCAACCGGTGCTCTACGTTGAGTTCCGCAAAGACGGGATTCCCGTCGATCCAGGCCCATGGTGGGCCGCAAGCCAAGGCGAAAAGGTCCGCGGATAACATGCGCAAGACAACCCTCATTCTTCTCGGCGCTGCTGCCGGAGCAGCATTGACGCTGTTCGCCACGCAGCCGCGCCTCATGCTGGTCGGCACAACGGCCAACGCCGCCGCCGCCGACACATACCGGCAGCTCAATCTGTTCGGCGACGTGTTCGAGCGTGTACGCGCCGACTACGTGGAAAAGCCCAACGACAGCAAGCTGATCGAAACGGCGATCAACGGCATGTTGGCGGGGCTTGATCCGCACTCGAGCTACATGGATGCGAAAAGTTTCCGCGACATGCAGGTGCAGACGCGCGGCGAATTCGGCGGGCTCGGCATCGAGGTCACCATGGAAGACGGGCTGATCAAAGTCGTGGCGCCGATCGACGATACGCCCGCAGCCAAGGCCGGCGTCATGGCAAACGACATCATCGTCAAGCTCGACGACGATCAGGTGCAAGGCATGACGCTCAATCAGGCCGTCGAGAAAATGCGTGGCCCGGTGAACACCAAGATCAAGCTCACCATCGTGCGCAAGGGCGTCGAAAAGCCGCTCGAGGTTTCGATCACGCGCGACATTATTCACGTGCGCTCGGTCCGCTCGCACGTCGATGGCGATGACGTCGGATACATCCGGCTTACGCAATTCAGCGAACAGACCACCGACGGCCTGAAGAAAGCCATCGCGGACATCAAAGCGAAGGTCAGCAACGACAAGCTCAAGGGTTACATCCTTGACCTGCGCAACAACCCCGGCGGCTTGCTCGATCAGGCAATCTCGGTATCCGACTCGTTCCTGCAAAAGGGCGAGATCGTTTCGACCCGCGGCCGCAACGCCGAGGAGACGCAGCGCTTCAACGCGCGGGCCGGCGATCTCACCGATGGCAAGCCGCTGATCGTGCTCATCAATGGCGGCTCCGCGTCGGCCTCGGAGATCGTCGCCGGCGCCTTGCAAGACCACAAGCGCGCGACGCTCATCGGCACGCGCTCGTTCGGCAAGGGTTCGGTGCAGACGATCATTCCGCTCGGCTCCGGCAACGGCGCCTTGCGTTTGACCACCGCACGCTATTACACGCCATCCGGCCGGTCGATTCAGGCCACGGGCATCACGCCCGATATCGAGGTGCTTCAGGATGTGCCGGACGACATGAAGTCGAAGATAACCGACACCACAGGCGAGGCTTCGCTGCGCGGCCATCTCAAGGCCACCGGTAAGGAGCAGACGGGATCGCAAGCTTACATCCCGCCCGATCCGAAGAACGACAAGGCGCTGATCATGGCCGACGATCTGTTGCGCGGCATCAAGGTCAATTCGGCATTCCCGCCTAATACAAAGGCGCCGATCCCGAACTGACAAACGCCGAAATGCGTAATTGCGCGGGGCGGCCCTGGAGCCGCCCCGTTCGCGTATCGGCCTTCCTGAGTTGTTTTCGCCGCCGTGGTAGAGTTCGGCGATGATTCGTCAGGATCGCTGCCGTGGCGACGGATGACCTCAACGCCCCGCTCGGCCAGGACAAGCGAAAATCGCGGGCCCGATTCCCCATTGCAATACCGCAGGTCATAGCGGGGGCGCTGGGCTCATTTGCCGCCGTCGCCGTGCTCTGGGCAATTTTCGTCAATGATCCGCTCGGCGGCGAACCGGTTGCGGTGGTCCTCACCCACCCACTCGCCGAAAATACCAGCGCTACCACGCCGTCATCCGCGGGAGCGCGCGAGCACGATCGTTATGACGGGCCGTCCGGGAAAGCGGCGGCAGCCGCGGTGTCGCCAAGCGAACCGGCCGCGCCTGCCGGCAGCAAAGTCATCACGGTCATAAACGGCGCCACGGGCACGAAACAGAACATCGTCGTTCCGGATAACCCGGTAAAGGGGGCTGCCGGCAAAGAGAGTGAGCCACGACAACGCGACGCGGCCCCGCAGCTCCTGGAAAAATCCAAGGACGGAAGCATTCCCCAAATAGGCCCGCAAGGTGAGCGCGCCATGATGCTGTATGCGCAACCGCGCAAACTCCCCGCGGACAAGACTGACGCGCCGAAAATAGCCGTCATCGTCGGCGGGCTTGGCATCAGCGCGTCCGGGACCGCGGAAGCGTTGGCCAAGCTGCCCCCGACGGTCACGCTTGCAATCGCGCCCTATGGGACCGGCCTCGAACAACTGGCGGAGCGGGCGCGCGCGGAAAATCATGAATTGTTGCTGCAAGCGCCGATGGAGCCATTCGACTATCCCGACAACGATCCGGGCCCGCAGACGCTGCTGACCTCTTTACCTCCCGCGCAAAACATCGAGCGATTGCACTGGCTGATGAGCCGCTTCCATGGCTACGTCGGCATCGCCAGCTATATGGGCTCACGCTTCACGGCCTCCGAGCAGGCCTTTGCTCCGGTGCTCACCGACATTGCCAAGCGCGGCCTGATCTACGTCGACGACGGTGCATCGCCGCGCAGCGTCGCCGCCCGGATCGCAGGCGGACAAAATTTTCCCTTCGCCAAAACCGACGTCGTTCTTGATGCGGTGCCGACGCCGTCGGAAGTCGACCATGCGCTTGCGCGGCTTGAACTGCTCGCGCGCGAACACGGCACGGCGGTCGGCATGGCGACTGCGCTCCCTTCGACGATAGACCGCATCTCGCAATGGGCGAAGCAGGTGGAGAAGCGCGGTTTTGTGCTGGTGCCGATTTCAATGATCGCGCTGAAGGCAAAGTCGTCGTAATCTCGGCGCCGCGAACGAAGCTCACGATCTCCATATTCCGGAATGCAGATGCTCTCTTATGAATCGCTGCCTTATCGTGCGTGCGCGGGCATGATGGTGCTGAACCGCGAGGGCTTGGTGTTCGTCGGCCGGCGGGCCGGCGGGCCCGAGCACACCGATGCAACGCATGTGTGGCAGATGCCGCAAGGCGGCATCGACGACGACGAAGACCCCTACAGGGCGGCGCTGCGCGAGCTGTACGAAGAAACCAACATCCGCTCGGTCGAGAAGCTTGGCGAGATGACGGAATGGCTTGCTTATGACATTCCGCGCGAACTCATCGGACAGGCGTGGAACGGAAAATATCGCGGCCAAAAACAGAAATGGTATGCGCTGCGCTTTGCCGGCGACGAGAGCGAGATCGACGTGAGTAACCCCGCCGGCACGCATGAGCCGGAGTTCGTGGCCTGGCGCTGGGTTGCGATGAGCGAGCTGCCGGCGCTGGTCGTGCCGTTCAAGCAAGAGACTTATGCGCGCGTGGTGAAGGAGTTCGCGCGCTTCGCGCGGTAGAGTGTGATGACTTGAAGTTCGCCATCCACGCTTTCGCTTAAAACGGAAGCGCCGCTCGCCGCGGCGTCATTGCCGGACTTGATCCGGCAATCCAGCTTTGCGAAGAAGATGGACCCGCAGGTCAAGCCCGCAGGTGACGCCGAAGGCATTGAGCGATTCAATCCAAAGCAATCATGCTTTTAGTGCATCGCCGTCGTCAAAATGTGCCGGTCGATCTGCTTGAAGTGGTCGAGTCGCATAATCAGTTTGTCGAGCTCGTTGCCCTCCTGCATCTTTTCGATGCGGCGCTCGATCTCGGCAATACGCGCGGCCATCGTCGTCCGGTCAAAGTCCTTGATGTCCTCGGCTACGTCGGCAAGCACCGTCAGGCCTTCGGCCGACACTTCGGCAAACCCGCCGAGCACGACGATCTCGCGCGCGCCGCTATCATCGTGCACCGTGAGGATACCCGGCCGCAGGGTCGCAACAGCCGGGGCATGACCGGGGAGCACGCCGAAATCGCCCTCGATGCCGGGCACATCCACCTGCTCGACATCGCCGGCAAAGACGAGCTTTTCGGGAGAAACCAGATCGAAGCGAAACGTTGCCATGGCTTGATACCTGACTCGGCCTACGCCGCCTCCGCCGCGAGCTTCTTGCCCTTTTCGACCGCCTCTTCGATGGTCCCGACCATATAAAACGCCGCCTCCGGCAAGTTGTCGTACTTGCCTTCACACAGACCCTTGAAGCCGCGGATGGTGTCGGCGAGATCGACCAGCTTGCCGGGCGA
>JAICMO010000162.1 GCA_025929185.1 Pseudolabrys sp.
CGTCTCGGCCTACAACTTCGCTCGCAGACTCAAGACCCTCAAGGGCCTCACTCCCTACGAGTTCATCTGTAAGGCATGGGCCGAACAGCCCCACCGCTTCACGACAAATCCGCTCCAGCAAATTCCGGGACTAAACACCTAGGCGTAGTCGGCGCAAAAGGGACACACTGGCGAGGGGAGACCCGGATTGGAACCCGAAAGTTCGTCCTCCGGGCGCGCTGCCATCATCGCCGCGCTTGGGTTCGCCCAAATTTTGGCGTGGGGGACCTCCTTCTACTTTCCGGCGGTATTTGCCGAGCCGATCGTGAGGGACACTGGGTGGTCGCTCGGGGTGGTGGTCAGCGGCACCACAATCGGGCTGCTGGTCGCGGGATTGGTTTCGCCGCAAGTCGGTCGGCTGATCGATACCTACGGCGCGCGGCCGGTCCTGCTGGCAAGCCCGTTCCTTTACGCGGCCGGGCTTTGCGGTGTCGCGCTTGCGGCGGTCCCGGCGGCCTACCTTGCGTCCTGGCTCGTGCTTGGCCTTGGCATGGGCACGGGCCTTTACGACGCGGTATTCGCGGCGCTCGGTCGCATTTACGGGCGCGAGGCCCGCGCGCCGATCACCAACCTGACGCTGTTTGGCGGGTTTGCCAGCACGATCTGTTGGCCTCTAAGCGCTTTCATGATCGAGCACATCGGCTGGCGTGACGCCTGTTTTGTTTATGCCGGGCTTCATTTGCTTTTATCGCTGCCATTTCAGGCGGCAGTTTTGCCGCGGCGAGTCTCGGAATCCGCCGAAGACCGTGCGCCAGAATCCGCCCCGCGTCCGGTGAACCATTTGCCGAAAGAAGGAGCCGTCTTGGTTCTGCTTGCGACGGTCATGTCCTTGACGGCGGGTGTCGGCGCCGTCGTCATCGTGCAGCTTTTGATCATCCTGCAGGCGAGGGGTGCGGATTACGCGGCGGCTGTCGCGCTTGGCACGCTGTTTGGCCCGGCGCAGGTCGCCGCGCGCCTTCTCGAGCGTATGCTCGGCAGCCGCTACCACCCGATCTGGACATTGCTTGCTTCCTGCGCGTTGATGGCGGCAGGTTTGTTGCTGCTGTCGTGCGGGTTTAGAGTGTTGGTGCTGACGATCATCCTGTATGGCGCCGGCTATGGCGTCTCTTGGATCGCGCGCGGGACGCTGCCGCTCGCTTTATTCGGTCCGGTTCGCTTTCCGCGGCTTATGGGCAAGCTCGCATTCCCCAGTCTCGTTGTGCAGGCGCTTGCGCCTTCGGTCGGCGCTTTGCTGATTGAACGGAACGGTATTGAAATCACCCTGTCGGTTTTGACGGCCTTGGCGTTGGTCAACTTGCTGCTGATGGGCACTTTGGCAGTTATTTGTCGACGGCAACTCACGATCGCGACATGACGACGATCCCCCTGCGGACATTGTTTTTCGAGGACCTTTCGGTCGGGATGACCGAGACGCTCTCGAAAACAATCGACAGTTCCGATGTGGTCGGATTTGCCGCGGTTACGGGCGATCGCAATCCCATCCATTTGTCCGAGCATTTCGCAGCGAAGACGCCATTCGGCACGCGCATCGCGCACGGGCTTTACACCGCAAGCCTGATCTCTGCCGTGCTCGGCACGCGCTTGCCGGGACCTGGCGCGGTTTACATTTCGCAAACGCTGAATTTCCGCGCGCCGGTGAAGATCGGCGATACGGTGGACGTCGAAGTCATCGTGGCCGAGTTGATCCCGGAAAAATTCCGCGCCCGACTGACCTGCACGTGTTCGGTGGCGGGCGAAACCGTGCTCGACGGCGAGGCGTGGGTGAAGGTGCCGTCGACGACAGCGCCGCGCCGCGTCCCGCGCCTCTAGTGATAGCCGATAGGCCGGAGACGCGCGGAACATAGTACCGGACCCCGCATTGTCTCAGCGAGCGTGAAGGACAGCTAAATCTGGCGGCATTCCCAGGAGGTCGCACGATGCCGACCTCGTTGCCGAGTAAACCTGTCAGCAAAAAGCGACCGAACGGTGCGACCGTCGACAATTGGGTCGGCGTTTGGGCGCTCAGCGTTGGGATTGCGGCCGCGCTTTGCGCTTTCTTCGTTTATTTTGCCGATTGCGATCAGGTCGCCTCAACCTTTATTCTTTGCGCGGCGGCCTTCCTCATCCATCTGGCGACGGTGGTGACAGGATCCGGAGAGACTTGCGAGTAGGCGCGCGGAATTTGGCGGCGCGCATACGCTTCGCCGACAAGATGCGGTCATTCAGCTTCCCGGCGGCGGTGCAAAGAAGCACCGGGGCGAGCCATCCGGCCTCTTGCACCGCCAGTAAGCGCCGTCGGGAGAGGGCAGAGACTGGTTGTAAGGGACCGTCTCGTTGACTTTTTCCGAGTGCGTCGGACCATCCGCCGCGTTGCCCGTCACGCCGACGCCATACGTCACATCGCCGCGCACCGAATAGCCGCCGGCCCCGGCGTGAACCGCGCCGGGCGAAACCACGCCGCAGTCTTCGGCCCCACAGCACCACTCGCCGGCAGGACTGCGGTAGTTGCCGCGGTTGATCCAAATATCGTGCGCGAAAGCAACAGAACTAGGAAGGGTGAGGACGAGTAATGCGCAGACCCGTGTTCGCAACATCGATGGCCTCCTCAGGCTGGCCCGGCGCGGCGATCACTCAACGGCGCTACTTCGTTTGGAGTTCCCCTTTTTGTGGCGTGCGGTTTCTTCTGAAGAAGATCACGTGACCGGGTTTGACTGTCGAATACCGCAGCAAACGCGAATCAGATTTCGAAAGCTTAGCATGCGAATACCGGTCGCCTCTGCATTTTTTGCATTTTCCAACGACCAAGCGAAAAGCCCGTCGATCTGCCTACCGCCGGTAACATGTCCGTTACGGGTGCGCCGCGCGGCGAAGCGAGCCTTGGAGACGACCTTGTCGTCATGCTAGGCGCCGAATGCGATGGTTCCAAATGTCGGCGTTCGAGCAAAATGGAAAGTCTGGCGTGACCGCCGCGGCCGCGTATCGCCGCTGCGCGCGGTCGTTCTGGCGGGGCTGTTCGCTCCGTTCGCCAAGGCCGTCTACGATGCGGCGGCGATCGCAGGCGGAGCGCGGCCGATCAACGATCTGATCCACCGCGCGGGCTTTTGGGCGCTGGTGTTTCTCGGCCTGACGCTCGCGGTGACGCCGTTTCGCCGCATTTTGCGTTTCAACGCGCTGCTCGACGTGCGCCGAATGCTTGGCATCGGCGCGTTCTGCTACATCGCTGCGCATCTCGCTTTGTTTGTCGCCGATCAACGCTACAGCATCGCGGCTGCGCTGCACGAAATTACACATCGCGTCTATCTGGTTATTGGCGCTCTCGCGTGGCTTGGTCTTGCGGCGCTGGCGGCGACTTCGACCGACGGCATGGTGCGCCGGCTCGGCGGAATGCGCTGGCGGCGATTGCACCAGATTATTTATGCGATCGCGTTGCTCGGGCTCATCCATTATTTTCAGCAGACCAAGGCCGACGTGACAGTGCCGATATTCGCGGCCGGCTTGTTTCTTTGGCTCGTCGGCTACCGACTGGCAGCGTGGCAGCAGGGCGGCGGAGATTTGTCGGCGCTCAAACTGTTGGCGCTCGCCGTCGCAGTATCGGTGCTGACCTTCGCGGGCGAGGCAATTGGGCTCGGCCTTGCGTTCCATGTCTCGCCGTTGCGCGTGTTAACCGCCACGCTCGACTTCAGCGCCGGGATCAGGCCCGGTTGGCAAGTTCTGGGCGCCGGCCTCTGCGTCGTGGTGGTTGATGTTGTACGCTCGTACTGGGCGAGGCGGACGCAGCAGGCAGGGGCGCGGACGATCGCCGCCGAGTAATAAAGGGGGGAAATATGGCTACGTTTGTTGTTGCGCATGGCGCCTGGTCGGCCGGCTGGGGGTGGACGAAGATGCACCCGCTGATGGCTGCGCGTGGTCATCGCCTGGTAACGCCGACCTACACCGGCGTCGGTGAGCGCAACCATCTCGCACATCCGGACATCAATCTCGACACGCACATCGCCGATGTTTGCGGTGTTCTCGAATTCGAGGACTTGTCCAAGGTCATTCTCCTCGGTCATTCGTACGGCGGAATGGTCGCAACCGGCGTCGCAGATCGTGCGCGCGACCGGATTGCCAAACTGGTCTATCTCGACGCGTTTGCACCAAAGAGCGGCGAAAGCGCTTTCGATCTGCTGCCGCCTGCGGTGCGCGACCAGCGAAAGCGCAATGGCGAATGGCGCATGCCGCCCGGACCGATGCCGCCCGACACGCCCGCTGCCGACCGCGCCTGGGCTGAGCCGAAGCGCGTGCCGCAGCCGATCAAGACATTCGAGCAGAAGCTGACGCTGAAATCGGAGCCGCCGCAGTCGCGTTTTTATATCTATTGCCGGCGTTGCTCGGTCGACGATCGTTTCTGCCGCTTTTACGACCGCGCCAAAAGCGAAGGCTGGAAAACTTACGAAATCGATTCAAGCCACAATCCGCACATTACGTGTCCGGATGCGCTTATGGACATGCTGGATGAAATCGCGCGCAGCTAAAACGGCGCGATCCGTCAGCGCTCGAGCAAATCGGCGAACTCAGGATGCTTGGCGATGTAGGCTGCGACGAAAGGACATTTTGCGACCACCTTCAATCCGCGAGCGCGGGCAATTTCCAGTTCGCCTCTGACAAGCCGAGAGCCGATGCCACGGCCTTCGAGCTCCTTCGGCACTTCGGTATGCATGAAGGTGATGACGCCGTTCGCGACCTTGTAATACGAGACCGCGACGTGCCCCTCCACGTCGAGTTCAAAGCGATGTTGCTCGGTGTTGTCGCGGACGGTGTCGCCCATTGTCACGGTTCCTGCACAATCGCCAATTAGCCGTAACCTCTACATTCACCCGATAATTCGTAAGAGGCGGCATGTCCAATATCACACTCTATCACGCGTCACCCTCGCGCTCGTCCATCGTGCTCTGGATGCTCGAAGAGATCGGCGAGCCCTACGACATCAAGCTTCTCAAGTTGTCAGAAAGAGAGCAACTCAAGGCGGATTACCTCAAGATCAATCCGATGGGCAAGGTGCCGGCGCTCAAACACGGCGACACGGTCATTACAGAAGCGGCGGCCATTTGCGCTTATCTGGCCGACGAATTTCCGCAAGCAAATTTGAACATTCCGGTCGGCGATACGCGACGCGGCCTCTATTTTCAGTGGCTGTTCTACAATCCAAGCGTGCTCGATCCGGCGATGACCGACCGCGCTTTTCCGCGCAAGGAGGAGCCGCGGGCGACGGCGCTTGGTTATCGCAATCTCGACACCGTGCTGGATGCGTTGGAGCCGGCGGTTACGCCAGGGCCATTTCTTCTCGGCGAGCGCTTTACCGCCGCCGACGTGGTGTTGGGCTCCGGCCTTCGCTACGGAATGATGTTCAAGCTCATTCCAGAACGTAAATCATTCGGCGGCTACGTCGCGCGGCTGGCGGCGCGTGCCGCGCTGCAACGCGCCGAAGCCAAAGACAAGGAACTGAGTGCCGAGTGAGGCGTTAACGTGGCCGCATTGTGAAGGTGGCGCGACGTGCCGTTCACGCAGCGTACATGTGAAGATCGCTATCAATGCTGTGATGCCGTTTCTTAACGTGAAACCAATTATGAGGATCATCATGAGAAAATTCGGTTTGGCTATCGCTTTGGCCACGGCTCTTGGAGCCGGGACTGCGATGACGAGCGCTGCGCAGGCTGCGCCGGCGATGGCGGGGCTTGGCAATGTGGCTGCCGGTCCCGGGCTGGTCGAGCAAGCGCAGTTCATCATCGGCGGCCGCAATTATTGCTGGTATAACGGCGGCTGGCATGGGCCGGGCTGGTACTGGTGCGGCTACGCGTGGCGCCGCGGCTTCGGCTGGGGCGGCCCGCGCGGCTGGCACGGTTGGGTGTGGCGCGGCTGGCACGGCCCGCGGCGGGTTTTTCATCACCGGCCGTATTATCATCACCGCCATCGTTGATCGCATAGTCGCGCCATGCGCGTCGCATGGCGTCGTCGAAGCAAACCGGCCGCGGTCATCCGCGGCCGGTTTTTTTGCGCCTGATACCAGGGCTCATTCCTCGCGAAGGCAATTGCATTATCGTGCGAGCATGCCAAATCTGATCGTCATTTCCGGCGGGCAGAGCGGGGTGGACCGTGCTGCTTTGGACGCCGCGATCACGCAGGGCGTTGCTTACGGCGGCTGGTGTCCACACGGCGGTTGGGCGGAGGATTGTCCTGCGCCGCCCGGCGTGCTGACGAGGTATCCGCATTTGCGTGAGACGCCGAACGCCGATCCGGCGCAGCGCACGGAGTGGAACGTGCGCGACAGCGATGCCTGCCTCATGGTGACGGATAAAGGCGGCATCAGCGTCTCGCATGGCACGGCGCTCGCGGAAAGATTCGCGGCGCAATACGGCAAGCGGACGCTGACGGTCGATGTCGGGATGGCGGACGCGGTGGCGTGCGCCTGCGATTGGATTCGCGACAAGATGCGCGCGCGTGAACGCAATACGCCTTTTCGACTCGGTATCGGCGGCCCGCGCGAGAGCGAGGCGCCCGGCATCTATGCAAAGGCGAGGGTGCTTCTCGCGGCGGTGCTGAAAGAGATTTGCGCCTGAGTTTTTGAGTTGCACGGATCGCCGCATGTCGAAACTACCATTCGTCCGCGCAAATGTTTTTGCTGCGCGAACAAATTTAAGCACGCACGCCGGCGCAGGCGATTTCGGACGGCGATGAAAAGCAAGCCGGGCGGACGGCCGGTGATCGCCGCCCGCCCGGGTGTTCATCTTACTTGCGTCCGGTCGTCGCCGTCGTGCGCGGATCGTCGGCCGGATTGACGTAATCGATCGCGAACGGACCCATGCCGTGGATCTGAATGACGGTCGGCTCGGTGGACCAGGCGTAATGCTGCATGCCCTTCGCGGCGCGGAAGAAGCCGCCCGGCTGCACGGCCTCGCCCTTGCTCTTGTCGAGCGTGGCGCCCATCGCGAAATGCAGCGCGCCTGAGATGACGGTGACATTCTCGTCGGTCGGATGGGTGTGCGGAGGCACGGTGTAATTCGCCGGCATGCGCACGCGCACGACGTAGGAACCATCGGCGCCCGGATCGCCGGCCAGCACGGCCACCTCGCTGCCGGGCGGCAGCGCGGGCGGCGCCGCTCCCCATTTGAGGGCGTCGGGCTGCATGACCGCGTGCTCGTCCATGGCGAGCGAAGCGGCGGGAAGCGAAGCGAGGATCAAGGCACTGACGAGGACTGACGTTTTCATGACAGTGCATCCTTTGTGAGGGTTTGCGGTAAGCCCCCGAGCGCGACGATTTTACCGCCGCACCGGCAAGCAGACGATGCGCGCGCGGTCACGAACGCGCGAGGACACGTTCCATTCGCGCAGGTCGAATTCGCGCGGCGGTTTAGCGCCCGCGCTGCTGCGCCTTGTAACGGACGGCAGAAACGTTTGAATCGTGTCTTCGGCGTCACCCGCGGGCTTGACCCGCGGGTCCATCTCCTTCGCAAGGATGGATTGCCGGATCAAGTCCGGCAATGACGCTGCGGCGAGCGGCGCTTCCGTTTTAAGCGATCATGCCCTAATCAAGCCACCGCTTCCGGCGCGTAATCCAAGATGGTCGCTCGCCAGTTCGAAAGCATCACATTTGTTAAGTTCACTAAGCAAAGCCTGCCTCAGCCAGCGGGCATCGCCTTGCGTGAGCCCAA
>JAICMO010000161.1 GCA_025929185.1 Pseudolabrys sp.
AAAATGGTGGCCCTCATCGCCGTCGCCCGCAAAATCCTCACCATCCTCAACGCAATGCTCAGAGACCGGATACAATGGCAGCCCGCTTGACAAAGAACACAGTCGCTGAGGTGCGAGGCCGCAAGGCGGCCGAGCCTCGAAGGGTGACGGCCGATCATCCTTCGAGGCGCGCCACTCAAGTCGGCTTTAGCCGACTTGCGTATTATATTTTGCCTATCTCGGGTTAAACCCGAGATCGGTGGCGCGCGCCTCAGGATGACGGTGCGATGCGGGGACTCACGTCATGCCCAACAAACATCGCGGTGAAATCGAGGCCGAGATCGGCGGCGCCAGGCGCACGCTCATCTTGACGCTCGGCGCGCTTGCCGAGCTCGAAGCGGCGTTCGGCGCGGACGATCTCGTCGCCCTCACCGAGCGCTTCGGCGCCGGGCGCATGAAAGCGCAGGACCTGATCCGCATCATCGGCGCGGGCCTGCGCGGCGCGGGCGAGGTGGTCAGCGACGATGAGGTCGCGCAGATGGAGGTCGATGGCGGCGCGCAGGGCTACGTGCGTATCGCCGCCGAATTGATCGCGGCGACCTTTGGCCCTTAGCCGTCATCGCCCGCGCAAGCGGGCGATCCGGTACACACCGAGACCGCAGCGATTACTGGATCATCCGCTTTCGCGGATGATGACCGGAAATGACAGAGCCGCACCGATGAATCCCTTCCCCTGGAAAGAGGCGATCGGCTTCGGGCTCGGTGTGCTGCGCCTTGCGCCGGAGCAATTCTGGCGCATGACGCCGCGCGAACTGGCTTACGCGATCGAAGCGGTGCGCGGGCGCAGCGCGCCGCTCGATCGCGCGGCATTTGCCGACTTGATGACGAGGTATCCCGATGATGGGAGACAGCATTCTGGAAACGAGCGCCGGTGACGCAGCAAGCGCGGGCAGCGACCTCGAGAAGGTGCTGAACGGCTTGAGCGCACAGACAAATACTCTGGCGCTGAATGCGAACGCATTTGCCAGCGCGATGACGCGGGCGTTTACGCAGGCGGCGAGCGGAGGAAAGCAGTTTGATGACGTGCTGAAATCGCTGGCGCTGCGAATGTCGAGTTTGGCGCTCGCCGCAGCATTCAAGCCGATTGCGAGCGGGCTCTCCACCGGCATCACCGACGGACTCAATAAGCTCTTCGGCGGCCTGTTTAGCTCGGGCGCAGCCAAGCCGACTACGGCAGGCGCGCTCGGCGCCATCAAACCGTTTGCCGCGGGCGGGGTGATCGGCACGCCGACTTATTTTCCCTTGGCCACCGGCGGCCTTGGCCTTGCCGGTGAGGCCGGACCGGAAGCGATCATGCCGCTGACGCGCGGACCCGACGGACGGCTTGGCGTTGCGATGAATGGCGGCGGTGCGGCGCCCAACGTGGTCGTGCAGATTTCGACGCCCGATGCCTCGAGCTTCCGCCGCTCGGAGGCCTACATCACCGGGCAAATCGCCCGCGCCGTCGCGCGCGGGCAGCGGAGTCTCTGAGTTGATGCGTCATCCTTCGAGACTCGCGCCTTCGGCGCTCGCACCTCAGGATGACGCTAACTCTGCCCCGTCGTCCTGAGGTGCCCGCGCAGCGGCCCTCGAGGACGACGGCCACAGAACGGACATAAGAAGAATGACCGCCTTCCACGAAATCCTGTTTCCGCTCGATATCGCGCTGAGAAGTGCGGGCGGGCCGCAGCGGCGCACCGACGTCGTCGTGCTCGGCTCCGGCGCGGAAGAACGCAATGCGCGCTGGGCGAATTCGCGCCGGCGTTACGATGCGGGTTATGGCGTGAAAACGTTCGAGGCGCTGTCGGAGGTGGTCGCGTTTTTCGAGGAGCGGCGCGGACGGCTTTATGGCTTTCGCTGGCGCGACCGCCTCGATCATTCATCCGCGGCGTCGGAAATAGTTTCGCCGACGGACCAGGCCATCGGTGTGGGCGACGGCGTCACGGCGTCTTTCCAGCTCGTCAAGACCTACGGCTCGCTCTATTCACCTTACCAAAGACCGATTGCAAAACCGGTTGCGGGAAGCGTGCGCACCGCCGTGGCGGGCGTTGAAGTCGATGAGGGAACGGCGTTCACAAGCGATGCAACGACCGGGACGATCACTTTTCTTTCCGGCCACATTCCGGCAAGCGGCGCGGTGGTGAGCGCCGGCTTTCTGTTCGACGTGCCGGTGCGTTTCGATACCGATTATCTCGAAGTCGATCTGTCTGCGTTTGCTGCCGGCGCAATCCCGAAGATTCCGCTGGTTGAGATAAGACCGTGAAACCGTGTCCCGAGCGCAGCGGAGCGTGAAACGTTGCGCTGCCGACCCCCCCCTGCGGGCCGAAGCACACTTCGTAGCCGACGCGTAACGAACCCTTCGGCGGGCGAAGGCCCGGCGCCCCGGTTATCAAAAATATAAAGAAGCTGGGTCCTGTACCGGCAGCGCACCACTCCGTTTCGCTCCCTGCTGCGCCGCATTCAAGACAAGAAAACATCGATGCGCATCATTCCCTCCGCCTTGCAAACGAAGCTCGATACCGGCGTCACCACGCTCTGCCGCTGCTGGATCATCACGCGCAGCGACGGCGTGGTGCAGGGCTTTACGGATCACGACGAGGACGTCGTGCTGGACACCGTGACCTGCCGCGCCGGCACGGGTCTCACAGGCTCGGAGGCAACGCAGAAGCTCGGCATGGCTGTCGACGGCTCGGAAATTTCCGGCGCGCTCGCCGACGACTCGCTTAACGAGCACGATCTCGCGGCCGGCCGCTACGACACAGCTTCGGTCGAAATCCGGCTGGTCGACTGGAGCGAACCCGATCTGTGCGTGCTGCTCGCAAAAGGGACGCTTGGCGAGGTAAGGCGCGAAGGGCCGGCGTTCACCGCGGAAGTGCGTGGCCTTTCCGACAGGCTCGGCGAAGAAACCGGCCGCTTGTTTACGGCTACTTGTGACGCCGATCTCGGCGATGCGCGCTGCACCATCGACCTCAGCGATCCGTTGTTTCGCGGCAGCGGTACCGTGACGGCGCTAAGCGCCACGTCGGCCTTTGCGGCTTCGGGACTGGATGCGTTCGACGACGGCTGGTTCACGCAGGGCAAGCTCACGTTCGATAGCGGCGCGAATGCCGGCGTCGCCATGGAAGTGAAAGTCCATGCGAAAACTTCAGACGGCGTGACGATCACGCTGTGGCAAGCCATGCCGGAGCCGATTACGGCCGGCGATACATTCACCGTCACCGCGGGGTGCGACAAGCGCTTCTCCACCTGCCACGACAAATTCAACAACGTGGTCAACTTCCGCGGCTTTCCGTTCATTCCGGGCAACGATTTTGTCATCCACTATCCGGTGCAGGGCGAGCCGGGGAACGACGGAAGCAGTTTGCAATCCTGATCCCTCTCGTTTTCGGGGAAGACGCGGCCAATGGGTCAACGCGAAGCGTGGCCGATACCCGGCCGCTCGCCGGCCCTCGCGTCCCCCCTGACGGGGAGGGACAAGAAAGTGCATCCGATGCTCTCCCGTTCCCTCATCGTTGCCGAAGCGCGCGCGTGGATCGGCACGCCGTACAAGCATCAGGCATCGCTTAAAGGCGTCGGCTGCGATTGCCTCGGTTTGGTGCGCGGCGTCTGGCGCGCGGTGGTCGGCGCGGAGCCGGAGCGTACGCCGGCTTACACGCCCGATTGGGCGGAGGCGAGCGGCCGGGAAGCGCTGGCCGATGCGGCCGCGCGACATCTGATTCCGCTGGCGCTCGATAAATTTCGCGAAGGCGACGTGCTGCTCTTCCGTTGGCGCGCTCACTTGCCGGCGAAGCACGCGGCGATCGTCACCGCGCGCGATTTGATGGTGCACGCGCACGACGGCGCGGCGGTCGCCGAAGTTTCAATCGCGCCATGGTGGCGCAGGCGACTGGCCTATGCGTTTCGGTTTCCTGGCGTGGATTAAACTTCATGGCCGCTCTTCTTCTTTCTGTTGCCGGCGGCGCGGCCGGCAGCGCCGTGTTCGGATCGGTCGGCGCCATCGCCGGCCGTCTTGCCGGCGCGGTGGTCGGCAATGCCATCGATCAATCGCTGTTTGCCTCGCGCCGCGATGTCGCGGTCGAAGGGCCGCGGCTCTCCGACCTCACGATCATGGCCTCGACCGAAGGCGCGCCGATCCCGCGCGTCTACGGCCGCGCGCGTTTGTCGGGCCAGGTGATCTGGGCGACGAATCTGGAAGAGGTCGTGTCCACCAGCACGCAAACGTCGGGCGGCAAGGGCATGGGTGGCGGGGGCACCGTCAGCACCACGACAACGACCTATTCCTATTTTGCAAATTTTGCGGTCGGACTGTGCGAGGGGCCGATCGGCGCGGTCATGCGAGCCTGGGCTGACGGCAAGCCGCTCGATCTTTCCGGCATCGCCATGCGCGTCTACGTCGGCGACGAGACGCAAACCGCCGATCCATTGATCGTTGCCAAGGAAGGCGACGCGCCCGCTTATCGTGGGCTGGCCTATGTCGTATTCGAGCGCTTGCCGCTTGAAAATTTCGGCAACCGCATTCCGCAATTGTCGTTCGAAGTCTTGCGGCCGGTCGGGCAACTCGAACGGATGACGCGCGCCGTGACGCTCATCCCGGGCGCGACGGAATTCGGCTATGAGCCGGCGACTGTAACGCAGCAACTCGGTCCGGGACGGGCAGGGGCCGAAAACCGGCACATCACTTACGGCGCTTCCGATGTCGTCGCATCGCTTGACGATCTGCAAGCCGTTTGTCCGCTGATCGAGCGCGTCGCCATTGTCGTCTCCTGGTTCGGCACCGACCTGCGCTGCGGCGAATGCCGCGTCGTGCCCGCGGTCGACAACAGCGCCAAGGCAACGAATGGAGCAACCTGGTCTGTTGCCGGAGTTGATCGCGCCTCGGCGCGCCTTGTCTCGACGATCGACGGAAGGCCCGCTTACGGCGGCACGCCGTCGGACCAGAGCGTGCGCGACCTGATTGCCGAACTGAAGCGGCGTGGGTTGAAGGTGACGCTCTATCCGTTTGTGATGATGGATATTCCGCCCGAAAACTCGCTGACAGACCCATGGAGCGGCGCGGCATCGCAGCCGGCATTTCCGTGGCGCGGCAGGATCACGTGCGATCCCGCGCCGGCGCAGGCCAGTTCGCCCGATGGCACGAGCGTTGCGGCGGAGCAGGTCGATGCTTTTTTCACTGGCGGCGCGGACGGATGGAATTACCGCAATTTCATTTTGCATTACGCCAGCCTGGCGGCGGATGCGGGCGGCGTCGATGCATTCCTGATCGGATCGGAACTGAAGTCGCTCACCCGCGTGCGCTCGGCTTCCGGTGTTTATCCGGCGGCCGAGGCGCTGGTGAGCCTGGCGGGTGAGGTCAAGACGATTGTCGGCGCGAGCACGGTCGTCACCTATGGCGCCGACTGGACGGAATACGGGTCGCACATCGTCGACCCGGATGCGAGCGAGGTGCGCTTCCCGCTCGATTTGTTATGGGCTTGCCCATCGATCGATGCGGTCGGCATCGACTATTACGCGCCGCTCGCCGACTGGCGCGGCGTCGCGAGCGAGGCCGACCGCGCGATCACCGACAGTCCGTATGACACCGCCTATCTCGCGGGCAATCTTGCGCGCGGCGAAGCCTATGACTGGTTTTATGCCGACGCCGCGGCGCGCGCTGCCCAGACGCGCACGCCCATTACCGACGGCCTCGGCAAGCCATGGATTTTTCGCCAGAAGGACCTCTGGAATTTCTGGTCGCAGCCGCATTACGAACGCGTGGGCGGCGCCGAGCTCGCAACGCCGACCGCATGGATTGCTCAGTCGAAGCCGATCTGGATCACGGAAATCGGCTGTCCCGCCATCGACAAGGGCGCCAATCAGCCGAGCGTGTTTCCCGATCCGAAGTCGTCGGAAAACGCGCTGCCGTATTTCTCGAACGGCAGGCGCGACGACCTCATGCAGCGCCGCCACTTGCAGGCGGTGCTTGGCGCGTTCGACCCGGCATTCGGCGCTGACGCCCTCAACCCGGTTTCGTCGGTCTATGACGGCCGCATGGTTGATCCTTCCGCCATTCATTTGTGGACATGGGATGCGCGGCCGTTTCCCATCTTTCCCTCCGCGAGCGACGTGTGGAGCGATGCCGGCAACTGGGAAACGGGTCATTGGCTGACCGGCCGCTTCGGCGGCACGCCGCTCGATGCTTTAGTGCCGGCGATTCTGGCGAATTGCGGCGTCAGCAATGTCGACGCCAGCGGCCTCGGCGAAGGGCCGGATGGCTATGTTGTCGACCGGCCGATGGCGCCGCGCGCGATGCTCGATCCGCTGGCGCTGGCGTTTGCGTTCGACGCGGCCGAGGAGGACGGCAGCTTGCGATTTCGCGCACGCGGCGGCGATGCCGTTATGGACGTCGACGAAGACGATCTTGTGCTTCCCGAAGATGCCGCGCCGGCCCGGCTCACGCGGGCGCAGGAAACGGACCTGCCGCGCCAGGTCTCGCTCACTTTCACCGATATAGGCTCGGATTATCAGCGCGCGGCCGTGCTGTCGCGGCGGCTGGTCGGCGGTTCGGCGCGTGTCGCGAGCGCCGATGTCGCCATGACGGCGAATGATGCAGAGGCAAAGCGACGCGCCGACATCTGGTTGCAGGATGTGTGGGCGGGACGCGAGGCGGCGGAGTTCGCTTTGCCGCCGAGCCGTTTGCCGTTGTCGCTCGGCGATATTGTGGGCCTGACGGTCAACGGACGGCGGAAGCTTTTCGAGGTGCAGGAGATCACGGATACCGAGAGCCGCGCGCTCAAGGCGCGCTCGATCGATCCCGAGGTCTTCGATCTGCCGCTTCCCGCAATTGCCCGCCGCACGTCCGCGTTGCCAGCCGCCCTAGGACCCGCGCAGGCTTCGACGCTCGACCTGCCGACGCTTGACGACAGGCAGCCGCCCACGTTGATGCGCGTCGCGGTATTTGCCGATCCGTGGCCGGGTTCGATGGCGGTCTGGACCTCGGCAGATGGGCTCAGCTTTAAGCGCGCCGCGCTCGTTGCCGCGCCGGCGACGATCGGTCAAACGCTCGATGAGCTCGCTTCGGGACCGACCGCGCGCTGGCACAATGCGGGTTTTCGCGTCCAGCTTTATGGCGGCGCGCTTTCGTCGCTGCCCGATAGCGCGGTGCTCTCCGGCGCCAACGCGGCGGCGGTGCAGCGGGCCGACGGCGCCTGGGAAGTGATCCAGTTCGCCAATGCCGAATTGGTCGGCGAGCGCACGTACGCGCTCTCGCGGCTGCTGCGCGGACAGCTCGGCAGCGAGTGGGCGACGGGCACGCCGTTGCCGGCCGGCTCGCCATTCGTCGTGCTCGATCCCAACGTTGTCGCGATTGCAAGCGGCGCGAACGCGCTCGAACGACCGCTCCAGGCGCGCGTCGTCGCCGCCAATCGCGATATCGCCGACCCAAGCACGGTGTCCCTCGATGCGACGCCGCAGGCAACGGCGCTGCGCCCACTCGCGCCGGTGCATCTTTCGGCAAAACGCGGCGCCGACGGCGTGACGTTCAGCTGGATCCGACGCGCGCGCTTTGACGGCGACAGCTGGGTCGGCGAAGTGCCGCTGTGCGAGGACCGCGAGGAATACAATGTCGATATTCTCTCAGGGATCGACGTCGTGCGCACGATCGACGCCTCCTCGCCCAGCGCACTTTACGCAGCGGCCGACGAGATTGCCGATTTCGGCGCGCCGCAATCGACGCTGACGATCAGCGTCACGCAATTGTCCGCCACCGTCGGCCGCGGCTTTGCGACGCAGGCAACGCTGGCGAC
>JAICMO010000236.1 GCA_025929185.1 Pseudolabrys sp.
ACGACACCTTTGGAATGTCCTGGAACGACCTTCTCGACCTTCAAGGCCGAGCTGTCGAATTCCTCCGGCATGGGATCGTTATTGATGATGGTGATCTTGACCCGCTTGTTGGCGGGGATCTTGATTTCCGCAGGGCTGAACTTGTGATCCTTGATCGTTGTCGTCAGGGCGTCATCGGCATGACTTGCCGCCGTCGGCAGGCTCAAGCCGGCCAAAGCCAGGCAGAGTAGAAGTGCGCGCATGGTCTCTTCCAGTTAATCGCTTGACCTCACAAAAGCATTAAAAGCCTTTGATGCAATAGTCTTTTTCCACCCTTGAATTATTCCAATGTAAGAAGGTCGGCCAACGGCTTGCGGCGGCAGCATTGTCTCTGACGCCAGGCTCAAAAAAAATTTCGCGGTCTTTGGTCGCACGACGCCGAAGCCGTGGTCGACACCCCGGTTGGCAGCGGCGGATTGAGCGGGCATTCTCCCGCGCCGCCCTCCGGCCGGCCCGATTTCAATCCGATCTGTCCCGTCTCAGGAGCACCCAATGCAGTTCGTTGAAGCCCATGGCGCCCGCATTCCCACGATCGGGCTTGGCACCATGACCTTGAAGGAAGACATCTGCGTCCAGGCGGTGAAGAACGCCTTGCAGATGGGCTATCACCACCTCGACACCGCGGCGCACTATGGCAATGAAAAGGAGAACGGCGAGGGCTTTCGCGCATCGGGCGCCAGGCGCGAAGACGTTTTCATCTGCACCAAAGTACGCCAAGGCGACCTCAATCCCGATGATTTCCAGCGCGTCATCGATCAGAGCCTTGTCAATTTGAAGCTGCCTTACGTCGACCTGCTGCTGATTCACTGGAACAACAAGGATATTCCATTCAAGGTCTCCGTCGGCTCGCTGTGCAAGGCGAAGAAGGACGGCAAGACCAGGCATGTGGGCGTTGCCAATTTCACCACCACGATGCTGGACGAAGCCTGGGCGGTCACCAGCGAGCCGCTGGTGTGCAACCAGATCGAGATGCATCCGTTTATCAATCAGGACAAAGTGCTCGCGGCGAGCAAGAAGCACGGCATGGCCATCGTCGCCTATTGTCCGATCGCGCGCGGCAAGGTGCCGGGCGCGGACGCACTGGAGCGCATCGGCAAGGCGCATGGCAAGACCGCCGCGCAGGTTTCGCTGCGGTATCTGGTGCAACGCGGCGTGTGCGCCATCCCGCGCACGGGGACGCCTGACCACTTGAAGCAAAACCTGGATGTGTTCGATTTCGAGTTGTCGGACGGCGAAATGGCGGAATTGAAAAAGCTGAACGCCACGAACATGCGCGTCGTCAATCCGCCGCACGCGCCGGTATGGGATACGCCCTGATCGAGACGAAACTTCATGCAGGTTGTCGAAGCCAAAGGCTTCAGGATTCCGCTGGTCGGCCTCGGCACCTGGGCGCTACGCGGACGTGAGTGCGCGCGTCTCGTCGAGCAGGCGATCCGCATCGGCTACCGGCACATCGATACCGCGCAGATGTACGACAACGAGGAGGCGGTCGGCGAAGGCGTGCGCGCATCCGGCAAGCGCGCCGAGGTGATCGTTACCACTAAGGTGCAGCCGACGCTGCTTTCACCCCCCGATCTCGAGCGTTCCGTGAAAGCAAGCCTCGCGCGCTTGCGCATCGACGTCATCGATTTGTTGCTGATCCATTGGCCGAACCCGCGCGTTCCGGTTTCCGAGACGCTCGGTGCCATGACCAAGATGAAGCGCGAAGGCTACGTGAGGCAGATCGGCGTCTCCAATTTCACGATGGCGCTGCTCGAAGAGGCGAACAGGGCCTCCTCTGATCTGGTCTGCGACCAAATCGAGTACCATCCGTTTCTCAATCAGGACAAGGTCATCGCCGCCTGCAAACGGCACGGCATGGCGGTGATGGCCTACAGTCCGATCGCGCGCGGCGGCGCCAAGGGGAACGACGTGCTCACGCGCATCGGCACGGCCCACGGCAAGAGCGCTGCGCAAGTCTCCCTGCGCTATTTGGTGCAGCAGGGCGTTGCGGTCATCCCACGCACCAGCAAGCTCGAGCGGCTCGAAGAGAATTTCTCCATCTTCGATTTCGATCTCACGGACGACGAGATGAAGGAGATTGCCGGTCTCGCGCGCCGCGGCGGCCGCATTGTCGATTGGACCTGGTCGCCGAAGTGGGACTGAGTGGCGCACGAGAGCGACATTGTTTGAATAGAACTCGAGCGTGTGTTGTTCACTTCTTCATTGGCCGACGGCGATAGGATGCGACGAAGCTTTATGGCTCTGCGCGTCTAGATCAAGTCGTAGAACTCGCGGCGCTACTTACGGGCGACTTGGAATAAGTTCCCGGCCCTTAGCATTGGCAGGCGCCGCCAATGCTCGGGTTTCGGATTTCTCGCCAAAAATTGCATTTGCGCTCTCGCGAGCACATTCAACGAATACTCGAACCGCCGGTGTGAGAGTTCGATTTCTGAGCGTTACAATCGCAACGGGCGATGCTCTATTCGATAGTTGAATCGGCAATCGTTTGAGCGAATACAGTTTGCCATCCGCATGTAAAACGGAGCGCGGAAGCACAGCTATGAATTGCCCTCGGCTCGCAAGACTGCTGCGCAAATAAGGTGAGTAGGCGGCCACGAGTGGCTTCGGCGGCTTCAACCCCCGCGCCTCGAATGCTTCCGCAAAGAAACGGCCGGCTAACACATCGAGCGGTGTCAACAACCAAGGTTCGTCCACCAATTCGGCAAGATCCAGTTTGCGCCGCGTGGCCCATTTGCTGTTTGGCCCCACCACTGCCGAAAAGGGATCGTCAAACAAAACTTCGGCATCCAAGTCCTCTTCGAGGCGCCCCCGCTCGGGCAATTTCACGAGCCGCGCGAGCACAAGATCAATCTCGCGTTTATACAGCTCCGGAAACTCCACGGTGGGCCAGTGCACCTGTTGAATGTGAAAATGCATGCGCGGGTGTTTCAGCGTAAGACGTTCAATTACCATCGCAAGAAAGGCCAGAAGTGAATCGGAACATCCGATACGCACCTCCCCCGCGGTCGGGTCGGAAATGAATTCGATGTCACGAATTCCCTGGCGTAGTTCGTCGAAAGCTGCGTGAGCCCGCGCTAGCAAAGCTCGGCCATAGCTGGTCGGAACCACTCCCTTCGGCGTCCGGTCCAGTAGCCGGACTTTGAGCGCATGTTCCAAATCAGAAATGACATCGGAAACGGAGGGGGTAGAAACATCGAGTTGCAAGGCGGCTTTCGCCATGCTGCCGCACTCCACAACGGTAAAGAACACGAACAGATCGCGGAGACGCAGCCGCCGACCGATGTGACGTTCCCATTGCACAATTCGGGGCATCGAATTTGCGTCTGTCCCTACAAAGAAGTTTTCTATGGTTAGGTATTTACCTAACACGGTTTAGGCTTTTTGGGAATTCTACCTGACGGTCATGAGGTGCAGGAATTCCCGAGCTAAATCACTCAGGAGAGAGCGCCATGAGGAGGCACTATGCAATTGGAGCGGCAGTCCTCGCACTGAGCCTTGCGGCGGGGGCTGCAACAATCGTTGGCCTAAATGCCCAAGCCAGGCCACGCGCGTATGTGGTCATCGACATCAGCGAAACATTGGACGCTGACGCTTACATAAAAGCCGTCTCTGCCGCCGAACCCAAGGCGACGAACTCTGCGGGAGGACGTTTCATCATTCGTACCAACGCGCCCTTGGCTTTGGATGGAACTGCGCCAAACCGCTTCGTCATGATTGCCTTCGATTCTATCGAGAAAGCAAAAGCCTGGAACAACTCGGACGCCATCAAGAAAATCAATGCCGTGCGCTTCAAGACGACGAAGTCGCGTGCGTTTGCGGTCGAAGGAGTTTCCAAGTAGCTGCAGGC
>JAICMO010000278.1 GCA_025929185.1 Pseudolabrys sp.
CGACGAGCCGGAGGCGATGGGCGAAATTCCGCGCGCGCGGCCCTCTTCATTGATGTGGACGATCAGGTCAAGCCCGAGCCGCGCCGCCGTGTCGTCGCGAAACGCGATCATCTCGCGGAATTTCCAGGTCGTGTCGATGTGCAGCAGCGGGAACGGCAGCTTCGAGGGATAGAAGGCCTTTTGCGCGACATGCAGCATCGCGCTCGAATCCTTGCCGATCGAATAAAGCATCACCGGGTTGCGGAACTCGCTGACGGCCTCGCGCAAAATGAAGATTGCCTCGGCTTCGAGCCGGCGCAGGCGAGCGGACAAACCGGTTCGCGACGCGACCGTTTTTTCGAAAGAGCTAGCGCGGGTGGCGGCGATGTCCATTTTCAGTGCTTCGCTTGCAAGCGGCGCGCGGCTATAAGCTCGCAATTCGCGCAACCGTCACCAATTCATCCCACTTGTCAACTGCCGCAAAAAATGCCGAATACGCCGCAAAATCAAAGACATGATCCTTTGCAGCACCGCCATCAAAGCATACCCGTTCTACAATGAAGGTGGCGATGCTTAATCTCGGTTCACCCATGATTCAGCGGCGTCCGGCGGCATTCCTCGACAGGGACGGCGTGCTCAATGTGGACCGTGGCTGGACCCACCGGCCCGATCAACTGGAATGGGTTGCCGGCGCGCACGAAGCCGTCCGTCTTCTGAACGAGGCGGGCTTCTATGTCTTCGTGGTGACAAACCAGTCCGGGGTCGCGCGAGGTTTTTATGACGAAGCCGCGGTCAAGGCGCTGCACGCACACATGCAACAGGAACTGGCTGCGCGGGGCGCGCGGGTCGACGCCTTCTATTTTTGCCCGCATCACCCTGAGGGAAGCGTCAAAGAGTTCGCAATTGCGTGCCAGTGCCGAAAACCGGGCGTCGGCATGCTTGAACAGGCGGCGCGCGAGTGGCCGATCGATCGTACGCGCAGCTTCATGATCGGCGACCGGGATCATGACATCTTGGCAGCCGCCGCGTTCAACATCCGCGGCGTGAAATTCGATTCGCTGCAAAGCTCGCTCATCGACGTGGTCCGAAGGGAAATCTCGCAGGTTGCGACCTGACGAACAGGCAGGAACGGCTTGCCGAATAAGCGTGTGATTTCCGATGCCGTGTGTGCTATGCGCCTTGCGCGCATCGAACAGCCCTGTACCTCGGCATCGTAACTTCCGCGAATGAACACAGCATCAGCCGGCGCTTTCACGAAGGAGCGCCCTTTCGTGGCGCTTCTGCTGCTCTGGCTCGCCGGGGCCGCTCTGCGCTTCACCATTCTGGCGGTGCCACCGGTCATTCCGCTCATCCATGACGAACTCGCCCTGAACGCGACGCAGGTTGGACTTCTCGCCGGCCTTCCCTCCATGCTGTTTGCTATTGCCGCCGTTCCGGGCTCGCTGCTGATCGCGCGGCTCGGCGTGACCAGCGCGCTTGTCGTCGGGCTGGCGGTGACCGCTATCTGCGGCGCGTTGCGGGGCGCGGTCGCCGACGTGGTCTGGCTTTATGCAACCACGATCGCGATGAGCGCCGGCATTGCCGTGATGCAGGTGACGATGCCTCCGGCCGTTCGCTCATGGGCGCCGAAGCGCATCGGATTTGCCACAGCCGTCTACACGAACGGACTGTTGGTCGGCGAAATACTTCCGGTGGCGTTGATGCTCCCGCTTGTCCTGCCGCTGGTCGGCGGAAGCTGGCAGAAAGCCTTCGTCGCCTGGAGCGTGCCGGTCGCGGTCATCGCTATCGCCGTTCTTGGCTTCGCGCCGAAGCAGGAAATCGTAAATGCGCAATCGCTGGCAGCCAGGCGGCGCTGGTGGCCGGACTGGCGCAATTCACTGATCTGGCGGCTCGGCATCATGCTGGGCACCGTCAATGCGACGTATTTCGGCACCAATACGTTCATTCCAGACTACCTCAACAGCACCGGCCAGTCCGAATGGATCAGCCCGGCGCTGTCGGC
>JAICMO010000085.1 GCA_025929185.1 Pseudolabrys sp.
AACGCGAATGGAACAGCACCAGCGCGTAGCCGACCAGACGGTCGGCCTGCTCGGCAACCATCAGAGCTGCGCCCGGCGAGTTCAGGAAACGACGGATGCTGCGCCGTGAGATGCGGTCGGCCGGGAATACCTCGTTCTCCAATGCGAGCAGCGCCTTGAGATCGGCGAGAGTGCCGTGGCGCGTCTCCAAAGCAGGCGCAGCTTGCTTGGCAAGGGCTAGAAGCATTCCCGTCGATCATTGGCCGACCTCTGATGGCGCGCAAGCGATATCGGAGGCTCCGGCCCTTTTTCGTCACGCCTACGAAATGCCGGTGCAAGCCGGAGCGCCGCCAGAGGACGTTTATGGTCTGCCAGCCCGGCACCGCGAGAAGCGCTCTAGCCACCCCACCTGGACGGGCTGTTTTCCTGTAAATTCGAGTGGCAGGCAATGGCGAGGGACGGGCCGCCTAGAGCCGAATTCGTTCATCATTGGGCCAAATTCGATGATTCTTTCCGCAAGCCACGCGGGCAATCATGGGACATTTGTGCTAGTCTCATTAGATTGCGGTAGCATTAGCCTGGGAATGCACAAAGGACACAGGTTTGACCGATCAGGTAAAGCAACCGGCACGGGTCCCAAGCAATAAGGGGATGCGTGGACCACATACGGGGGAAGAGGTTGCGCTGGATCACGCCTCGTCAAAGAGCGTATTACGAGGTTCTGAAGCAGAACCAGACACCAGAGATTCCAGCGAAGCGTCAGTTCGATCCGGCCCGGCGCAAAAAGACATACGCAATCAGATTCAGTCACCGGCTACCGCACGGCGAATCGAACAACGGTTGACCGTTATCCCGATCCGCCAGATTCCACAAACCGAAGTCGCTTACGAGAGGCCGCCTATCCTGCTGCGTGCCTCAGCGGGCACAAAGCGCGGCTATGGAGCATACCTGTGGTTTGTGTTCTCCTTTGTTTTGCCGGTGACCATCGCGACACTCTATTACGGGTTCATTGCATCTAACCAATACGTCGCCGAATTCCGTTTTGCCGTGAAGGACACTTCGAGTGCTTCTGGCGCCGCGGCGAGCGGTCTCTCAGTGCTTTTGGGCATGCCTGCAACCTCGGATACCGCGGATAATTATCTCGTGACTAGTTTCTTGACGAGCAGACAAGCCGTTGACGAACTCGAATCAAAAATAAATGTAAAAGAACTTTATTCTCGACCAAAGATCGACTGGTGGGCTCGATTCGATTCGTCCCTTCCCATCGAAAGGTTTGTTTCTTACTGGCAATACATGGTCAGTGCGAATTACGACCCGGTAACGGGAATAGCGGTCGCGACCGTTCGAGCATTTAGTCCTCAAGACGCGCAATTGATAGCTGATACGCTGGTTCAATTGTCGGAAAATCTAATCAATCAGATCGCGAATCGCGCACAGATCGATGCAGTCCGATTCGCGGAGACTGAGGTAAGGAAGGCACAAGACCGGCTTAAAAATGTACGTGCCCAGCTGACAAAATTTCGCAGCGAGCAAGGCATCATCGATCCGACTACCAGCGTCGTGGCGAGCAATTCAGCGCTAGTGCAATCGTTGCACGCCACGTTAGCACAATTGGAAACCAGTCTCACTACGCTCACCTCCCAAAATCTAAGCCCCAACGCTCCTGCTGTGCGAGTTCTCAAGTCGCAAATCGCCGCGACGAAAGCCCAGCTCGTTTCGGTCGAATCTGACGTTTCTAAAGATCGCGCCGGAGGCGGCCTTTCGACGGTGGTTGCAAAATATGAGCAACTCGATTTGGAACGGCAGTTCGCGCAGGCAATGGTGACAAGCACCATGCAAGCGCTGGATCAGGCGCGCGCGAATGCGGCCGCGCAGCATCTCTTCATTACACCATTTGTCCGTCCCGCATTGCCACAGAGCTCTACTTATCCGAATAGGCCTGTCTCTGTATTGCTGGTGACGTTCTATTCCTTTCTAACCTGGCTGATTGGCTTCCTGGTGGCTCGTTCCGTTTCCGAGAATTAACAAGCTTTCAATTTGGGCTCACCGCCAGCATAAGTATCCCCCCCGCGTCAAGGATTGCCGAGACCTATCCGCACGGGGCGGTAACCCCTTTGTCGGACGCCGTCGCACCAAGCTTTGTTTTTCAGATACCAATTGATCGTTTTCTTCAACCCGGATTCAAAAGATTCGCTGGGACGCCACCCCAGGTCTGTTTCAATCTTCGTCGAATCGATGGCGTACCGCCGATCGTGCCCTGCACGCTCGGCCACGTACTCAATGAGATCGTGATATGATCCGCCTTCGCGCGGACTTAGCGCGTCCAGCAAATCGCAGATGGTTTCCACCACCGCCCTGTTCGTTCGCTCGCTGTGTCCGCCGATATTGTAAGTAGCGCCGGGAACACCATTTTGCGCAGCCAGAATGAGCGCGCAGACATGATCCTCAACGTACAACCAGTCCCGAACTTGCGCGCCATCGCCGTAGACCGGCAATTTCTCCTCGCCTAATGCACGCAGAACCATGTGCGGTATAAGTTTCTCTGGAAACTGATAAGGGCCATAATTGTTAGAGCAGTTCGTAATGATTGTTGGTAAGTGATATGTCTGATGCCATGCGCGTACCAAATGATCGGACCCCGCTTTCGTCGCCGAGTAAGGTGAATTTGGCGCGTAAGGCGTGTCTTCCGTGAACATTCCGTCTGCAGAAAGCGTGCCGAATACCTCGTCAGTTGAAACATGCAGAAAACGGAACTCGCTACGCGAGACGGCACCAAGGCCCCGCCAATACCGCAAAGTTTCTTCAAGCAGCGTGAATGAGCCGACCAAATTTGTTCGAACGAATTCGGATGGCCCATCAATTGACCGATCGACGTGCGTCTCGGCAGCCAAGTTTAGGACGACATGAGGCTTATATGTTCTATATACCCTGCGCAGCTCCGATCCGTCGCAAATGTCGACGTGTTCAAATCTATAGCGTGAGTTAAAACTCGCTTGCGAAGTCGCGGAAGGGTCGGCCGCATAGGTGAGTTTGTCGACATTGATTACGTGCGCCGCCATATAATCGAGAATGTGACGCACCACGGCGGAACCGATGAATCCGGCGCCGCCTGTGACCATAACGACGGAGTCATGGCCGATGCGAGGCAAAATCGTCACTCCGCCGCGCGGACATCGGCCTCAACCCAAGAGGCGTGTACCGAAAGCAAATATTGCCCATAGCTACTTTTCGATACGCTTTGCGCGAGCGCCAGGAATTCTGCTGGAGGAATGTAGCCTAAACGAAGTGCAATCTCTTCTGGACAGGCTATTCGAAGGCCTTGTCTTTCCTCGATGATCTTAACAAAGCTGGTAGCCTCGGCTAGCGAGCTATGTGTGCCTGTATCCAGCCAAGCAAACCCACGCCCCAGAATCTGTACCTGTAACTTACCTCGTTCCAGATAGATTCTATTGATATCGGTAATCTCAATTTCTTTGCGTTCCGACGGCTTCAAGGAGGCCGCTATGCTAAGTACTTCGTTGTCATAGAAGTAAAGACCAGTCACCGCATAATGCGATTTCGGCCTCGTCGGCTTTTCCTCTATCGAAATGCCCCGTCCTTGCTGATCAATCTCCACTACCCCATAGTTAGAAGGGTCGTTGACCATATAAGCAAAAATCGCCGCACCGTCTTTGCACTTCGCCCGGTGCAGAACATCCGGCAGACCATGGCCGTGGAAGATGTTATCACCCAGAATGAGCGCGACGCGCTCGTTGCCAATGAATTCTCGCCCGATGATGAATGCATCCGCCACGCCACGCGGCTCCTCTTGCGTGCCATATGTGAAATGAAGGCCTAGCCGCGAACCGTCGCCGAGAAGTCGCGCAAACAGCGGCGCATCCTGCGGAGTTGAAATAATAAGGATATCGCGAATACCCGCGAGCATCAGCGTCGATAGCGGGTAATAAATCATCGGCTTGTCGAATACGGGCAAGAGTTGTTTAGAGATTACAGCAGTGGCTGGATACAGCCGTGTCCCCGTCCCTCCGGCCAAAATAATGCCGCGCATCACCGCCTCAACTGGGTAAAATAGTGAGCTCCGCAATATTTGCTATTGTATAATAGCCCTAATTGGCAAGCAGCCTCGAAGCGGAAAAATCCTGCCTCCATGCAGGCGATCAAAACCAAAATACCCGGCGTGTTTATCATCGAACCGAAACGGTTCGGCGACGCACGAGGGTTTTTCGTGGAAACATTTCACGCAAATCGATACGCCGGCCTGAGCTTAAACGGACCTTTCGTTCAGGATAACTGGTCGCGCTCAAAATACGGCGTCCTTCGCGGCTTGCACCTGCAAAATCCCAATGCGCAGGCGAAGGTGGTCAGCGTCATGCATGGCTGCATTTTGGATGTCGCAGTGGACGTGCGAGTCGGCAGTCCCACGTTTGGGCGCCACGTGGCCGTTGAACTCTCCGAAAGCAACGGATGCCAGCTTTTCGTCCCGCGCGGATTCGCGCACGGCTTTGCTGTCCTTTCGGAAACGGCCGACGTCGTTTATAAATGCGATAATTACTACAATCCGACTGATGAAATTGCTATTCGCTGGAATGATCCAGCACTTGGTATTCATTGGCGTATTGCCGAACCTGTGCTGTCGACTCGCGATGCTTCCGCTCTCCCGCTCAGTGAAGTACGCGGGTTGCCGACGTACTTTGGTTGATCTGTGCGCATTCTCGTAACCGGTATAACCGGCCAGATCGGATCAGCGATCGCGGCTCGCCTTGCAGAATTCGCAACCGTGATACCCGCCGGTCGTGATTTGCTCGATCTTGCCGAGCCGCAACGGCTCGCCGCCCAACTCGATGCGATTTCCCCTGATCTTGTGGTCAACCCTGCGGCCTATACCTCAGTGGAACAGGCTGAATACGAAAGAGAGCTTGCTTTTCTCGTAAACGGCACGAGTCCCGGCTTGCTTGCGCAATGGGCAGCAAACCATCGCGTGCCTTTCGTCCATTTTTCGACAGATTATGTATTTGATGGATCCGGCGAACGCCCCTGGCGCGAAGATGATCGCGTAGGCCCACTTAACGCTTATGGCGCCAGCAAATTGGCTGGGGAGCACGCGGTTCAATCCGCTGGAGGGGCATACCTGATTGTCAGGACATCTTGGGTTTACGGAGCCCGAGGTGTGAATTTCCTGAGTACGATGACAAGGTTAATGCAAGGATGCGAGGAGCTCAGGATTGTTGCTGATCAGTTCGGCGCGCCAACGCCAGCAAATTGCGTCGTGAATGCTCTGGTCGATATCGTCAAGAGAAACCCGACAACGCTATCGGCCGTTTTTGGCGCGGCAAATGGAAAACTGCATATCGCGGCGAGTGGCGCTACTACCTGGCACGGATTTGCAGAGGCCATTTTGGAGGGGCTAAAGACGCGATCCATGGATCTTGCAGCTCGAAAAGTTGTGCCGATTGCCAGCGATGAGTATCCAACAAGGGCTCGTCGTCCCCGCAATTCTCGTCTGGACATTTCGCGCTTAGCCGAAACCTTTCGCATTCGAACCAAGCCTTGGGACGTTCTGCTCGAAGCTGAGCTAGACATGCTAGTCGCCCGCCTGAAAACAAGCGGACCGCTATCGCCCACGCCAAGGTCGGACGCTGCCTTTTAACGTCGGCTCGTTGCCAAAATGCAACCGGCGATCCCCGCTTAATAGCAGCGAACCACGCACAAGTGACTGAAATTTAACGGATTTGACCACATTCCAAATCGAGGCCCGCGGCTGTCTTTCCGCTTCTTGAATTGTGCGTTTGATTGCCGCGCAAGGCATCATCGCCTACAAAGGTCGAATCGGGCGGGGCTAACATTCCAGAGTTTTCAAGCAATCGCTGCGAGACAAAGGGGCCGGGGTAGCGGTGGACTGTCGATTCAAAGAGAGGCGCGGATTGGCGCTCCTGACTATCGCACTGGCCGTCGCTTTGGCCGGGTGCGCTTTGCCTGCAGCTGCGCCTACGTCCGTTGAACTCGTGAAATCAGCGAATGACGATCCCGACTTTAAATATGAAATGGTAAAGGTGGATGCGCGGGTCGTTGCCGAGTTGAACGCGTTTCGTCCGAGCTTTGGCCCTGGTTTCAAAACGGGCCGTTATATAGCGGCAAACGTCCTGTCTCCCGGCGATGTCGTCGCGATCACCGTCTATGAGACCGGAGGCCAAACACTTTTCCCGCCGCCTTCTGTCGTTCCCGGCGCCACTGCCAGCGCTCCCATCGGAGCGGTTGCCACTGGCGCCAGCAATATTCCTCCGCAGGTCATTGAAGCGAACGGTACAATCACCGTTCCGTTTGTTGGACGCGTGAAAGTCGGAGGCCTCACGCCGGGACAGGCCGGCGAGTTGATCCAGCGGGATCTCCAAGGCAAAGCCGTCTCTCCACAGGTACTGGTTAGTCTCGTAAATAACGCCGCCAATGCTGCGACTGTGGGTGGCGAGGTCAATGCCGCCCGCACAGTTCCACTGACCTTGCGACATGAACGGTTACTCGATGTGATCGCAGCGGCCGGCGGCGCAAAATATCCGGCGTACGAAACTTATGTCCGTGTGGTGCGGAAGGGAAAAGTTGGCAATGTCCTGCTGCAAACGATTATAAACGATCCGGCGGAGAACATTTATGTTCGGCCCAACGATCAAATTTATCTAACGCATAATCCGCGAACCTTTGCCGTCTTGGGCGCTACCCAAAAGGTGGCGATGTATCCATTTCCGAGCGAAAAGGTGACTCTCGCGGAAGCCATTGCGCAAGCAGGCGGGCCAATCGATGCAATCGGCGACCCAGGGGGAGTCTATCTGTTCCGTTATGAGCCCCGGTTTATCGCGAAGAAGATTCTCGACACGGAAAACAGCGCGGCCGATGCGGGTGCCGAATTCGTCCCAATTCTGTACCGCGTTGATATGAGAACCGCTGAGGGCTATTTCCTGGCGCAGGCAATTCAGATTCGCGATAAAGACGTTGTCCTGATTACGAATGCCGAGGCTACACAATTGCAAAAACTACTCACCGTCGTGCGCGGTTTCACCGGCATTGCGTACGATCTGAAGCGGCAGACTATCACGCCGTAGCATCGTTCGACCTACAGCCAACCGTAAGGCGTGAGGGGATTGGCCGTCAGCTCCGCTCACGCGTGCCTAGTCTAGCAAAGTTTCTCCCCTCAATTGGACTAGGCGTGGGGCTGAAAAGCGGCCCCGCCCCCTACACCCCTACGCCTCGCGCGTTGATCAATTCGGCGATGTGCAGCGTGGGCCGGCCGGTCGCCTGCTCGATCTGCTCGCGGCAGCTGAAGCCGTTGGCGAGAATGGCCTTGCCCGGATTTTGCCGCAGCGCCGGCAGCAGCACGCGTTCCGCCGCCGTCATCGACACGTCGTATTTTTCGGCCTCGAAGCCGAAAGAGCCCGCCATCCCGCAGCAGCCTGAGGGCATCACGTCGTAGTCGAGGCCAAGACGGTCGAGCACTTTTTGCTCGGCCTCGGCCTTCAGCACGGCGTGGTGATGGCAGTGGATTTGCACGAGCGCCGCATCGGCGATCTTCGGCAAAGGCTTTTCGCCGCATTTCTCGTCGAGGAATTCGGTGAAGAACAGCACCTGCTGCGAAAGCCGCTCGGCGCCGTCGTGGTGGGGAAAAAGCGCCGGCAGCTCGTCGCGGAAAGTGCTGACGCAGGCGGGCTCAAGCCCCACGATCGGCGTTCCCTCGCGGATTTCGGGCTCCAAGGCGGCGAGCGTCTTGGTCCATAACCGCTTGGCGCGATCGAGCATGCCCCAGTCGTAAAGCGGCCGCCCGCAGCACAACGCCGATTGCGGAATCGCGACCTCGAAGCCGAGCGACTCGAGCAACTGCGTTGCCGCGATCGCCGTCCCCGGGCGGAAGTAATTGTTGAACGTGTCGGGCCACAGCATCACGCGTTTTCCGCCGGCCTGTCTCCTGTTCTTGCGATTGCGGAACCACGACGTGAAGCTTTGTGAAGCGTATCGCGGAATCGTTCGGTGCGGCGAAACTCCGCCGGCCCATTTCAGCAGCGACGACAAACCCGGCGCGCTGAGCGCGGCGTTTGCAACTGACGGCATGGCGCCGGCAATGCGCGACCATTCGTGAATGAGGCCCATCGAATAGGCTGCGCGCGGACGCAGGCGCCCCCGATAGTGGTGGTAACGAAATTCCGCTTTGTAGGTCGCCATGTCGACGTGCACGGGACAATCGCTCTTGCATCCTTTGCAGGCGAGGCACAGGTCGAGCGCTTCCTCGACGGCCTCGCTTTTCCAGAGATCGTCGATCGGGCCGCCGTGCAGCATCTCGAACAGGAGCCGCGCGCGTCCGCGCGTCGAATGTTTTTCCTCGCGCGTCGCCATGTAGCTCGGGCACATCACGCCCTTGTCGCTGTCGTGCCGGCGGCACTTGCCGACGCCGACGCACCGCGTCATCGCGCGCGTGAAGCTGCCGTCCAGCGGATAGTCGAACTCGCCCTTGATCTCGGGCGGCCGCCACAGCGGGCCCATGCGAAGATTGGAGGTGATCGGAAACGGATCGACGACCTTGCCCGGATTCATCATGCCCGACGGATCCCAGATCGCCTTGAATTCGCGAAAGGCCTGCACCAGTTCGCGGCCGTACATCTTCTCGAGCAGAGCGCCCCTCGCCTGACCGTCGCCGTGTTCGCCTGAAAACGACCCGCCGTACCTGACGACCAGGTCGGAGGCGTCGTCGAGAAAATGCCGCCAGTCGCTGATGCCCTTTTCGGTCCGCAGATCGAAATTGATGCTGCAATGGATGAGGCCATCGCCGAAATGGCCGTAGACCGAGGCGTCATAGCCGTATTTGTTGAACAGGCTTTTCAGGCCGCGCAGGTAATCGCCCACGACTTCGCGTGGAACGGCGCTGTCTTCCCAGCCGGGCCACGTATCCGGCTTGTGCGCCGTCACCGCGAGCGCGGCCTCACGCACGTCCCAGACTTTCGCCTGTTGCGCGGGGTCGCGCATGACACGGCCGTCGTGGCCTTTCGCCTTGAAAGCTTCGGCGAGCCTTTCCGCCTTCGCGGTGGCCGCTTCCTCGCTGTCGGCACCGAACTCGACCACGAGCCAGCCGCGCCCTTCCGGCAAAACTTTTATCTCTTCCGGGTGATAATGCTTCTCCCGGATGAGCTCGATCAGTTCGTGATCGATACCTTCCAGACCGATCGGATTGAACGTCAAGACTTCCGGCACCGCATCGGCAGCCGCGAACACGTCCTTGAAGCCGAGAATCGCGAGCACGCGTTTCTGCGGGCTATCCATCAAATTGAGCTTTGCGCGCAGAATCGTGACACAAGTCGATTCCGTCCCGACCAAAGCGCGCGCTACGTTGAAGCCGCTCTCCGGCAGCAGCTCGTCCAGATTCTCGTAGCCGGACACGCGCCGCGGAATGCGCGGGTAGCGGGCGCGAATGAGATCGCCGTATTTGTGACGAAACGTATCGAGCGCGCTGTAGATCTCCGCCCGGCGGCCGCCGGCGGCGATGATCGCGCGCAATTCCTCCTCGCTGGTTGCGCCGACCGTCATCCATTCGCCGTCATAGGTGACGATTTCCAAGGCCTCGACATTATCCGAGGTGCGGCCGGCCATCACCGAATGCACGCCGCACGAATTGTTGCCGAGCATGCCGCCGAGCGTGTTGTGATCGTGGGTGGCGGGATCGGGTCCGAACGTCAGCTTGTGGCGTTCGGCAGCCGTGCGCAGCGTGTCGAGCACGCAGCCGGGCTCCACTTCGGCGAGGCGGTTGACCGCGTCGATCGACAGCACGCGGTTTAAATATTTCGAGAAGTCGACGAGAACGGCGACGTTGCAGCCCTGCCCCGCCAGCGCCGTGCCGCCGCCGCGATTGACGATCGGCGCGCTGTGCGCGCGGCACAGGTTCACGATCTTGATGACGTCCTCAACCGAGCGCGGAATCACGACGCCGATCGGCACCTGCCGGTAGTTCGACGCATCGGTGGCATAGAGCGCGCGGCTGCCGTTGTCGAAGCGCACCTCGCCCTCGATCGCCTGCCCGAGCTCGCGCGCAAGATCATCGAATTCGTCCGGCGACGTCGAAAGATGCTCGTCGCTGATGCGCCCGTCGGGCGCGCGCTCGATGACGCGTCGCCTGCGTTCTCTCGCGTGATCGATGTGCGTGACGTGGCTCATGATTTATTCCCGTTTCAGCGTTTTCACGCGAGCCCATTCATGCGGCCAAGCGCGCGGCGTCCTGATCCTTGAATTCAAGCCCGTGCCCCGGTCGCGAACGATCCGGCCTGATCGCGCCGTCGCGGGGATGCGGCGCGCCGTCGAACACAAGATGCTCGATGCGCGCATGATCGTGAAACCATTCGATGTTGCGCAGGCGCGGCGCGGCGCAGCACACCGGCAGATGCAAAGCGGGCGCGGTGTGCGCCGACAGCGGCATTCCCCATGCGTCCGCCAGCGCCGCCGCTTTCAAAAAGCCTGTGTAGCCGCCGCAACGCGTCGCATCGGCCTGCAACACATCGACGGCTTGCGCCTCCAGCATGCGGCGGAAATAAAACTGCTCGTAGCCATATTCGCCCGCGGCGATCTCCATGCATGCCGGGGCGCGCTCGCGCATCAGCCGTAAGCCTTCCAGGTCGTCGCTGGAGACCGGCTCCTCGAACCACGTCACGCCGAGGGCTGCGAATTTCTCCGCAAAGGCCAGCGCCTGCTTTCGGTCGTAAGCGCCGTTGGCGTCGACAAAAAGCTCAGCCTTGCCGATCGCGTCGCGCGCGGCTTGCACGCGCGGCAAATCGTTCTCCGGCGCGGAGCCTATCTTCATCTTGACGAAGCCGCACCCGTCGCGCTCGACCCAACCGGAAAGCTGCTTCTGAAGCTGCGCGACCGAATAGCTCGTGAAGCCGCCGCTGCCGTAGATCGGCACCGCATCGCGTTCGCCGCCAAGCAGCGCGACGAGCGGCACGTCCAACAGCCGCGCCTTCAAATCCCACAGCGCGACGTCGACCGCGGAAATCGCGCAGGCAGCCACGCCGCGCCAGCCGATGTTGCGGACCGCGCGCACCATCGCCAGCCACAGCTTCGGAATATCGAAGGCATCCTGTTCCTTGATTTTGCCGGCCAGGACGTCGGTCACGATTTCAGCGGCCGCGGCGTCGGCATAGCTATAGCCGAGTCCCGTCGCTCCGCCCGCCGCCACCTCGACCAGCACCAGCGTTGTTGCGTCCCACGCAATCGTGCCGTCGGCTTCCGGCGCGTCGGTCGGAATGCGAAAAGAGCGCGCCGTCACGCGCCGGATGGGGGCGGCAGCCGCCATGACGGCTAAACGATTTCGCGCGCGACATCCGCCGCGATCGTGCGCGCCGTCTTGCCCGCGGCCGGCGTTCCGCGCGCCAGCGCTTCGGCCAAATGCGCGACCTGCTTCAGCGTCGCCTTCGGCGGCATCGGCGGCTCGAACGGATCGACCACCGCCTCGATCAGCGCCGGCCCGCGCACGTTCAACGCCTCGCGCAGAATGTCGCCGCAGCGCGCCGGATCGTCGATGGTGAAGCTTGCAACGCCGAAGCCGCGCGCGACCGCGGCAAAATCGATCGGCTGGAGTTCGCATGCATATTCCGGATTGCCGAGAAAGACCATCTGCTCCCATTTGATCTGGCCGAGGGTGTTGTTCTTGATGACGACGATTTTCACGTCGAGACTGTACTTCGCGCAGGTCGCGAGCTCGCCGATCAACATCGTCAGCCCGCCATCGCCGACGAACGCGACCACCTGCCGGCCGGGATAGGCGACCGCCGCGGCGACCGCATAGGGCAAACCGCAAGCCATGGTCGCGAGATTGCCCGAGCAGGAGAACATCATGTTGCCGCGGATCATCAGGTGCCGGGCGATCCAGGTGGTGATGGTGCCGGAGTCGGTTGCAACAATCGCATCGTCGGCAAGCAACTTGTTGAGTTCGTGCGCGACGACTTGCGGCTTCATCGGCTTGTTCTTCACCGTGCCGCGGTCCTCCATCAGCGCCAGCCACTCCTTCTTGCCGGCCTGCGCCGTTTCGAGGAACGAGCGGTCCTCGCGATAATCGAGATGGCGCAACAAGGCGCGCAGCACCTTCGACGTGTCCCCTATCAGTCCCGCCTCGACCGGGTAGCGCAAGCCTATGCGCTTGGGATCGATGTCGACCTGCACCGCGCGGGCTTGGCCGGGCTTCGGATAAAATTCAATGTAGGGAAAGGAGCTGCCCGCAATCAGCAGCGTGTCGCATTCTTCCAGCGCCTCGTGCGAAGGCTTGGTGCCGAGCAAACCGACGCCGCCGGTCGTGAAGGGGCTGTCGTCGGGAACCGCGCCTTTCCCCAGCAGCGGCTTGACGATCGGCGCGCCCAGCCGTTCGGCGACCGCGAGCACCTCGCCCGCCGCATCGAGCGCGCCACGCCCTGCCATGATCACGGTCTTCTTGCCGCCGTTCAGGATGGCGGCGGCGCGGGCGATCTGATCGTCGCTCGCCATTTGCGATGAGTGCGCCATCAATTCCGAAACGTGATTGGGCACATTGCGCTCGGACCGCTTGCCGGATTCGACCGGCTGCGACTGCATGTCGACCGGAATCGTGATGTGGGCGACGCCGCGGTAGGACAGCGCGGTGCGGCAGGCGAGCTCGGTCACGTTCTGCACGTGATTTGGGCCCATTACGCGCGAATTATAGACGCACACGTCCATGAACAGCTTGTCGAGCTCGACGTCCTGCTGCGTGAACGTATGCAGCAGGTCGTGGAATTGCAGGCCGGTGATCGCCACCACCGGCTGGCCGTCGAGCTTGGCGTCGTAGAGGCCGTTGAGCAGGTGAATGCCGCCGGGCCCCGAGGTCGCGATGCAGGCGCCGAGGCGGCCTGTCCACTTTGCGTAGGCGCACGCGTTGAACGCGGCGGCTTCTTCATGGCGGACCTGAATGAATCGAATTTTGTCCTTGTGCGTGCGCAGCGACTCGATGATGCCGTTGATGCCGTCGCCGGGCAGGCCGAAGATCGTGTCGACGCCCCAGTCAAGCAGCGTGTCGACCAGGACATCGGATGCGGTTGGCGCAGCCATGAGGTGGTTTCCGAATCTGCGAAGAGGCCGGCATCGCCGCGGCCGGCCGGATTGCATCGCCCGCAAGACCAACCGGCGGCTATGCCTTTGGTTCCGCCGCCGCATCGGAACCACATTCGCCCGCGCCGGTTTTCCTGCTGAATTTGCTCGCACAAGCCGCAAAGCAGGTCGAAAAACGATGGACAGCAAGCTGCTGCATGAAAGCGACGGCCGCCGCGTGTTCGCCGTGATCCTGAGCACCGGCGATGAGGTTATGTCGAAAATCGGCGCCTTTGCCAAAAAGGAAGGGATTTCCGCCGCGCAAATCACGGGCATCGGCGCGCTCAGCGGCGCGGTGTTGAAATATTTCGACTGGGAATCGAAAAAGTATCGCGATATTCCGGTGCGCGAACAGGTGGAGGTCGCCTCGTTGGTCGGCGACATCGCGCTCGGTCCGGACGGCAAGCCGGCAATCCATCTGCACATCGTCGTTGGGAAAAGGGATGGCAGCGCGATGGCGGGACACGTCGGCGAAGCGCACGTGCGCCCCACGCTCGAAGTGATCGTCAACGAGTCGCCGCAGTATTTGCAAAAAACGTATGACGAGGAGTCAGGCCTGGCATTGATCAACGCGAAAGAGCCGCGCCACGCCTGACAATCGTTCGTCGCCATGAGCCGTCACCGTCCCATTCGCCACCGTCAGCAGCAATCGGTCAGAAGTTTCCTGACAATGCCATTCATGCGGCTGGCCGCATCAACGGCAATCGCAAAAGAAACGAAACACCTACTCGTATCTCATGGGTTGAGCTCCCGACGCATTCGCTTAAAGCCACGCACATCACTTACGGGCGTTTCAGCGTCTGCCGTACCAGCGCCCGCGGCCATACCAGCCGCCGCCGCCAAGAAAAAGAAGAAGAAGAACGATGACGAGAATCGTGGTCATATCCATGTGCCGCTCCGGCTTGCAGCGCGATCATTCACGCGCTTTTGGCAGAACGACGTAAACGCCCTCGATCGCCTTTCGTTCCATTGCCCGGGCACCGCGAAGCCTGGCCCGAAAAGGCGCCGGGCTTTCAACCTGTGTTATTGCGTGGGTGCCGACACTCAGCCCGCGAACTCGGCACGTCGAGTCCCTCAACCGGGTCGCAGCTATTGAATATGCTTTTCCGGCGTTTTTGCTTCTCAGCTATTCGGTCGTCAGAGCGACCCCTTTCGCCTTTCGATATGGTAAAATAAACATATGCATGTTCGGCCAGCGCTCGATCTCGACCTCATCTGGAAGGCCGGAGGCCAACCGAAAAAGTCGATCGATCCGGAGCTGTTCAAGCTGCTGGAGGCGGTTCAGCGGACGGGAAAACTCACGCTTGCGACAAAGCAGGTCGGCATCCCCTACCGCCAAGCCTGGGGGCTGATCACCGCATGGTCGGAGCGCATCGGCCAGCCGCTGGTCATCAAAGAGCAAGGCCGCGGCACGCGGCTGACCACACTGGGCGAGCGGCTTCTGTGGCTTCGCGAGCGCATCAATGCGCGGCTGTCGCCGCATCTTGAGAGTGCGGCTTCCGAGATCGAGCAGCAGCTTAATGAGGTCTTGCGCGAGCCTGCGTCCGCCATGACGGTATACGCCAGCCACGATCTCGTGCTGGCGGAACTGCGCGAATTCCTGCGTGCGCGGCCGGCACCGAAGCTCGATGTCCGCTTCGTCGGCAGCCTCGATAGCGTGATCGCGCTGTACAAAGGCCGGTGCGAAAGCGCCGGCTTTCACATACCGGAAGGCGCGCTCGGCACCGAGGTGCTGCGCAAATATGAGCCATGGCTCAAGCCGCGCGTGCAGCGGCTCGTGCGCTTCGTGCGGCGCAACCAGGGCCTCATCGTCGCCGCCGGCAATCCGCTCG
>JAICMO010000193.1 GCA_025929185.1 Pseudolabrys sp.
GGAAAAGGCAATACGCAGGTGCCGCTATCGACGGTCGCGCATTTCGAACGCTCGATTGCGCCATTGGTGGTGAATCATCAAGGCCAATTCCCCTCCACCACCATCAGCTACAATCTGGCGGCGGGAATGCCGCTGGAAACGGCAACGGCCGAGATCCAGAAGGCGGCCGGTGAAATGCACCTGCCCGACACGCTGCACGCCGACTTCGCCGGCGACATCAAGGCGTTTCGGCAGTCGATCGGTGCGCAGCCGCTCTTGATCGTCGCGGCGCTGGTTGCGGTCTATATCGTGCTCGGCGTTCTGTACGAGAGCCTGGCGCACCCACTCACCATTATCTCGACGCTGCCATCCGCCGGCCTAGGGGCGCTGCTCGCGCTACAGGTATTCAATACCGAACTCACAGTGATCGCTTTCATCGGCATCATCTTGCTGGTCGGCATCGTGAAGAAGAACGGCATCATGATGGTCGACTTCGCGCTCGACGGCGAGCGGCGACGCGGGCTGCCACCGGCGCGCGCCATCCACGAGGCCTGCCTCGAACGGTTCCGGCCTATTATGATGACAACGCTGGCCGCAGCGCTGGGCGCTTTGCCGCTCGTGATTGCAAGCGGACCGGGCTCCGAGTTGCGCCGGCCGCTCGGCATCACGATCATCGGGGGGCTGATCGTTTCGCAAGTGCTTACCCTTTATACGACTCCGGTGATCTATCTGATGCTGGACCGACTGCATCGCCGCCTTGGCGGCCAATCGCATACATTCTTCCGGCGGCCGCCGCTGCCGGAGCCGGCGGAATAGGCGATCGAGACATTAGTTTCTATCGATCACAGACGTCGCCGTCGCAACAACGCTCGCACCGATCGTCTGGCCGGAAAATCGCAAAAAAATTGCCGATCTTCATCTTTTCACAATCACGGCGTAATCGCCCGAGAACCATTGTTCGTCGCGGACGTTACCTCTTGCGGGGACGCTTTTAATTCTGCGCACGAATCTCGCCGCGAAAAACGACAACAATCAGGAAAGCCTGAGCATGAACACGGCCGCACAGGCAACCTTGAGCAAAGTGCCCGAGGTCACGCTCGTATTTTGGATCATCAAGATCGCGGCCACGACGCTCGGTGAAACCGGCGGCGATTCCGTCACGATGACCTTGAACTGGGGCTACCTGATCGGCACCACTATCTTTGTTTCAGTGCTGACTGCGTTGGTTGTTTGGCAGATCGCGGCGAATAAATTCCACCCGTTCCTGTATTGGGCGACGATCGTGGCTTCCACGACGTTCGGAACAACAATGGCCGATTTCGCCGATCGTTCGTTGGGAATCGGCTACACGGGTGGTTCAATGCTGCTTTTTGTGTGCCTGACGGCCGTGCTCGGGCTCTGGTACCGGTCGCAAGGAACGATTTCGGTGAACACCGTGACGACGCCAAAAGTCGAGGCGTTCTATTGGGCGGCAATCACGTTCTCGCAAACACTGGGCACCGCGCTGGGTGACTGGCTGGCCGACACCGGCGGGCTCGGATACGAAGGTGGCGCTCTTGTCTTTGGCGCCGGCCTCGCCGTGATTGCTGCTATTTACTACTGGACGAACGTTTCACGCGTTGCGTTGTTTTGGGCCGCGTTCATTCTCACCCGTCCGCTCGGCGCCACGCTTGGCGATCTGCTCGACAAGCCCGTCAGCCATGGCGGGCTTGATTTGAGCCGCCCCCTCGCCTCAGCGGTGATCGCCGCTTTCATCGTCGGCTGCATTCTAGTCCTGCCGCAGCGGGCGGGCAGACATCCCGGCAAAATCCAGACGGCGTGACAGCTGGGCGGTTGCTCAGCGGGCATAATGGTCGCCGATCAGCGAAATAACATTTTGCCGATAAAGGCGGCAGCAGGAAGAGACGCCCGCGGAAGAAAGGTAGCAACCGAAAATCTTTCGTTTTGTTGCGTGCGTACTGAAATTCAATGACATGGCGGACGCGCGCTGTAGAATTAGAGCCGGCGCAACAACGTGCGAGGCTACGGTGAATTGGTTCTGGGGGTCGGAAGGACATCATCGCTCGATCGCGAAGGCGATAAGCTGGCGAGCGACGGGCTCCGTCGATACGTTCATCATCAGCTACATCCTCACCGGCCATCTCAAGATCGCCGGCTCGATTGCCGCGACGGAAATCATGACCAAAGTTGCGCTTTATTATTTCCACGAGCGCATTTGGGCGATCATCCCGTGGGGCCGGCGCGATAGACAGGCGGCGCTGGCTCGCTACACGCCGAGATAACGGTGTTGCACCTCGGGAACGGCGGCGAGCTCCGCTGACGAGCCCTTCCATACCACCCGTCCACGCTCGATCAGGAAATGACGGTCGGCGATTTGCGTAAGCGCGCCCACATTCTTGTCTATGACGAGAATGGAAAGTCCCGCCGCCTTCAGCCGCGCCAGGCAGCGCCAGATTTCCGCGCGCACCAGCGGCGCCAGACCTTCGGTCGCCTCATCGAGAATGAGCAAGCGTGGATTGGTCATCAGCGCGCGGCCGATCGCGAGCATCTGCTGTTCGCCGCCTGAGAGTTGATTGCCCATGCTGCTTTCGCGCGCGGAAAGACTAGGAAAAAGCTCGTAGATCTTGCCGAGCGTCCAGCCGTCCTCGCCCGATGCCGTCGCGGTCAAATTTTCGCGGACGCTCAGGTTCGGAAAGATCTGTCGTCCTTCCGGCACCAGCCCGATGCCGCGCTTGGCGATCCTGTAGGCGGGCAACGCCCGAATGTCTTCGCCGCCAAAACGGATCGAGCCGGCGCGCGCCGGCGTCAGCCCCATGATCGAGCGCACGGTCGTGGTCTTGCCCATGCCGTTACGGCCCATGAGCGTCACCATTTCGCCCGGCATGATCGATATCGAAATTCCGAACAGCACTTGGCTCAAGCCGTAGCAGGTCTCGATCGCATCGACCGAGAGCAAAGGCTCAGCCATGGGCCGCTCCCACGACTTCGGCTTCGCCCAGATAGGCGTCGCGCACTTGTGCGTTGGCGCGGATTTCCTGCGGCGCGCCCGACGCGATGACGCGGCCATAAACGAGAACGGTGATGCGGTCGGCAAGCGCAAACACGGCTTCCATGTCGTGTTCTACCAGGAGGATCGTAAATTCGTTCTTGAGCGCGCGCAGCATTGTCACCATGCGCGCCGACTCTTCCGCCGCGAGACCTGCCATCGGCTCATCGAGCAACAGCATGCGCGGATTGCCGGCCAAGGCCATCGCAAGCTCCAATAACCGGTGCTCGCCATGGCTCAGCGCTGAAGCCGGCAGATCAGCGCGTGGCAGAAGGCCGACGCGTTCGAGGGCCCCGCGCGCGCGCTCCTGCAAGACCGGCTCGCGCCGGGCATTGCGCCAGAAACGGAACGAGTGCCCGGCATGCGCCTGAACGGCGAGCATGACGTTATCGAGGACGCTGAGGTCGAGAAATAACGAGGTAATCTGGAACGAGCGCGCGAGGCCGAGCCGCGCACGCCGGTCCATCGGCAATACGCCAATGTCGTCGCCCATAAATCGGATGCTTCCCGAATCGGGCGCGATCTGGCCGGCGAGCTGCGCGATGAGCGTGGTCTTGCCGGCGCCGTTCGGCCCGATGATGGCGTGCAACTCGCCCTCCTCAATTGCGAGCGACAGGTTGTCGGTGGCGACGATGCCGCCAAACCGCTTCGCCAGCGACTCAACCTGCAGGATCGGCGCGCTCATGCCGGCACCTTTGCGCGTACCTTCGCCAGCAAGCCATCGATGCCGCCGCGCGCAAACAGCACGACCAGCAGCAGCAGCGGACCGAGAATGATCTGCCAATATTCGGTTATCCCGGAAAGCGCCTCTTCCAGCACGAGCAGCGCAACGGCGCCGATCAGCGGGCCGAAGGTCGAGCCCATGCCGCCGAGCACGACCATGACGATGAGATCGCCTGAGCGCGTCCAATACATCATCGCCGGGCTGACGAAATCGGTGTGGTTGGCGAGCAGCGCGCCGGCAAGACCGCATATCGTCCCGGCGATCACGAAACAGACCAGCCGATAGCGATAGGTCGGAAAGCCGATCGCGCGCATGCGCAATTCGTTCGATCGCACACCCTGCACTACCATGCCGAAACGCGAATTAATCAACCGCCAGACCAGATAGATGCAGGCAAGAAGCAGCGCGAAGCAGATATAATAGAGAGTGATCTTGTTCGACAGGTTCAATATGCCGAACTGGCTTCGCTTGTCGATCGTCAGCCCGTCGTCGCCGCCGTAACGGGCCAGCCCGGCGATGACGTAATAGGCCATCTGCGCGAACGCGAGCGTGATCATGATAAAGTAGACACCGCGCGTGCGTAACGACAGCGCACCGATAACCAATGCGAACAGCGCGGAAGCCACGAGCGCGACCGGCCACTGCACGAAGCCGGAATAGATGCCCTCGTGCGCCAGCATGCCGACCGCATACCCGCCGATGCCGAGATAGACGGCATGGCCGAAGCTCATCATGCCGCCGTAGCCGAGGATCAGATTGAGGCTGGTGGCCGCAAGTCCCAGGATGAGAATTCGCGTGAACAGCGTGACGATGAAACGGTCGCCGCTGAGCACGGAATAGACCGGCAGCAGCGCCAGCACGATCAGCAGCGCCACCACAACAATCGTCCGCGCGTCGAATTCCTTTTTCATTTATTGCCGGCTGCGGAAAAAAGACCTTCAGGACGCACGACCAATACAATCGCCATCAGCAGATAAATGAGCATCGACGAGAGGGCCGGTCCCGCCGTAGCTGCCGCGTTTTTCGACAGCACCACTTGCAGGATATCGGTGAGATAAGATCGGCCGAGCGTATCGATCAGGCCGACCATGATAGCGGCGACAAAAGCGCCGCGAATGGAGCCGATGCCGCCGATGACGGTGATGACAAAAGCGAGAATCAGAATGTTCTCGCCCATGCCGATCTGCACGGTCAGGATCGGCGCCTGCATCAGGCCGGCAAGGCCTGCGAGCGCCGCGCCAAGCCCGAATACGAGCGTAAACAAGAGCTTGATGTTGACGCCAAGCGCGCCGACCATCTCCCGGTTCGACGCGCCGGCGCGGATCAACATACCGATGCGCGTGCGCATGACGAGGAAGTAAAGAAAGGCCGCGACCGCCAGCGCCACGACGATGATGGAGAACTTGTAGGCCGAATAATAAAAGCCGGGGAAAATCTGGATCGCCGTATTGAGCCATGACGGCAGCGGCAGGCTCATGCCGTCCGCGCCCCAGATGAGGCGCACAAGCTCGTCGAAAAACAAAATGAGGCCGAACGTCGCCAGCACATGGTCGAGATGGTCGCGCCCGTACAATCTGCGCATCGCGATAACTTCCACCGCCATGCCGACCACAAGCGTCGCCGCAAGCGCAAGCACGGCGCTGAGCACGAAACTGCCCGTCCACGCCGCGAACGTGGCCGCGAAATACGCGCCGATCATATAGAGCGAGCCGTGCGCGAGATTGACGAGGTCCATGATGCCGAACACGAGCGTCAGGCCGGCCGCGAGCAGGAAGAGCAGCAGGCCGAATTGCAGGCCGTTCAGGCATTGCTCGAGGAAGAGGGTCATGGCGCAAATTATCGCGTGATATTTTACCCATCATTCCGGGCGCGGTCGGAGGCCGCGAACCCGGAATCCATACTCCGCAGCGCTGGGATTATGAATTCCGGGCTCGCTCGCTTTGCTCGCGTCCCGGAATGACAAAATGCAAAACGGCAGAAACGCAATGCGCTTCTGCCGTCCTGCATCGCATCGCGCCCGTTTACTTCATCGGACACTTGTCGTGGAAACGGTCCTGGCTGTCTTTCACA
>JAICMO010000279.1 GCA_025929185.1 Pseudolabrys sp.
CGCGAAAGCGGGAATCCAGTACTTTTTTGCTCTGGGTACCCGCTTTCGCGGGGACGAGCGGAAATTAAATCTATTCGGCGCGGAGGAAGCAGTATGCCCGACATCAAAATGGTCAACCCGAACGCGCTCGGCAAGCCGCTGGGTCAATATTCCAACATCGCGCGCGTGAAGGCATCCGAGTTCATCTTCATCGCCGGCCAGGTCTCGGTCGACAAGGGCGGCAACATTGTCGGCGCGGACGATTTCGATGCGCAATGCGTGCAGACTTTCGCCAACATTGGAACGGCGCTGAAGTCTTGCGGCGCCGGCTGGAGCAATGTCGCGCAGTTCACGACCTATCTGGTGCACTCGCAGGACATTCCGGCGTTCATGAAATTCCGCTTGCGCGAATTTCCCAGAATGTTCGGCAGCGGCAGCTACCCGCCCAATACCTTGCTGATGATCGACCGGCTGGTGAAGGAGCAGTTGCTCATCGAAGTGCAGGCGGTCGCGGCAGTGTAGCAAGCTTCTTATCCCCGCTTGCGGAGACGGATAAGAAAAAGCTATTCGACAATCGCGCCGCTCTTCTTCTCGCGTGCGTATTTGGCCAGCGCGAGGAATCGATAAAGCCCGTGCACGAACTTGCCGTAGGGCAGGCTCAGGAACAGGCCGAGCACGACGCCGAGATGCAGCGCGAGCAGAATCCCCATCACTCCGGTGTCGCGCAGGATGAGCAGAAGCAGGCCGGTGAGGCTGGTCAGGAACAGCATCAGGAGAAACGCCGTATCCATGCCGCGATGCGGGCGATCGGTCAGGATCGGATCGCGTTGGCGCGCGAGGACAAATAATCCGGCCGGGCCGACCAACAGCCCGATGCCGCCGATAATGCCGAGCACGACGGGGAAGCTGTACGGCGGATAAGGCGCCGGCCAGCCGAACACATAATGATAGAGCGTGCCGACGCAGGTCGCCGCGAAGCACAATAGGAATCCGTAGAACGTCAGATGGTGGTAGATGCGCCGCGCCGGCGACGGCTTTTCATCCTCGCTGGTGCAGCCGCCGCCACCACCATGCAGATAGGTCAGGTGCGCAGTGTCGGCTGTGGCTCTTCCGATGGCCTCCAGTCCCACGCGGCTGCCGCCGTTGATGTCGCGCCAGAACGCGCGCAGGCTCATCGTCAGCGCAACGATGACGTAAAGCGTCACCGCCGTGAACAGGGCCGCCATCGCGTTGTGCGGCATCAAGGCGTAAAAGCTTCCGGCATGGCGATCCCAGAGCACCGCCGGATTTTCGAACGCGACGAAGCCGATCACGAAAGCCGCGACGCTCAACGCCGAAACGACGGCCACGACAACGCCATTGCGCTCGAACGCGCCGGATAGCGATTTCGGCCACGCGTAAGCCTCGTAGCTTTCATTGCGCAGCTTCGCGAGCGCGGCAGGAACATTGACGTTGAATGCGTGCGGCGGCGAATACTGGCAATCGGTGTAGCAGGCGCCGCACTGGTGACAGAGATGGGCGAGATAATTGAGATCGCCGTCGCCGAAGAAGCGTCGCATCTCCATGGCCGGAAACACCGCGCACAGGCCTTCGCAATAGCGGCAGGCGTTGCAGACGGTCATCAGCCGATCGGCTTCTTGCAGCGCGGCGGAGCGCGTTTGATTCATGCGAACGGTTACCAAATTCCGCTCGTCCCCGCGTCAGCGGGAAGGTGGATTCACACTCGAAGTGCAACGCTTTGGAGAAGGCCTCGGCTGGGGTTAGCCAGTCAAGGCATTTTCGCGGAGTGTTGTTGTAGGCGCGGACGAGCGCATTGAAAC
>JAICMO010000231.1 GCA_025929185.1 Pseudolabrys sp.
CAGAAAGTGCGAGCCAAGCTCCTCAAGATCGAGAGCCACATGCTGGAGGCGGCGACAGGTGACATCGTGCTGGAAATCGGCTACGCAAAGGTCGCGGGCACCGACAGCAGAGTCATCATCTCCGCGATGGCGCGCGAGGCCTATACGCAAACGCATCGTTTCAAGGGCGAGATCGAGCCGGGCATCACCGAAACAGCCACCTACGACCCGCCCGGCACGTTTTCCAATGCATGCCACGCCGCCATCGTCGAGGTCGATGTCGAGACAGGCCGCGTGACGATTGAGCGCTATCTGGTCGCGGAAGATGCCGGCCGCATCATCAATCCGATGATCGCCGACGGCCAGGTGCATGGCGGCGTCGCGCAAGGCATTGGCAACGCGTTGCTGGAAGAGATCGTCTACGACGAGACCGGCAATATCCTCTCCTCCACGCTCGCCGACTATTTGCCGCCCACCGCGCGCGAGGTGCCGGAAATCGAACTGCATCACATGGAAACGCCGAGCGAGAACTCGCTCACGAAGGCGAAAGGGCTTGGCGAAGGCGGCGGCATCGGCGCGCCGGCGGCCATCGTCAACGCCATCAAGGATGCGTTGACGCCGTTTGGCGTGGCAATCGAGGAAATCCCGGCAACGCCGCAACGCATCCGGGCGATGTTGCGCAAGGCGGAGAACAAGAAATGATGCAAACGCGGGCCGTACGCTTTTCTTTACCCTCTCTTTTGTGGGGAGGGTCGACGCGCGAAGCGCGTCGGGGTGGGGGTCGTCGCTTCAGCTTCGGCATCCCGACCCCGACCCCCACCTCCGACCCCTCCCCACAAGGGGGAGGGGAGAAAGACGCGGCATGACTGACAAAACCGCCATCACCCTCACCGTCAACGGCCGCGAGCACGCCATCAGCGTCGAGCCGCGCCGCACGCTGGTGGACGCGATCCGCGAGGATTGCGGACAGACCGGAACGCATATCGGCTGCGAGCACGGCATCTGCGGCGCGTGCACCGTCATCGTCGACGGCGAGCCTGTGCGTTCGTGCCTGATGTTCGCGGTGCAGGCCGACGGAAAGAAAATCCGCACGGTCGAGGGGCTCGCGAACGGCGACACGCTGCACCCGATGCAACAGGCGTTCATGGATCACCACGGCTTGCAGTGCGGCTTCTGCACGCCGGGCTTTCTGATGCTGTCCGTCGGTGTGATCGAGCGCGAACCCGACATCTCCGACGACGATCTGCTCGATGTGCACTCGTCCAATCTATGCCGCTGCACCGGTTCCCAGCACCTCATCAAGGCTGTGCGCGCCGCGGCGAAAGAGATGCGCGGGAAGTGACCACTTTCATCGGACGTACAATGCACAAGGCCCTCCTCCTTTCACCTCCCCCCTTGAGGGGGAGGTCGCTCGCCGAAGCGGCCGCGAAGGCGAGCGGGAGGGGGGTAGGCGATCTGATATTCTCAACGGACGTTATCCCCCTCCCCAACCCTCCCCCCTCAAGGGGGGAGGGAGCTCCGCTGCGGTCGCGGTAATGACGCCGTCTCATCAGCGCACATACATCGGCCGTTCGGTGCCGCGGCTGGAGGACAGGCCGCTGCTCATGGGAAAGGGCCGCTTTGCCGCCGACATTTCCTTTCCCGATCAGTTGCACATGCGCGTCGTGCGCTCGCCCATAGCACATGGAAAATTGCGGGGCATCGATACCAGCGCGGCGCGCGCATATCCAGGCGTGCACGCGGTGTGGACATTCACCGACGTGGCGCACATTCCGCCGATCGGCTTCCGTTTGACCGGCTTGAAGGAGCTTGAACCCTATCGCCAGCATGTGCTCGCGCGCGATCACGTTCGCTATGTCGGCGAGCCGATCGCGGTCGTGTTCGCAGAAAATCAATACACCGCCGAAGATGCCGCCGAGCTTGTCGAAGCGGATATAGAGCCGCGGCAAGTCATAATCGATGCAAGCAGCGAACCGGGCTTTTTCGACGGCACGCAACCGACCGAAACGAGCGTGCTGCGCAAGGGCTACGGCGATATCGACACCGCCTTCCGCAACGCGCATGCTGTCGTCTCGCTCGAGCTTTCAATCGGCCGCCACACCGGCGTGCCGATCGAGACGCGCGGCGCCATCACGCGCTATGACGAGCAGCGCGACATCCTGGAGATGCACGGCGCAGCCAAAGTGCCGCACTGGAATCGCGATCAGATCGCGCAGCTGCTCGGCCGAAAAAGAGAATCCGTACAGCTCTACGAAGGCCACGTCGGCGGCGGCTTCGGCATCCGCGGCGAGCTTTATCCGGAAGACGTGCTCGCCTGCTACGCCGCGCTGAAATTGCGCATGCCCATCAAATGGATCGAGGACCGGCGCGAGCACCTGATCGCCGCCAATCACTCGCGCCAGCAACACCATAAAATCCGCGCCGCTATCGATTCACAGGGCCGCATCCTCGGCATCGAAAACGAATTCTTCCACGACAACGGCGCCTACATGCGCACGCATGCGGCGACCGTGCCCGATCTCGCCGCAGCGATGCTGCCCGGCCCTTACCGCGTGCCGGCCTATCGCGCCATCGGCCACATCCGCCTCACCAACAAGACGCCGTGCGGCACCTATCGCGCGCCGGGCCGTTACGAGACGACGTTCGTGCGCGAGCGGCTGCTCGATGCGATCGCGGCGAAAGTCGGCGTCGACGCAATCGAAATCCGCCGCCGCAACTTGATCGGCACGCAGGCGATGCCCTACAGGCTTGGCCTCGAAACGCTCGGCACCGAGATCATTTACGATTCCGGCGATTATGTGCGGCTGCTCGACAAGACGCTCGCCGCGATCAAATGGAATGCCCTGCAAGAAGAATTGCGCGCAAGGCGGAGCAAAGGCGAGAACGTCGGCGCCGGGCTCGCGATGTTCGTGGAAAAAAGCGGGCTCGGCCCTTTCGACAAGGTGCGCGTCGAAGCCGCGCCGGATGGCAGCATCGAGGTCATCACCGGCGTGGCTTCCATCGGCCAAGGCGTCGAAACCGTCATCGCACAGATTTGCGCCGATACGCTCGGTGTCGATTACACGCAGGTTCGGGTCACACACGGCCAGACGGACCGCATCGACAAGGGCATGGGCGCTTTCGCCTCGCGCGTAACGGTCATGTGCGGCGAGGCGACACGGCTCGCCGCGACAAAGCTACGCGAGAAGGCTCTAACGGTGGCTGCCGAGTTGATGCAGAAAAACGCGGAGCAGCTCACGATCGTCCGCGGCCAAATCATGAGCAACAGTGAACGACATGGCCCGTCAATGTCACTCGGCGATGTTGCACGTGCGCGGGGCGGCGGGCTGGTCGCGGAAGATCAGTTCGATTCGGCGCACATGGTCTACCCTTATGGCGTCCACGTCGCGGTAGTTGGCGTTGACACGGCAACCGGCGCGATACAGGTCGAGAAATATTTTGTCGCCTATGACATCGGCAAAGCGGTCAACCCGATGCTTGTCGAAGGGCAGATCCTTGGAGGCGTGGCGCAAGGGATCGGTGGCGCATTGCTGGAGGAATTTCTTTATGACGAGAATGTTGAACCGCTGTCAGTCAGCTTCGCCGATTACCTGATGCCGACCGCGCGCGAAACGCCACCCATAACCGTGCTGCTGTCGGAAGACGCGCCGAGCCCGCTCAATCCGCTCGGACTAAAAGGCGCCGGCGAAGCGGGCGTCAATGCCGCCGGCGCGGCGATCGCGTCCGCGATCGACGACGCGCTCGGCATTCCGGGCGCGGTGAGGCAGCTTCCGGTCTCGCCGCAGCGGGTCATGGCCATTCTGAAAAATCGCTAGAAGGCCGATTGCAAAGTCAAATTAGAATTCATCGCCCGTCAAGCGTTGGGCGACGTTTGCGCGTAGCTGCTGGAGATCGAGCGTGCACAGCGTGTGGCGGTGCGTGCCCGCAGGCATTCCCCATTTTACGCAGTAAGAGCTATTTTCAGCCGCGATCTTCCGCGCCTGCTCACGTTCGAGTGCGGCTTTGGCCGCCACCAGTTGGGGCGTGACGATCACCACGGTGTAGATGACGAAAACGAAAAGCGTGGCCCACAGCGCCGCGTGCACATGATTATAGACCCGCGTGAATTTGCACCAAGCCTTGCGCGAAATCATCGAGGCCTCGCCAAGGTCATCCCGTCGCCCACCGGCAACACGACGCGATCGACGCGCTCATCGCGTGAAATCTTGTCATTCAGCGCGCGGATTGGAACGGTGCGCGGACCGCTATCGGCAGGATCGGCAACGCGCCCGTTTTGCAGCATGTTGTCGAGGACAATCAGCCCACCTTGCCGGACCAACATGAGCGCCTTTTCATAATAGGCGTCGTACTCGTCTTTGCTTGCATCGATGAAGACCAGATCGAAGGCGCTGTCGCCCGCAGCCAGG
>JAICMO010000197.1 GCA_025929185.1 Pseudolabrys sp.
GCAATCTCGCAGCGATCGTCCAACGACAGCTGCCGGTACCTGCAACCCATGGCAACACCCCCTTAAGAAGGTGTTGCACTTCGTTTGTGAACTCAGGGAATCCACCTTTTTGGCTCTGGGTCCCCGCTTTCGCGGGGACGAGCGGAGCGGCGACCTGGTGTTCGATACTACTTCAGCCGCTTCGCCGCTTCCTTCACGAGGCTGAGGTCGGCGTATTTCTTGATATCGATCTTCTTCTTGACGAAGCCGAGGTCGCGCACCGTGTCGACGTTATGCTGCAAGGCCTCGAGATCGGGCAGCATGTTCGGATCGCGATAATTGTCCTGCTTGGTGAACAGCCAGCCGAAGCGACTCGCCGGCGCTTTGGTCAGCTTGGAAGCGATCTCGGCCGCGGCGTCGTGATTCTTCGGATCGATGTACCACTGCACCACGCGCAGCAGGTCTTCCATGAAATCGACCATGGCGGCGCGGTGCGCGTCGATAAACGATTTGCGCGCGGTGAACACGATCATTTCGGTCTTGCCCAGCGCCTGGTCTTGCGTGAACAGCACCTTGCCGCCCGCTTTGAGCTTCGGATTGAGCGCAAAGGGCAGCACGGCCGGGACGAGATCGGCCTTCTTCTCCAGCAGCACGGCGGGCATGGTCGGCAGCGGCGCCTCGATGGTGGTGTAGTCGCGCTTGTCCTCCAGGCCGTGCTTCTTGAGCATCGCACGGATAGCGACGTCGACCGCGCTGCCGCCCGCGTTGCTGGCGACCACCTTGCCCTTGAGTTGCTCGACCTTGTCGATGCCGCTGTCCTTGCGGACGTAATATTGTTCGCTGAAATAGCCCGGCACGCCGTCCTGGAATTCGTCGGCGATCACGCGAAGGTCGGTAAGGCCGGCGTTGTCGATCGCGATGGCGAGCGATGAATAGGCGAGGCTTGCCACTTCCAATTCGTTGTTGGCGATCGCCGTGATCATCGGCGGCGTGCCGTTAAAATGCACGCTCTCGAACGAGTACGACTTGCCAAGGTGCGTCATCAAATCCTTTTTGAAAAGGACGATCGACCCCCAGTTGGCGAGCGGGGCCACCCAGGACATGCGGATTTTCACCGGCTCGGCGCTGCGCGCGGAGCCGACGCCGATGAGGCCGAGCGCGCACACGCCGGCCAGCGCGAGTTTCAGAAAGCGCATTTTGTCCTCCCAGTTTCGCCGGGGCTTGGCTCTGGCGACGCAAGCTTCGCAGCGTATTGGCGAGATTGTCGGGCCTCCAACTGTTTTTGGCAAGCGGCCAGGGCGCTTTTGGCTGGCGAAAGCCGCTTTCAGGCCGTGCTCGGTGCGTTGGCTTCCTGGTGCCAGATCAACAAACGGCGGCGGATCAGCGCCATGGTCTTCACCAGGATGTAGCCAATGATCGCGATCTCCACGATGCCGGCAAACACGCCGGTCGAATTGGCAAAACGCGACGCCGTCATCATCGCGCCGCCGATGCCGTAGCCGCCCATCAGCATCTCGGTGACGACGGCGACGATAAGCGAAATCGGCAGCGCCACCTGAAGGCCGGTCATGATTTGCGGCAGCGCCGCCGGCAGCACGACCTGCCAGAGCATTTCCCGTTCGTTCGCGCCCATGTTGCGCGCCGACCAGATCAGCTCGCGCTCGACGCCCTGAATTGCAATGATGGTTGCCGCGACCACGGGAAAGATCGCGTCGAAAACGATCATGGTGATCTTCGAAATGTCGAACACGCCGAGCCACAGGATCACGACGGGGAGAAACGCGATCTTCGGCATCGGAAAACCGACCGAAATAATCGGATCGAAGAACCAGCGCGCGAGCGCAAGGCGCGACATCGCCATGCCGAGGACGACGCCGCCAACCGCTGCGATGAAAAAGCCGGTGAGGGCGCGATAAAGGGTCAAGCCGGCGTTGATGGCAAGATCGCCGGAGAGGCCGTCGCTCCAGATCCGCTCGACCACCTCGCTCAACGCGGGCAATTGGAAATGCGTTACGGCACCGCTGCGCGCAAGCGCCTCCCAAAGGATCGCCAGCAGCACGACCGAAAACGCGCGCGCGCCCGCCAAGGAAACGGCGCGCAAAAAACGAATTGCCAGCTCGGGCAGCGTCATCGGGCCCTTTGGGCCGCCCTCGGGCGCGTGCCGGTCTATTGCCGCCATGACAGCATCCGCTGCACCAGCATGAGGTAAATGCGATCGGCGGCAAAGCCGAGGAACGCGACGGTGAACACGACGGCGTACATCGCGTCGTAATTGCCGTTGGCGCCGAGAAAGCCGATGAGATAGCCGAAGCCGCGACGCGCCACAATCAATTCCGACGACACCAGCAGGATGAACGAGAGCGCGATCGCGGTGCGGATGCCGTTGAGCAGCTCCGGCAGCGCGCTCGGCAACACCACGTCCCATAGCATGCGCAAGCGGCTCGCGCCCATGCTGCGCGCCGACCAGATCAGCGCCTGGTCGCTGCCGCGCGCGCCGTTGAACGCGCCAAGCGTGACCGGCAGCATGCAGCCGAGAAAGATCAGCAGGATTTTCGAGCCGTCGCCGAAGCCGAGCCAGATCACGGTGACGGGGATCAGGGCGGACTTTGGCAGCGGGTAGAAAATTTCGACGATGGGCGCGAGCAGCACGTTGACCGGCTTCCACCACGCCATGCCGATCCCGAGGATCGCGCCGATGACGACGGCAAGCGCAAGCCCCGCCGCACCGCGATAGAGCGAAGAGGCAGTATTGCCGACGAGCTCGCCGTCGCGGATCAGGTCGATCCACGCCTTGATAACATCCGAGAGCGGCGGCAGCGCGGTCGTCGAGACCAGCTCGAAATGCGCGACAAGCTGCCACGCAATCGCGAGCAGCAGGAGCGGAGCGTAGCGCACAAAAGCTTTCATCGGCGCACCGGCTCTTTCCCTCCCCACGCGAGCACTTGCGAGCGGCGGGGAGGGTCGGCGCGCAGCGCCGGGGTGGGGGACTTTCTTGTTTTTGGTGTCCAAAGTCCCCCCACCCCCGACGCCTCCCCGCCGCTTCGCGGGGGGAGGGGAGTTGCAAGCGCGGAGCGATTATCAAACAAACTCATCGCCGCGCACCCTGCGCCTTGAGAGCCTCGACCTTCACCAGATTCCAGATTTCATCGACCTTCTCGATGAACGCCTTGTTCTTGAAAATATCGGGATCGTTCTTGTCGAACTTGGTGTCGACGATCGTCTTGATGCGCCCCGGCCGCGCCGACATCACCGCCACGCGGTCCGCGAGATAGACCGCTTCCTGCACGTCGTGCGTGACGAAGATCACCGTCTTCGGCGTGCGCTGCCAGATGCCGAGCAACTCGCTCTGCATCAGCCCGCGCGTCTGCGCATCGAGTGCGCCGAACGGCTCGTCCATCAGCAGGATTTTCGGATCGAAGGCGAGCGTGCGCGCGATCGCCGTGCGCTGCTTCATGCCGCCGGAGAGCTGCGAAGGATAACTGTCCTCAAATCCGGCAAGGCCGACCAACTCGATAAAGTGCTGCGCGCGCTTTTCGCGCTCGTTCTTTGGCATGCCCTGCCGCTCGAGCCCGTACAGAATGTTGCCGCGCACCGTTTTCCATGGAAACAGCGCAAAATGCTGGAAGACAATGCCGCGGTCCGGTCCGGGCGCGCCGACGGGCTTGCCGTCGATCAGGATGGCGCCGGTCTCGGTCGGCAGGAAGCCGCCGACGAGATAGAGCAAGGTCGATTTTCCGCAGCCGGAAGGACCCAGGAGCGCGACGAACTCGCGATTTTTCACTTCAAGCGACACGTCTTCCAGCGCCAGCACGGGACGGCCGCGCGGCGGGCAATAGAGGTGGCTGACACCCTGGACGGCGATTTGTGCTGACCCGGCCATGTGAGCAGCCTCCCCACTGGCCCAATTCTGTCAAGCGCCGTGCATGGTGACGGGATCGCGATGCCTCTTATAATTGGACGATGTCTTATAATGCGAGACACGTAATTCACATTTCCAAAGAGGAAACGCCAGTGTCCAACGCTCTGAACGAGGCCCGCCGCGAGCTTGCGCTTGCCAACCGTATCGTCGCCAACGAAGGCGTCATCGATGCTTTCGGCCATGTCAGTATGCGGCACCCGGAAAATCCGAACCGCTATTTGCTCTCGCGCTCGCGCGCGCCCGAACTGGTCACGCCGGACGATTTCATCGAATACGATCTCGACTCGCAGGCGGTCCGCACACCCGAGCACACCCAATATTCCGAGCGCGTCATCCACGGGGAAATCTACAAGGCGCGGCCGGAGGTCATGGCGGTCTGTCATCATCACGCGCCGGCCTTCATGCCGCTGCTGGCGACCGGTATCGATTACGTGCCGGTTTTTCACCTCGGCGCTGTTGGCGGCATCAGGCCGCCGTTCTGGGATCAGCAAGACGAGTTCGGCGACACCAACATGCTGGTTGTGAAACCGGAGGAGGGCGCGTCGCTTGCGCGCGCGCTCGGCAAGAACTGGCTCGTGCTGATGAAGCGGCACGGCGTGACGGTTGCCGGCACCAGCGTGCGCGACTGTGTCTTTCGTTCGGTGTTCTCCTGCCGCAATGCCGATTTCCAGGTGCGCGCCATGGCGCTCGGCAAAGTCGACCCACTTTCGCCGGGAGAAACCGAACTCGCCAGCGTTATCAGCTCCAAGACGACCGGGTTGGTCCGGGCGTGGGAATACTGGTCGATGCGCGTGGCCAAGGCAGGCGGCTTGCCGGCTTCCAGCAGCAAAGCCGTGCGGCGGCCGGCCAAAGTTAAGGCTCGCGCAAAGAAGGCCAAGAGGCGCTGAGAATTTGCTTCCCCGGCAGGGACAGTCCGGTGTTGAATGGCCGCAGAAGGCGAGACCAAAAGAAAAAGCTGACCACGCAAGGGAGGAACACGACATGAGAAGTCTCAAGAGCGTACTTTGTGCGCTGGGGTTCATCGTTCCGCTCGCGCTCGCGGCGAGCCCCGCATCTGCCGAGGATCATCTGAAGGTCGCGATCGGCCAGATCAACAACTGGGAAAACCAGGCGCCGACGCTCGGACAGGATGCCGGCATCTTCAAAAAGCACGGACTTGTGCTGGAGAATGTTGGCACGCGCGGCGCCGGTGAAACCATCCAGGCGGTCATCTCGGGTTCGGCGGACATCGGGGGTGGCGTGGGAGCCGCCGGCGTCATGCGCGCCTTTGCCAAGGGCGCGCCGGTGCGCATCCTGGCGCCGATGTTTACCGGCACCGGCGACCTTTACTGGTACGTCAAGGCGGATTCGCCGATCAAAAGCCTGAAAGATGCGACGTCGAAGAACACCATCGCCTATTCGACCAACGGCTCGAGCTCGAACAACATCGTCGTCGCGTTCGTGAACGAGCTGGGCTGCAAGGCGACGCCGACTGCGACCGGCAGCCCTGCGCCGACGCTGACCGCCGTGATGTCGGGACAGGTCGATATCGGTTGGGCCGCGCCCCCGTTTGGGTTGAAAGAGATCAAGGAAGGCAAGATCCGCATCGTCGCGCACGGCAGCGATGTTCCGTCGTTGCGCGGTCAAACCGTGCGCACGCTCATCGTCAATCTCAATTCGCTGAAGACCAAGCACGACGCCATCATGCGCTTCATGCAGGCTTACCGCGAAGCGGTGGACTGGATGTATTCCGATCCGAAGGCGGTCGAGATGTATTCCAAGAAGGTGCACCTGC
>JAICMO010000091.1 GCA_025929185.1 Pseudolabrys sp.
ACTTCGTCGAGCTCTGCACGCCGAGAATGTGGTTGGCGATTTCCTCGGTGGCTTTCGCGGTCTGAACGGCAAGCGATTTGACCTCGGACGCGACCACTGCAAAGCCTTTGCCGGCTTCGCCCGCCCGCGCCGCTTCGATGGTCGCATTAAGCGCGAGCAGATTTGTCTGCCCGGCGATGTTGCGGATCAGCTTGACCACGTCGCCGATCTTTTGCGCCCCGTTCGAAAGCCCGGTGATCTCGCCGTCGGTCACGCGCGCCTCCTCCGTCGCTTGCCCGACGATGTTGCTGGTGTGCGTAAGCTGGCGGCTGATCTCCGCAATCGAGCGCGACAACTCGTCGGTCGCGGCGGCGGCGGTCTCGACGTTCGCCGAAGCTTCGTGAAACGCGTTTACGGCGCTTTGCGCGCGCTGCGATGTCTGCTCGGACGAGCCGAACAGCGCGCTTGCCGTCGAGCGCATGGTGGTGGCGCTGTTGCCGACGCTCGTCAGCAATTTTTCCGCCGCCGGGCGGAATGAGCTGATCGCCTTGTCGACAATCGTGCGGCGTTGCTCCTGGTCGCGGATCGCCGCGCGCTCCTGCTCCGCTTGCCGCTGCTCGGTGACATCTTCGTGGGTGGAGACCCAGCCGCCGCCCGGTGTGACGTGATTGAGCGCGTGCACGATGCGGCCGTCGGCGGCGGTGACGTAAAAGCTCGCTTGTTCGCCTTTGCCGATGCCGTCGAGGATATCGCGGCAATATTGCTCGACATCGCCCTTGAACAGGCCGACTTCTTTGCGATGCTCGATCAGCCGGCGCAGGCTGCATCCACGCCGCACAACCTTCGGCGAGAGGCGGTACATCTCGAGATAGCGATTGTTGGCGACGAGAATGCGGCCCTGCCGGTCGAACATGCAGAGCCCCTGCGACATGTTGTTGAGCGCGTTCGCAAGACAGCGATTCTGGTTGCGGAGCCGCTGGCAAAGCACACTCACGCCCGCCAGCACTGCGAGCACCGCCGCGAGCATTACAACGTTACCTGCGGCCGATGCAATGTGGAGGAGCAATATCCGGATCCGCGATTTTGGCCGACATCGCGGAATATGGGCCGCATCGCATTGCCACCGAGTTAACTTTTCCGCCCGCCAGGTTGTGCCGGGACCTTTCGGCACGCGGTTATAGCCGCACAGAACGGCACCAATTGCGCTTCCAACACCGCGATTGCGCCGATTAACGTCTTCGCAAGGTTAATCAGACCATAAAAAAGCGTGCCGCATTGTCACCCGGCTGGTGAGGATTGCGGACACGTCGAGTGCGCGTGCCGTGTGGGCGTAGTCATGAGTTTGTCGTGGACGCGGCAGGGGCTTGTGCCACTTGCTTTGGCTTCTGTCGCCGCCGTGCTGCCGCCCACGCAGCTTGCCTATCAGGACCTCGGTGCTCTCATTGTCCGCCAGCCGGCCGCGTCGGCGCGGTGGCGCGCGCACATGATCGCATCGCCGTTCGGCACTATTCATGCCGCGATGTTCAGTCTGCCGCGCCCGCTTGGCACGTCGATTCCACACCCGCCGATCTATGCATTGGCGAATTTCGATCCGAACGATGTGACGACTTCAATCGGGGCCGAGTTGCTCGGCGACGGCTCCGCGCCGCTGCAATTTCCGAGCGTGAATCGCGAGGACAAGCGCGACGCGCTAGTGCCGCGCAAGCGCGAGCCTTTGCCGCCGATCAAAGTATTGCCGCCGGCCGCGGCGAAGGCGCCGTTTGACTTCATCGTTACGCCCGGCACGGCCGATCGTGCCGCGCGAGTGGAGCCGCTGCCGCAAATCGAAGCGCCTGCGGCTGTCGACGCCGACGTGCCTTACAAGGACATGCCGCCCAGCGATTTGGCGAAAGCCGAGCCGCCGCCCGAGCGAGGCGGCGACGCCGCGCAGCTTTATTTCGGTGTCGATCCCATAAGTTCGTTGCACGAAGCGATAGCGCCGTGGCGGGCGGGAGAAGCGCCCGTCATTGTCGGACCGGACTCGGGCGATACGGACGTCAAACTGTCGGCGCTCAAGCCGCAACAGGGCGACGACACAGCAGGGGGCGAATCGGTCGCGAACAAGGGCGAGGTCACCGGCCTGGACAAGCGGCCTTTGTCGCCGGCCGAGCGCTTGCATCTCTCCGGCAAAACGCGCGCAAACGCCGAGAAGTGTCTCGCCAATGCTGTTTATTTCGAAGCGCGCGGCGAGCCCGTGCGCGGCCAGATCGCTGTCGCTCAAGTGGTAATGAACCGCGTGTTTTCCGGTTTCTATCCAAATGACGTGTGCGGCGTCGTTTATCAAAACGCCAACCGGCACCTGGCGTGCCAGTTCACATTCGCCTGCGACGGCATTCCCGACATCGTCACCGAGCCTGAGGCATGGGAGCGCGCAAAGCGCATCGCCGCGGACATGCTCGACGGCAAGCTGTGGATGCCGGAGGTCGCGAAGTCGACGCACTATCATGCCTACTGGGTGCACCCGAGTTGGGTGGCGGAGATGAAGCGGATGTACCGGCTCGGCGTGCATACCTTCTATCGTCCCCGCGCATGGGGCGACGGGTCCGATGAGCCGCATTGGGGCAATCCCAAGCTCACGGCCGAGGAAGCTAAACGCCTGGAAATGGAATAGCTTCCGGCCGTGCGCAAACCATGCAGCGCTCAAATGGGCGGGATCACGAATATTCGTTTTCAGGCGGCGCGCGAAACCGATATTGTGCGCCGCTTTCGCGCCTGTTGTGGGCGCGCCATTCCAATTCAAATGGCCGATATCGGCCGGGGACGCCGCCATGACCGTGCAAAGGGTGACTGATCGAGCTGCAATGGGTTTGGGCTGGCGCACACCGGTATTGATCGTTGTTTGCGGATGCCTGATTTCGATGATCAGTTTCGGCCCGCGCTCGTCGCTCGGCTTTTTCCTGACGCCGCTTTCGCAGGCCAATCATTGGGGCCGCGACGTGTTCGCGTTTTCGCTCGCCATCCAGAACCTGTTGTGGGGCATCGGCCAGCCGTTCGCCGGCGCGATCGCCGATCGCTACGGCGCGCCGCGCGTGCTGAGCCTCGGCGCAATACTTTATGCCGCCGGTCTCTACATCATGGCCTATTCGACGACGCCTTCCGCGCTGACGCTCTCGGCGGGCGTACTGATCGGCTTCGGCCTCTCGGGCTGCGCCTTCGCGATCGTCGTCGGCGCATTCGGTCAGCTCGTGCCCGAGAATTGGCGATCGACGGCTTTTGGGTTTGGCACCGCCGCGGGATCGTTCGGCCAATTCCTTTTTTCGCCCCTCGCAGTTGCGCTGATCGATCGATTCGGCTGGCAGTCTGCGCTGATGATTTTCGCCGGCGTGATGCTGCTCATTGTGCCGTTGTCGGTCGTGCTGATGGCGCCGCGCAAATCGGCAAGCGTTTCGGCCGGGCCGGCTGCGCAACAATCCGCGCGACAAGCCTTGGTCGAAGCTTTCGGCCATCGGAGTTACGTCTTGCTCGTGCTCGGCTTCTTCACCTGCGGCTTCCAACTCGCTTTCACGACGGTGCATCTGCCCTCTTATCTGCTTGATCGCGGCTTATCGGCGGAAGTCGGCGGTTGGACGTTGGCGGTGATCGGTCTGTTCAACATCGTCGGCTCGGTCACCTCCGGCTACCTCGGTGGCAGGATGCCGAAGCGCTACATCCTCTCGATCATCTATTTCAGCCGTGCGCTTTCAATCGCGGCTTTTGTCCTCCTTCCGGCAAATGCGGTCACAACGCTGATCTATGGCGCCGTCACCGGATTTCTTTGGCTTTCCACCGTGCCGCCGACCTCCGGCTTGGTGGCGGTGATGTTCGGCACGCGCTGGCTCACGATGCTGTTCGGCTTCGCGTTTCTCAGCCACCAGATCGGCGGATTCTTGGGCGTCTGGCTCGGAGGCCTCGCGTTCGACTACTTCGGTTCCTACAACCCGGTCTGGTGGCTGTCGGTGTTCTTCGGCGTCCTGTCCGCGGTCATCAATTTGCCGATCGTCGAGAAGCCGGTGTTGCGGCCTACCGCGGCCGCGGCGTAAAGCGCTTGCGCGGATTTCGTCGGCGCGCCACAAATAGCCTGAAGATATGTGAAGCGAGGCGCGCGTGGCGAGTTTCAAAGCAGTCGTTATCGAAAAATCCGACGGCGGCACCAAGGCGTCGCTGACCGATTTCGACGAAAACAATTTAATGGACGGCGATGTCACCGTCCGTGTCGAGTATTCCACGCTGAATTACAAAGACGGGCTTGCGATCACCGGAAAAGCGCCGGTCGTGCGCCGCTTCCCGATGATCGCCGGGATCGACTTCGCCGGCACGGTCGAAGCTTCCGGCCATCCGGCATGGAAACCGGGCAACAAGGTCGTGCTCAACGGTTGGGGCTGCGGAGAGACTCATCTCGGCGCCTACGGCGCCAAGGCACGAGTCAAAGGCGACTGGCTGGTGCCGCTGCCGGCGAGTATGAGCGCTCGCGAAGCCATGGCGATCGGCACCGCCGGCTACACGGCGATGCTGGCGGTGATGGCGTTGGAGCGGCACGGCGTGAAGCCGGACCGCGGTCCTGTTGTCGTGACGGGCGCGGCCGGCGGCGTGGGTTCGGTGGCGATCGCGCTGCTCGCAAAGCTGGGGTTCTCCGTCAGCGCCGTCACCGGCCGGCCGCAAGAGTCCGCATATCTCAGGAATTTGGGCGCGGCTGAAATCGTCGAGCGAAATGAACTGACCGGCCCACCAAAATCGCTCGCAAAGGAGCGGTGGGCCGGGGGGATCGATGCGGTCGGGTCAACAACTTTGGCCAACCTGCTTTCGATGACCCGCTACGGCGGGGCGGTCGCCGCGTGCGGACTGGCGGGTGGCATGGATCTGCCGGCCACCGTTGCCCCGTTCATTTTGCGGGGGGTGTGTCTTTACGGCATCGATTCCGTCATGTGCCCGATCGAACGGCGGCGAGAAGCGTGGAAAAGGCTGGAATCCGATCTTGACCGCCAAAAGCTTGCCGCCATTACCACCGAAATAGCGCTGGCCGACATATTTGAGGCTGCGCCGCGCATCCTGGCAGGCGAAATCCGCGGCCGGATCGTGGTCAAGATAGGGTAAACCTCTTCAGGATTTGGCGACGAAAGGCAGGCATTATCGGCTAGAATGATGGTCCGAAGGCCTGTTGCGTCGCGTGAGCCGGAGCTCGTGGATGTTGCGTGGGATAATGATCTCGATCGGCCTGCTGGCCGTCGTTCCGGCAATTGCCGGCGAAATGACCGCGGACGAGGCGCGCCATTTCGTCATCGGCAAGATGTTCGACTACACCTGCTTTGAAGGAACGCGAGGCACGGGCCGTGTTTACGCCGATGGCTCCGTCGTGGGCTCGATCCAATTCCAGGGTGCCGGGCAGGTGCATTATGCGATGCTCCCCGCCAACACCTTGCGCGTCAAAGGCGGCTACGTTTGCGCATCGTTGCGCGGATTGCCGATCGACCCGTGCTTTAGTCTCACGCGGATCGACAACAATAGCTTCCGTGGAGCGATTTCGGGGCTCGGCTTCGCCTACTGCAATTTCACCCGCCATCACGGACGCGTCGCGCTCACGCACAGTTCGCGCCATCACGCGGAACGCGCGGCGCGCCAGGGTGAACACACCGGCGCCCGCAGCGAGCCCGCCGCTCCCGTCGCGTTAAGGCCCTCGCTGACCGCCGACAGCGAATAGCAGCGCGTCAAGCGAATATTCAGTCGAGATTGAGCAGGAACGGCTCGCCTTCCGTTGCAGCAAGGCCGGGCCCAATGGCATTGACCGCGCGGACCATGCGGCCGTCGCGCTTGAGCAGATGATCGGCGAGCGACACGATCCGGACGTTCGGCATTGCCGTGCGCGAAGCGCGCCGCAACTCCCAGGCGATCTGCATCTCGTCGCGGCGTGGATTGAGCGCACATGCTGCGACGTAGGCGCTGGCTGATGAGCGGCTGATGCCGGCAAAGCAATGCACCACCAGCGGGCTCTTGCGGTCCCATCCGGTCACGAATTCGATCAGGCGCGTGACATGTTCGTCTCCCGGCGCAGTGTAGCCGTCGAGCGGAAGAGCGATATCGTCCATGTTGAGGATGAGGTGATTTTCGCGGGCGATCCTACCTTCGAGCCGCGCCTCATCGGAATGGCGCAGACAGGTAATCACATGCCGCGCCCCGGTACGGTCGACTGTCTCATGCAGGCGCGCGAGCGAGCAAACGTGGATCATGGCTATTCAATAGTCGGCGCGAAACGAGATATCAACGACAAGGGGCTCGGTAAGGCGCAAAGTTAATGTCGCGCGAGCTTGGCGAAGCGCTCGAGGAAACGAGCTTCCGCGGTCCCTGCCGGCCAAGGGGTCAGGTAGTCACGCTCGAGCGTCAGTGAGATCCGCGGCGGACGGCCGAAAAAACGGCGCGCCTCGGCGGTCTCGAACCCGGCAAGCCGAGTCGCCTCGAGGAAGGCGGCGCCTTGATCGGCGGCCTTAATCAGGTTTCTCAGCATGTCCGGGAGCTTTGGCGACAAACCGAAGCGGAGATGGATTGCCGAGAGCAACCGCGCTTCGACGGATTTGTAGCTGTCGCCGATGACGGCCTTGAACGGCGAGATCATGTCGCCGATGACGTACTCCGGAGCATCGTGTAGCAGCACGGCAAGCCGCGCAGCCGCATCGAGCCGCGGCACCTTGATGCGCGCGATCGCCTCGACCAAAAGCGCGTGCTGCGCGACCGAGAAAATGTGGGCGCCCTTGGTCTGTCCGTTCCAGCGGGCCACGCGCGCCAGCCCGTGCGCAATGTCCTCCATCTCGACATCGAGCGGAGACGGGTCGAGCAGATCGAGACGGCGTCCCGACAACATGCGTTGCCAGGCACGCGGGGCGCCCTTCTTCACAGGCTTCTCTGCGCGCGCGGCGATCATTTATGTCGGACGAGCTTTATGCATTCGGCATGCCGGTGACATTTGATCAGATGGTCGTTGACCATGCCGACCGCCTGCATGAAGGCATAAACAATTGTGGGGCCGACGAACTTGAAGCCGCGGGTCGCGAGCTCCTTGGAAATTTTGCGCGAAAGGTCGGTTTCCGCCGGGACCTCCTTGGTCGATCGGAAGCGGTTTGTCTTCGGCCTCCCGTCGAGATAATCCCACAGCAACCTTGAAAATCCGGGACCTTTTTCCATAACGTCAAGCCAGCTTCGCGCCGACAGCACCGCGCCTTCGATCTTCGCGCGGTTGCGCACGATGCCAACATCATTCATCAGCGATTCGATCTTGCGTTTCGGATAGCGTGCGATCTTCTCCGGATCGAATCCGTTGAAGGCCCGGCGGAAATTTTCCCGTTTGCGCAGGATCGTAATCCACGACAAGCCGGCCTGGAATCCGTCGAGCACCAGCTTCTCGTAAAGCGCGCGGTCGTCGTATTCCGGAACGCCCCATTCCTCGTCGTGATAAGCGACGTAGAGCGGATCCTCTTTCGGCCAAGGACAGCGGTGCAGCTTGTCGGGGTGAAGGACGGCGCTACTCATTCGGCCGCCTTCGCTTCGCCGGGCCACGCAAAGCGCGCCCAGTCGGGCTTGACCGGACGGACTCTGATTCCGCCCGCGACAAGCGGCGTATCCTCCGCGAGCGCATCCTCGACGCGGTCAAGCCGCAGCAACGCGAGTCCGCGGCCGGCGGCGGCAGAGCCGAACGTTCCGATCTGCTTCTCGCCCGCCATCACGGCCAAACCGGCCGTCGGCGCGCCATCCTCGTATGTCACGGGAATTACGCGGCTGCGCGCGCTATTGCGGTGCTCGACGCGTGAAACGACTTCCTGTCCGACGTAACAGCCCTTTTCGAAATCGACGCCGGCAAGCTGATCCATGTCGGCTTCGTGCGGAAACGTGTCACCGTAATTGAAGTCGAGGCCGCCGCGCGGAATGCCGAGCGCGATGCGATGCGCTTCATAAGCATCGCGATCGACGAGCTTCGCGCCGATGTCATCGGCGGCTTCCCTCACCAGATGCGGCGGCAGCATCACGCGCGCGCCCAGGGAAGCAAGGCGCGGATCGGCATAACTCAAACCATATTCGCTCGTTGCAATACCGTCCCAAAGCGCCATGACGCCGAGAACTTCCGAGAGGTCCTCGATCAGCACCTTGGCGCGGAGCTTGTAGAAGTTGAGCTTCTCCACAAGCGTGGAGGCAAGCGGGCGCGGGCAATCCAGAAAGAAGCCCCCGCCATCCGCGGGGTCGACTTCGGCCACGATGAAATCGACGACGATCTTTCCTTGCGGCGTTAACAGCGCGGCAAAGCGCGGCGCGGCCGGCGTCACCTTGCCGATGTCGTTGGTGGCAAGGCCGTTGAGAAACCGCCGGGCATCGTCGCCGACGACTTTCACCACGCCACGGTCGGGGAGGGGTGCTGCTCGCATGCCGAATTCTTTTGCCAGAACCTGCGCTCAAACGTAAGCGCTCTCGCTTCGGCTGCAACCTTTAAAGGGATGCGAGAACGCTTGGGAAGCCCTGGGCTACACGCGCGACATGGAAGATTATTGGCGGCTCTGCTCGACCGAAAACTCGCCGTTGCGGATGCGTGCGCCAAGCCGCTCGGCGAATTCCGCCGCGGCCTCTTCGCCATAGGTCGCAACCAGTTCCGCGAAAGCAGCAAACAGGCAGGCCTGCGCGAGGCAGTCGCCGTCAATCCCGTCCAGCCGCGCTTCGGCCCAGGCTTCGTGCAAATAGCCGAGCGCAACGCGCTTCTGCTCGCTGTCGGCCACCGGCTCGCGCGGGAAAATCGTAGTCCCCAGAATTTTCATCGCCGCTTTCAACAAAAGGCGCTGCCGCTTGCAGCGCCCACCCCGTCGAGTCGGACGTTAGCATGCGCCGCCGGCATACGAAGACGCACATCGCAGAAAGGTTAATAACAGCGGGGATTAATTGGCGTACCGGGCGGTGATTTCGCGGGCGATCTTCGCGCCCTCGTCGAGATAGCGGCGGATCGCGATGTCGGCGGCAGGCGTGCAAGTGCGATAGGTCTGCTCGAAGCCCCGGTAGCCGCGATTGTAGCTCGTGACGATCTTGCGCCGTCGATCGCCGCTTGGCGCTTCGGCGTCGATCAACGCCTGCATCTCATTGCGCCATTTCTGGCCTTCGTTCGATCCGCAGACCGCGCGCAAATACTGCAAGGCGCCGAGAATTTCCGCGAGCCGCTGGAGATCGGCATCGTAAGGGGCCGGCCCGCCTTCCGCGGCGCGCCCGGGCACGGCGCCAAGGCAGAGCAGGACGGCGGTGATCGTGACGAGGCGTTTCAGCATCGGATAAAGCCTGCCGACGATATGGACCGCGCTCATGGCAACCGCAAGATGCTATCTGGCGGTCTCCGCCACCCTCTCGAACGCCGCCGCGACGATGTCAGCCAGTCCTTCGGTCGTTTTCAAGCCAACAAGCTCCGACGGTAAGAACCATCGCAATTCTGCAAGCTCCTCGTTCGGCTTGGCTTCGCCGGACAGCCAACGCGCGGCGAAACATAAAATAACAAAGTGACGCTCAATGCGTCCGTCGTCCGCGCGGACAATGGCTTCGCGGTGACCTGCAAGCGCGACTGGTTCGATCGCGAGCGTCGTCTCCTCGCGAACTTCGCGCGTAACCGCCTCGATCAGCGTCTCGCCGGCTTCGACTACGCCGCCGGGCAAGGTGAAAAGGTTCTGCGCCGGCGGCCGCGCCCGTCGGGCGACAAGCACCTTGCCCTCCCGGATGACAGCAGCGCTGACGGCGAGGAAGGGACGATCGGGAAAGGCTCGGACATCGGCCACGTGCGTCAACGGTCGAACAGTAGGTCCACCGCGGCTTGCGGCACTTCCGGCTCGCCGGAGTATTTCTCGCCATTGATGACGGCGCCGGCGCGGGCGACCAGCGGCTTGAGGGCCGCGGCGGTGCGCGAAGCCAGGGTCGCGGCGGCTTCCGGCGGCAGATCCGCGCTCATGGCGGCGCGGGCGGTATCGAGCACGGCATTCATCGTGTCGGCCAGCATGTCGAGCGTGCTGCGCAAGGACGTATCCGCCGCATCGTATGCAGCGATCGCAACCGCGCGATCCTTAAATCGTGATGCGGCGAAGTGCTCGGAGTAGGTCATCGGACGCCAAGCCAGAATATCCTCTAGGCAATCGGGAAAACTGGTGAACATCTCCAAGAGCATGATCGCTTCATTGAAGTGATTGAGGTAATCGGTCGACAGGCCGGTCGCGGCATTGATGTTGCTGCCGATGCCGGCGCCTGTGCTGTCATTAGCCTCGCCCCAGGGGTCCTCCGCCGCTTGCGCGGGCTCGGCACTGTCCTGATATCGCATGCAAGCCCTGCGGCGCCCGAAATGTACTTGATTGCAGTGTCATGCGGTATGGTTAAGGCGTCATTAACGTTCGAGGCAGGACATGTGCGGCCGCTACGTGCTCACATCGGCGCCGGAAGTTTTCCGGAATCTTTTCCACTATGAGGAGCGGCCCAATTTTCCGCCGCGCTACAATGTGGCGCCGACGCAGCCGATCGCGATCGTGCGGCTGGTGGACGGCAGGCGGCGCTTCGCCCTGGTGCGCTGGGGATTGCTGCCTGCGTGGGTGACGGATCCGAAGACGTTCTCGCTGGTGATCAATGCGAGGGGGGAGTCGGTGCTCGACAAGTCCGCCTTCCGTAATGCCATGCGGCGTCGGCGTTGCCTCATTCCGGCGGACGGCTTTTACGAGTGGCAGAATGCCGGCGATCGCAAGCGAGCGTTTTTCGTGCGGCCAAGGTCGGGCGAGCCTCTTGCCTTCGCGGGCTTATGGGAAACGTGGACGGGCCCGAACGGTGAGGAGATGGAAACAGCCGCGATTGTCACCACCGCGGCAAACCGAACGCTTGCAGGGATTCATCGCCGCATGCCGGTAATCGTTCCTCCCGATGCTTTCGACCTGTGGTTGAACACGACCGACGTTGACGCCCGGACGGCTGCGGCGCTGATTGCGGCGGCGCCCGAGTCTTTGCTCGAGGCCTTTGAGGTTGGATCGGCAGTGAACCGCGTCGCAAATGACGATCCGTCGCTGATTGCACCGGCGTCGGAATTGCCGGACGTAACGCCATCCCGCCCAGTCACGCAAAAGGCGGAGCGCAAAACGAAAACAGACGATCGGCAGGCGTCGCTCTTCTGAGATCGCGCCGAGCTATTCGGCGGGAACTTCATCAGCCACCCCGACGCGATGTCGGTTGACCAATTGCCACCCCTTCCAGCCCGTAAACAGCAACACCAGCAGAACCAGCAGCGACAGAAGCAATCCGGTCGGCACGATGGCCGCCGCGCCATATTGGTAGCGCGAATACCAGTTGTAGGCCTCGATCAGCACCGCCGCGACATTGCCGCCGGCGTGTAACCACACGTCGGCGAGATCGCGAACCTGAACGTCGCCGGTGAAATCGATGAAACCGAGCGCGGCGGCGAGCGCCGCCATGATGAGGCCGCAGCCGAGCAGCCAGACCGACGCGGAAACGCACGTCTCGTTGCTCGTAGCCCAAAATATCAGGTCGCAAATGAAAGTTGCCGCAAAAAAGGCAATCGGAAACGGGACCACGATCGGGTGAACGGGATGTCCTCCGATCGTGGCGGTACTACGCGGGTTCGGCATGCGTCGCCTCCGGATCTACTGACCCAGCACATCGGACTATATCGACGTACCCGGGCCTCCATGTCGCTGGCACCACGTAAGGAGCGAAGGTTAGCGCGATTCGCGCGAGCTAGCGGATGTTGCCCGTTACCTGCATCAATAATCGGTTCGCATCCGCGGGCGGTTTATTACCGCGCCACGCGACGTACTGATCCGGGCGGATGAGAATAAGGTCACGCTCGTAAAGATCGCGCGCATCGGCGTCCGCTATATCGAGGACCGCCAGCGGAACGCGAGCCTCTTTTGCCGCGGCGACAATGTCGGCGCCCGTGGTGCGGCCCAGCCGCAGCAGTGTAAAACCTGCGCCCATCCGGTCGTAAAGCGAGCTGCCGATCTTTCGACCCTCGTCGAGCCACACATGCGGCGTGCGGCCGCCGGGAATACTCGTCGGGGTATATGCGACGAGACTGTCGGCGGGCGCGGCCGCATCGCTGTCGACAAGGGGCGAGCCGTCGTAGCGGGTGCCAAGCTGCACGCCGATGGAGGCGAATTGCTCGGCGAAAGTCGAAAGCATCGCGCGCGCGGCATCGCGTGCCTTTTCTCCGGCAGGGGAGGAGTCTTCGATTTCCGGCTCGATGTCGGTGTCGCCGATGTTCACCGCGAGCTTGCGCGCGGCATCGGTATTGCGGGTCGCAATCGGCATGCGCTCGATCTCATAGGAGGCGAGCAGGGCGGGGCCTCCCCAGCCTTGCAGCACAGCGGCGAGCTTCCAGGCGAGATTCGAAGCATCGTCGATGCCCGTGTTCATGCCGAAGCCGCCGGTCGGCGTGAACAGGTGCACCGCATCGCCGGCGAGCAGCACGCGCCGGTCGGCGAAGCGCTCGGCCACCAGCGCGACGCCGGCGGTCCACGGCTCGTGCGCGATGATCTCGGCGGCGACTTCGGCGCCGGTGCAGCGGCGCAGCGCATCGGCGACGACGGAATCCCCCGGCGGCTGATCGGGACCGCTGGCGCGCGTCCGCAGCAGGAATTCGTCCGTTCCGTTGACGGCAATGAGGGTCGAACGAATTTCGGGATTGACGGCCCAATATTGCCAGGCGCGGCGCTTCTGGAGGAAGTCACGATGAAGCGCGGGAGAGCGCAGATAGGTCGAAAAGGTACGGCCGCCGAAGTAGCGCTGCTCTAAGCCGGCTTCGCCTGAAAATTTGATGCCGAGGCTGCGGCGGACGAAGCTGCGGCCACCGTCGCAGCCGACAAGATATTGCGCGCGCCACGTCTCACGTTGGCTCTGCGATGCGTCCACAGCAACGGCATCGACGCCGCCGGCATCCTGTTCGAACGATTCCACATGCCAGCTGAAGCGCAAGGCGATGTTCGATCGCGTGCGCGCGTGCTCCAGCAGGATACGATCGACGTACATCTGATTGGCGCGATGGATCGGCTCCGGCACCTGATCTGTTTTCGGCGCCGCAGCGACCTGCGCAGCGACCCCATCGGCCGATGGCATCGGCAGCCGCGCGAGCTCGATGCCGCCGAAGCGCGTGAAGTAGGCGACATCCGTCGCATGGTCGGAGGGCAAGCCGGCGGCGCGGATTTTTGCGGCAAGACCGATGCGCCGGAAGTGCTCCATGGTGCGGGAGCCTTCGGTGCTGCCTTTCGGATGCCAGCGCGTCGTCTCGTCCGTGTTGAACACGACCGAGCGCACGCCGTGCATGTCCAGAAACAATGCGAGCATCAGCCCGACCGGCCCGCCGCCGACAATGGCGACCGGAATGCGTTGAACGTCGGCCATATCGCGTCAGAGAACTTTGCCGGGATTGAGGATGTTGTTGGGATCGAGCGTGCGCTTGATCGCACGCATCACTTCGATCGCGGTCTTGTCCTTATACCTCGGCAGCTCGTCGCGCTTCATGACACCGATGCCATGCTCCGCGGAAATGGAGCCGCCGTATTTCATCACGACATCGAACACCACGGCGTTGACGTCATCCCAGCGGGTGAGGAATTCTTTTCTGTCGGCGCCCGGCGGCTGATTGACGTTGTAGTGGATGTTGCCGTCGCCCGCGTGGCCGAACGGCATCGGGATGCTTCCGGGGATGAGCTTGACCACGGCCGCGTTCGCTTCCTCGATGAAAGCAGGGATTGCCGCGATCGGCACGGAGATATCGTGCTTGATCGAAGCGCCCATCAGCCGCTGCACCTCGCCGAACAACTCACGGATTTGCCAGAACGCCTTGCGCTGCTCGAGGCTGTCGGCAATTGTCGCATCGATGACGAGGCCTTTTTCCATTCCCGCCGCGAGCAACTCTTCCATCGTGGTGCGCAGGCCTTCGGTTTCCTGCGACGAGAGCTCGATGAGCGCATACCATTCATAAGGCTGCGAGAGCGGATCGCGCGTGCCTGAAACATGCTTGAGCACGGCGTCGATGCCGAGCCGGCCCATGATCTCGAAGCTTGTTACGTTTCCGCCGGTGCGTTCCTCCGCGAGCTTGAGCAGGTCGATCGCGGCTCGCGGCCCCGGCACCGCCGCGTAAGCCGTCTCCACCGAGCGCGGACGCGGCACGAGGCGGAGCACGGCGGCGGTGATGATGCCGAGCGTTCCTTCGGCGCCGATGAACAAATTCTTCAGGTCGTAGCCGGTGTTGTCTTTCTTGAGCTTGTTGAGATTGTTGAGCACGCGGCCGTCGGCGAGGACGACTTCGAGACCGAGCGCGTGCGACCGCGCGACGCCGTGCGCGATGGCCGCGATGCCGCCGGCGTTGGTCGAAAGATTGCCGCCGATCGTGCAGGTGCCTTCCGATGGAAGCAGTTGCGGATAGAGCCGGTCGGCATTTGCCGCCGCTTCGCGCGCGCGCTGGAGC
>JAICMO010000274.1 GCA_025929185.1 Pseudolabrys sp.
AGAAAAGCGGCGCCGGCGCGATCGTCAATTTCGGCGGCATGAGCGCGCACCGCGGCGCGCGCGACCGCGCTCACGTCATCACGGCGAAGGCCGGCCTGATCGGTTTTACCCGCGCGCTGGCGCACGATCTGGCGGCGGACAAGATCACGGTGAACTGCATCGTACCGGGCGCGGTCAACACCACGCGGCCTGCTACCTCGCAGAACCCCGCGCATCATTTGACGCACGGTACGATCACCGGCGCGCGCGGCGATCCGAACGACATCGGCGCGACCGTACGCTTCCTCGTCGGCCCCGGCGCACGCTTCATCACCGGGCAGGCCATTCACGTCAACGGCGGCGCGTACCTGGGGGCGTAGCTCGACCTCGGGCGCGAGAAATTCTCTATTGTCATCACCGGGCCGCGCGAAGCGCGTGTCCCGGTGATCCCGCTTATGGAGGCAGTTTCTTGCCTTCCTGAACGGGATGGCCGGGACAAGCCCGGCCATGACAAACGTTTAAATCCGGGACCCGAACTGAACGGGTGGTCGCTCGCGCTCTAAAATGCTAATGCGTGTGATAACAGCGCTGAAAATCCTAATTTTGTGAGGTCGAGTATGTACACGCAGCTTGCACTTTATATCGACGGTCAGTGGCTCAACGGCGAGGGCCGCAAGGGCGAGGATGTCATCAACCCGGCGACGGGCAAGACGCTGGCGCATCTGCCGCACGCGAGCAAAGCCGATCTCGACGCCGCGCTCGCCGCCGCCGAAAAGGGTTTCAAGCTCTGGCGCGAAACTTCCGCCTACGACCGCTCCAAGATCATGCGCAAGGCGGCCGATCTCTTGCGCGAGCGTTACGACCACATTGCCAAGGTGCAAACGCAGGAGCAGGGCAAGGTCTATGTCGAGTCGCGCGCGGAAGTGCTAACCAGCGCCGACATTATCGATTGGTATGCCGAGGAAGGTCGCCGCACCTATGGCCGCATCGTGCCGGGCCGGCAGAAGGGCGTACGTCAGCTCGTCATCCAGGAGCCGGTCGGGGTCGTCGCGGCGTTCACGCCGTGGAATTTCCCGACGCTGACGCCGGTGCGCAAGATCGCGGGCGCGCTCGCGGCCGGTTGCTCGATCATCATCAAGGCGTCGGAGGAAACGCCGGGCGGCGCTGTGGAATTGGTGAAGTGCTTCGCCGACGCGGGGCTGCCTGCCGGCGTGCTCAATCTCGTATTCGGCGTGCCGGCGGAAGTCTCCGAGCACCTCATCCCGAAGAAATCCGTAAAGAAGGTTTCCTTCACCGGCTCGGTGCCGGTCGGCAAGCATCTCGCCCAACTTGCCGCCAAAGGCATGAAGAAGGCGACCATGGAATTGGGCGGCCACTCGCCGGTCGTCGTGTTCGAAGACGCCGATCCTGAGAAGGTTGCGGATACGATCGCCGCGTTCAAATACCGCAACTCGGGCCAGGTCTGCATCTCGCCGACGCGCTTCTACGTGCACGAGAAGAATTACAGCAAGTTCGTCGCGCGCTTCACCGAGTATGCCAGGAGCATCAAGCTCGGCGACGGGCTGGAGAAAGGGAACACGATGGGGCCGCTCGCCAATCCGCGCCGGCTCGATGCGATGGAGTCGTTTGTCAACGATGCCAAGAGCCGCGGCGGCAAGGTTGCCATGGGCGGTAACAGGCATGGAAATCAGGGCTTCTTCTACGAGCCCACCGTGATTACCGACGTGCCGGATGACTCCAAGATCATGACCGAAGAGCCGTTCGGGCCGGTGGCGCCGATCGTCACCTTCAAAACGTTCGACGAGGTGGTCGAGCGCGCCAACTCGTTGCAATTCGGTCTTGCCGCCTATGCGTTTACAACCTCGGAAAAGACTGCGGCGGCGATCGGCGACGCGATCCAGTCAGGCATGGTCGGCGTCAACAGCGTCGCGGTGTCGACGCCGGAGACGCCGTTCGGCGGCGTCAAGGAGTCCGGTTACGGCTCCGAAGGCGGCATCGAGGGCTTGCAGGCATATACGAACGTGAAGTTCATCTCGCAGGCGTGAGTTTTGCTGTCGTCCCCGCGCAAGCGGGAACCCATACGCGGTGCGTTATCCGATACGCTGCGGAGTATGGGTCCCGGCTCGCGCGATGCTTCGCCACGCATGGCCGGGACGATAC
>JAICMO010000105.1 GCA_025929185.1 Pseudolabrys sp.
CGTCACCCACGCGCCGACGCGCGCGCAGGCGATCGACGCGCAAGCCGATGCACTTGATGCCTTTGTCATTGACGGCATCCGCCACAACATTCCGTTTCTCGCCGCCGTCATGGCGAACGCGCGCTGGCGCGCGGGCAAGCTTTCCACGGGCTTCATCGCCGAGGAATTTCCGGATGGCGTTCATCCGACGGTGCCGGAAGGCGACCGCGCGGAAGTGCTCGCGGCGGTCGCCGCGGCGATCGATCACGTATTGGGGGAACGCAAGCGCCGCATTTCCGGGCAGATGAATGGCCGCATAGTGACCCGCGAAAGCAGGCGGCTTGTGCGGCTCGGCGAGAACGAACTGAGGCTTCAGGTGGGACGCAACGGTGGCCTCATCGAAGTGCAGTTCGACGGCAAAAAGCCGCGCCGGCTGCATTCGGATTGGAAGCCGGGCGAGCCGCTCTGGTCGGGGACCGTTGATGGCACGCCGACGTCGGTGCAGGCGCGGAATATCCCGAACGGCTTTGCGCTATCTTATCGCGGCGTCGAGACGACGGCCTACGTCTACACGGAGCAGGAGGCGATGTATGCCCGGCTGATGCCGCCGCCGAAGGTCGCGGACAGTGGCAAGCAGGTGCGTTGCCCGATGCCGGGGCTGGTTGTGTCGATCGCCGTCAAGGAAGGTCAGGATGTCAAAGCAGGCGAAACCGTCGCTGTGGTCGAAGCCATGAAGATGGAAAACGTGTTGCGGGCGGAGATCGACGGAAGAGTGAAAAAAATCCACGCAAAGAAGGGGGACAGCCTCGCTGTGGATTCGGTCATTCTGGAGTTTGCCTGACAGGAACGGACCGTGCAGCCAAAGCGTTCGCTCTCAAACATTCCAGTGGTTTGAGAGGCGAGTTCCATGTCCGTCCAAACGGAACCTGTGCAACAGCAGAATCGTCAGCCGGGCCGCGAGAGCGAGATGCGGCCGCAGCCGCAGTTCATGCCGAAATACCCCGGCGTCGGTAAGCTCAAGGACAGGGTGGCGATCGTGACCGGCGGCGACAGCGGCATCGGCCGCGCCGTCGCCGTCGCAATGGCACGCGAGGGCGCCAAGGTCGCGATCGTCTATCTCGACGAGCATAAGGATGCGAACGCCACGCGCGATTTGGTCAGGCGCGAAGGCAGCGAGGCGGTCGTGCTCTCCGGTGACGTCGGCGAAGAGGACTTTTGCGAAGCGGTCATCGAGGCGGTGATGGAGCAATACGGTCGCATCGATATTCTCGTGAACAACGCCGGCGAGCAGCACGAAACCGACGATCCGCGCGAGATCGACGCCGCGCAGATCGAGCGCACCTTCCGCACCAACATCTTCAGCTTCTTCTTCATGGCCAAGCACGCGCTCAGGCACATGAAGAAAGGTTCGTCGATCATCAACACCACGTCGATCACCGCCTACCAAGGCCACAAGACCTTGCTCGCTTATTCGGCCACCAAGGGTGCCATCGTCGCCTTCACGCGCTCATTGTCCGAAGCGCTCACCAAAGATGGGATTCGCGTCAACGCGGTTGCGCCGGGGCCGATCTGGACACCACTCATTCCGGCGTCATTCGATGCCAAGCATGTCTCGAAGCATGGCGCCTCCGCACCGATGCAGCGGCCGGGCGAGCCGAACGAAGTTGCGCCTTGTTACGTGTTTCTCGCTAGCGAGGATGCCTCATACATCAGCGGCCAGGTACTGCATCCGAACGGCGGCAACGTCGTGGGCTCGTAGGAACCGGCGCATCACCCCCGCGTTGGCTTTGCCGAATGAAGGAGGCCATCATGTTGCCGAAATCGAAACGGCCGCGCCGCGGAGTTCCGCGCAGCAGCGACGAACCGCCGAGCGATCTCCGCCGCAACGATCAGCGCGAAACACCGCCCGATCCTTTGCCGGAAACCGATGAAGACGTCCACATTGCGGGTCGAAGCCCGCCGCCGGATGGCGGCGTCGAGGAGCATCCGATTCACGACGAGCCGGTCGAGGACTTCACGCCCGGTGACTACGAGCGGCAAATCGACGATCTGGCGAAGGCGCGCCGCGGCCGCACGAGCGAGAAGCCCTGACGGCTGCTGCGGCGTCTGCTAAAGCCGGGGCATGACGCCCTATTTTGCGTACGGCGCCAATATGGATTGCGTGGCGATGACGCGCCGCTGCCCGGGCGCGCGTCCCGTCGGGCCGTCATGCTTGCCCGGCTATCGTTTTTTCGTAGGCCGTGACGGCTGGGGATCGGTTGCGCCGTTTCCGGGCGCAGCGGTGCACGGCATCCTGTGGCATCTTACGTTGCGTGACATCGCCATCCTGCACGCCTTCGAGTGGCGCGACAAAGGTCTTTACGAGGTCCGCTTCCTGCCCGTGCGCCACGGCGCGCGCAGCGTGCCGGCAATGATCTATTTGCTGCGGCGACGGCACATCGGCCGTGCCAAACCGGGTTACGTCGAGGCGATCGCCGCTTCGGCGCGGGCGTGGAAATTGCCGGAACGCTACATCGAGTCGGTTGAGCGCTGGGCGGGTTCCGGTTTTGTCGGCGCACGGCCGGTGGACATGAGAGAGGTTACGTGAGGGCAGAGAGCCGCCGCATCTGTCACGTCGTGCTCCGCGGCCGCGTGCAGGGCGTAGGCTATCGTGCGTTTGTCGAGCAAGAGGCGGTGAGGCGCGGCATCGAAGGGTGGGTGCGCAACCGTGCCGACGGCTCGGTCGAAGCGGTTTTCTCCACCGTGCCGAGCGTTCTGTCGGAGATGATCGAAGTATGCCGCGCCGGCCCGCGCCTCGCGCGGGTCGAGGCGATCGATCAGCGTGACGGCACCGAGGCCGACATGACGCTGCGCCGTTCGGGTGAGATGTTCTCGGTATTGCCGACTCTGTGATCCTGCGCCCTGAGGTGCGCGCCGCAGGCGTGCCTCGAAGGGCGACGGCCGTGGGCTGTCATCCACCAATGTCGGGTTTATCCGACATTGGATCAAATGCGCGCAAGTCGGCTACAGCCGGCTTGCGATGGCTCGGCGCAACAGCGCCTCGCACCTCGGGATGACGATCTGAGGTTTTACCGAATAATCCCTCAAACGCGCGCCGCAGCGCAATGTCGACCTCTTCCATCGTTGCCGTAATGCCGAGATCGCCGAGGCTGGTCACGCCGTAGCGCGGCTCGCTGATGCCGCAGGGCACGATGCCTGAAAAATGCGAAAGGTCCGGATCGACGTTGAGCGCGATGCCGTGCAGCGTGACCCAGTGCCGGATGCGTATGCCGATGGCAGCGATCTTATCCTCACGCCTGTCGCCTTTTTCCGGCCGCCGCACCCAGACGCCGACGCGATCCTCGCGCCGCTCGCCACGTACGTTGAAGGCGGCAAGCGTGCGGATGATCCATTCTTCAAGCGTGGCGACGAAGCGGCGGACATCCGGCCCGCGCCGTCTGAGATCGAGCATGATGTAGGCAACGCGCTGACCGGGACCGTGATAGGTCATCTGGCCGCCGCGCCCGGTCTGATGGACGGGGAAGCGTGCCTCGATGAGCTCGCCGGGTTTCGCGCTGGTGCCCGACGTGTAGAGCGGCGGGTGTTCGAGCAGCCAGACCAATTCCGCTGCCGTGCCGGCCGCGATCGCTGCCGCGCGCGATTCCATCGCGGCGACCGCGTCCTCATAGGGCACTTGCCCGCTGATCCGCCACGCAACCGGCGGCGAGCCGGGTGGCGCAAACAGGCCGAAATTCAAATCGTTGCGCGCGTTAACCACCCGCTAACCATACCATGGTGACCTGAGAGCAGCCCGCAATAGCGCGGGCCGACAGGGAAACAAAAGTGGCCACCCTCGACAAGGTCTCGCTCGACATCACCGTGGTGCTCGGCACCGCCGATATGCCGGTCCACCAGGTGCTGCGGCTCGGCCGCGGCGCGATTATCGAACTCGACGCGACCGAGGAGGATCCGGTGAAGATCCTCGCCAACAACCTGCCGGTCGCGAAAGGCACCGTCGTTGTCAACGGCAATCGCATCGCCGTCGAGGTCGCCGAGCTTTTGCCGCGTCCGCCGGACATGCGCTGAACGGCAACGCAGCGGCCCTTGTCCCTCAAGACCCTATTTGTTACATGGTCCGCCGTCGTTGGGACGAAAGGCCGATCGGCTTTGGCTTTTTGAGGGCTCTCGTCCTTCCCCATGCGGTCATGGCGGAATTGGTAGACGCACTAGCTTGAGGTGCTAGCGGGGCAACCCGTGGAGGTTCGAGTCCTCTTGACCGCACCAGCCTTCGCACATTCTGTGCTTCGGGTAAGCAATTTGGCCCTTGAGGAGAGTTAAGGGGCCGCCGCAATTTGAAGGAATGACGATAGTCGTTTTCACCAACTCTACATGGTGAGTATCAAACAGAGTTCCGGTATGCTCGATTGAGCTGCCACAGTGTCGCGTAATTCATGATCGGGCGCTCGAACGTCGCGCCTTTGCAAGCAAATTCAACTCGCGCTATCGCTCATGCGGCGTCGAACCGCATCGCGCGTGCGCGGTTCCGCAACCACCTACTAGGTAACAACGACCGAGTCTGACCGCGCCTTCAAGGCGGCAGCCGGCTTGGCCGCTTCTCCCAGAAACACGTGACGTGGAGAGCGCCATGACCCCCGATACCCCGCACGAATCTCGACCCCTGCAAGGACTTCACCCGCTCGTTTACAAAGGTGTTGCGGGCCTGGCTCTGTGGTTTGTCCTGTCGGTATGGGTGCTGTTCGACAGAGGCCCATACATGCCGCTGACGATCGCCGCGATAACCGGATTCTTCATTATCGTCGTCGCGATACCGACTCTCATCTGGCTGACGTGGCGGAAGTCGACGAGGGCGCGGCCATTGCCGGGGCAGGACCGGTCGTTTCTCGACTGGACACATCATGAATTTCAAACGTGGACCGGCCCGCTTTCCGGCCGCGAGGCGGCGACGCAAATCATTTTGCCGATTGCGGCGGTTTCGCTCGGCATAACCGCTTTCGGTCTCGTGCTTTATTTCACGCTGCCTTCGCTCGGCTATTCCTGAAACCGTCCCATCCATTGGAACCACGCCGGCAAATCGGCCGTTAGCTGATGTTGAGCAAGCGAGGACGAAATGGCGAAACCGGTCGAGAAACCGCGGCGGCGCGACGAGCCTGCGCGGCATGGACCGCAAGGCGAATACAAGCGGTCACAAGACGGATTCATCGATTCAGAGCGCGGTGAAACGCAGCCCGCCGACAAAGGGCAGGCGCAGCGTTCGTCCGGGGATGTAAAGCCCAAAGATCAGCCGCCATCGCCTGGACAGCCGGCGGGCGGAGAATAGTGAGAGGCGATTGCTCTCAGCGCTGGGCCACACCCGCGTCAGGGTGGCCGGCAAGATCGAACATGCCGAAAAATCCGCGCCTGTGTTCACTGTTCAGCGCAACTCGCTTCTTGTGATGATGGAAGAGGGCATGGCGCTTGTGATGATGAAACGCGCGATGCGCAACCATGCTCCTATTGTGGCGCGGTGATATGTGTGGTGCGCCCGCGTCGGACGCATGCGCCACCACCAGGTCGGGCACAGACGCCGGACGTTCGCCCGCTGCGACCACCTGCACGACGTGATAGTCGCCGGCCTTTAATTCCTTCAACAGCATCGGCACTGCCGCGGCAGTCGCCGGATGAATGTCATGCAGCAACAGAATGCCGCGCCCGCGCCTGTCCAGCCGCCGCATTGCCTTGCGCACGATTTCCTTAGCGGTGATGTGCCTGAACCAGTCGTCGGCGACGACGTCCGCGCTCCACGTCACCAGCGACTTTGATGCGAGAAATGCTTCCGCCTTCTTTGAGCTGCTGAAGCCAGGAATACGGAAGAATGGCGCAACGCCGCGTGGATCGCCAAGCGCCGCATCGACCGAGGCGATGCCGTCGTCCACTTCCTTCTCCACCCGTTCCGCCGAAAGGCGGCGGAATGCATACGGATGGTCCTGGCTGTGGGTGCCGATCGTATGGCCGGCGTTATAGATGCGCCGCACCAGCTCGGGATGGGCGTGCGCCATCTCGCCGACCAGGAAATACGTCGCCTTCACGCATTCCGACGCGAGCGCATCGAGCACCTGTGTCGAATACGGCGGGATGGGGCCGTCGTCGAAGGTAATCACGACTTCATGGTTGTTGAGCGGTAGCGTGTCCGGATACTGGATCGTGCCGACCCGCGTGAACTCGCCCGGCGTGACGGTGAGGACGCGGCTGGTGCCCAGCGCGTTCGGGTTGCCGGGGCATTCTCCGGCGGCGGCCGGAGGCAAATCGACCCACGCCGCCGTGCCAAGAGCAAGGCAGCAGACAAGCATGAGACGGCGCATATAATCCCCCAAACCCGCGCACATTTTGTTTTTGCAATTCCCCGGACAGCGCGGCGGCCGAACCCTACGAGCCGTCACATTAACGGAAGCTGACTGAACGCGATTTTCCACAACAGTGTCCTGATACAGGGCCGGGGTCGCCTTACCGCTTTTGCGAAACGGCGATGCGCGGCGCGCTGGGCACGGCCTGCACGATGTGATAGCCGCCCTTCTTGAGCGCGCGCAGGAACGCCGGAAGCATGCGGGCGGTCTGCGCCTTGGTGTCGTGAAAGAGGACGATACCGTGATTGACGCGCTCGATGCGGGCAAGGATCAGCTGCAATTCCTGATCCGGCGTCATCGGATTCCAGTCGCTCGCCCACACATCAGCGCCGAACACCACGATATTTCGGCTCCTGAGCTGGTCGAGCAGGGCGGGTGTCGACGCAAAACCCGGAAAGCGGAAGAACGGCGTCGACGGCTCACGGCTGCGACGCCCATAGAGCGCCAATTCGTCCTCTTCGATGCCGCGGTCGATCTGCGCTTCCGCCGCCGCGATCGGCAGACGGTTAAGCAGCGCGTGGCTGTGCGTGTGATGCCCAACGGTGTGGCCTTCGGCCACTTCGCGGCGGGCAAGGGCAGGGTATTCCGCCGCCGACCGCCCAATCAGGAAAAAGGCCGCCTTCACGCATTCATGTTTGAGCGCGTCGAGGACTTTCGGGGTGGTGCCGGGCCACGGACCGTCGTCGAAAGTGAGCACCAGCTCCTTGTCGCGGAGCGGCAGACTGCCTGCGAATTCCTTGTGTCCGATGCGCGGCATCGTCCGGGCATCGACCGTGAGGGTGCGCTCGGTGCCGAGCGCGTGGGGATTGCCCGGGCAGAGCTCCGCCCACGCGTTCGAAGGCAAAAGAACGGCCGCCGCTGCGATGGTGAGAAGACGAATCATGGATGCGCCCCGAGTGCGCTCCCTTGCCTCAAGCGCTGTCGCGCGACAAGCCGACAATGAGAATTCGGTTTACGCGTTAATCATTTGCCCGGGTGCGAGAGCAGGGGTACAAGGCGCGGCGCTGTTAACTGCCTTCGCCGAAGAGCCTCGGCATGCTCGAACAGGGAAAAAGCAGCATCGCTGAGGTCTCCGCGCTTCCGCTGCGCGGGGAAGACGGCGCCATTCGCGCCGAGTTCGTCGAGAGCGCTGCCGATAAGATCGAGGCGCGCGACGTTGCCGGCCTGCGTGCGCTCGTCGGCGGCCTCCACGAAGCCGACCTCGGCGACCTGATCGAGCAGCTCGATCCGGCTTTGCGGCCCCGGCTCGTTGAGCTTCTCGGCATCCATTTCGATTTTACTGCGCTGACCGAAGTCGACGACGCGGTGCGCGACGAAATTCTCGAAGAGCTGCCCGCACAGACGGTAGCGGAAGGCGTGCGCGACATCGATTCCGATGATGCGGTCGCGCTGCTCAAAGACCTGCCGAAGGAAGAGCAGACCGAAATTCTCGAGCAATTGCCGCCGCCCGAACGCGTGGCGCTCGCGCAACGGCTCGACTATCCGGCCGATTCCGCCGGCCGGCGCATGCAGACCGAATTCATTGCCGTGCCGCCGACGTGGAACGTGGGCGCGGCGATCGACTACATGCGCGAAACCACTAACCTGCCGGAGCGCTTCTATCAACTCTACGTCGTCGACCCCGATCAACACTTCCTGGGAGCGGTACCGCTCGACCGTCTTTTGCGCAGCAAGCGGCCGGTATCGATTACCGAATTGATGGAGGACCGCCAGTGCGTTCATGCGACCGACGACCAAGAACACGTCGCGCGTGAATTCGAGCGCTACAATCTCGTTTCCATGCCGGTGGTCGATGCCGACGAGCGGCTGGTCGGCGTCATCACGCACGACGATGTGGTCGACGTCATTCAAGAAGAGGCCGAAGAAGACATCCACGCCCTCGGTGGCGTCACGCGAGACGAGGAATTGTCCGACACCGTATGGACGATCGCGCGCGGCCGCTTCAACTGGCTGCTGATCAACCTCGCGACGGCATTTCTGGCGTCATCCGTGCTCGGCCTTTTCGAAGGCCAATTGCAACAGATGGTGGCCCTCGCGGTACTTGCGCCGATTGTCGCCAGCCAGGGCGGCAATGCGACGACCCAGACGATGACGGTTGCGGTGCGCGCGCTGGCGACCCACGATTTAACCGACGCCAATGCCTGGCGCGTGATCTTTCGCGAGCTGGCCGTCGGGTTTCTCAACGGCCTGGCCTTCGCCGTGATCACCGGCATCGCCGCTTACGTCTGGTTCAAGGTGCCGGGGCTCGGATTTGTGATCGGGCTGGCGATGATCTGTAATCTCGTGGCGGCGGCCCTCGGCGGCATTCTCATTCCGCTCGTGCTCAACCGGCTGCGGGTCGATCCCGCCGTGGCCTCGAGCCCGTTCGTCACGACGGTCACCGATGTCGTCGGGTTCTTCTCTTTCCTCGGCATTGCCACATTGTGGTTCGGCCTGCGCTAGCCGCAGCAAGCGCTTACGATCTGTTCACCATTTTCGCTGAGCCGCCATTAACGCTGCTTGCCTAGCGTGCCGTGAGCATCTGGGGAATTTTGCGTGGACGGCGGAGCGCATAGCGAGGCGGCCGGCAAAAATGCCGGCGCGACCGACGGGTCGCGCGCCACGGCCATCCAATCTGCCTCGCGATTGATCGCGATTGTCGGCGCGCTCGGAGCGTCCGCTCTCTTACTCGCCGCCGCCCTCGGCTACGGACTTGCGCGCGCAAGCGACGAGCGTGCCGCCGCGCAACAGCGCGCACTGGTACGCGCGCAATTGCACGTGCGACGGATCGACGAATTCGACGCGCATGTCGCGAGCGCGATCACGCAGATCACCGGACTGCAAGGTTTAAAATTCGAAACCGATCCGGCGGGGCCCGCTCAATCGATGCAGCCGGTCCTGAACGGCGAGGGGCGTATTCTCGGCTTTCTTACCTGGAACGAGGAGCAGCCGATGACGCGCCTGGTAACCAAGCTGCTGCCGTTGATCGCGGTACTTATTACGGGATTGGTCGGCTTTGCTACCTTTTCCGCCTGGCGTTTGCGGCGTTTGCGTGAGGAGCCGGCAATTGCGCATGTGCATGCGAAAATCCCGCACCTGCCGATCCCTACCGCGATAACGGATGACGAGCAGTTCATCCGGCGTGAGTTGCCGCAAGCTTTGGGCGGCGGCGAAATGCATTTGCATTATCAGCCGATCGTGTCGGCGCAAGGCGCGCGGATCGTGGGCGTCGAGGCGCTGTTGCGGTGGACCCATCCGCACCGCGGCGCCATCGGCCCGGCGGCGTTCATTCCGGTCGCAGAGAGGATGGGTCTGATCGACCAACTCGGCGCCTTTGTCCTGCGTCGCGCTCTCGAACAAGCGAGGCAATGGCCGGAGCTCTACATGGCGGTCAATCTGTCGCCGTTGCAGGTGCGCGACCGCGCCATCATCGAGTTGGTGCGCGACACATTGGCAGAGACCGGCGTGCAACCGTCGCCGCTGATGCTGGAGATCACCGAAGGTGTCCTGATCGACAATCCGGACGAAATGCTCGACCGGATTGCCGACCTGCACGATCTCGGCGTGCGCATTGCACTCGACGATTTCGGCTCCGGCTATTCAAGTCTGGGCTATTTGCAGCGCTTCCCGATCGACAAGCTCAAGATCGACCGCGGTTTCATCGCGGCGCTCGGGCGGGAATCGAACGGAGGCGTTATCGTCCACGCCATTACGGCGCTCGGCCGCGCGCTCGGCATCAGCGTACTGGCGGAGGGCGTGGAAACCGAGGAGCAACGGGTCTTGCTGCGGCTGGCCGGCTGCTCCGAGATGCAGGGTTACCTATTCGGCCGGCCCGGTCCTGCATCCACGATAGACCGCCTCATTTCTGAAGATGAGGTCGCTTCCGAAGCCGCGCGCGTCGGGCGCGCCCCTATGCGGGCGCTGACAGCCTGATCGGCAACTTATAAAGTTGGCCTCGTCCGTTCGGCTTTCGTCCGGGCGGGAGGAGGCGGCCGATGATTCCGAATGCCTGGTCGGGCCTCGATTTCGGCCTCGATGCCGAGGTTGAACTGCTGCGCAAGACCGTCAACGGCTTTGCGCAGGACCATATCGCGCCGCGCGCCGACGAGATCGACCGCTCCAATACGTTTCCGCGCGAGCTGTGGCCGGAGATGGGCAAGCTCGGTCTGCACGGCATCACGGTCGAGGAGGAGTGGGGTGGCGCCGGGCTCGGCTACCTCGCGCACTGCGTGGCAATGGAGGAAATCTCGCGTGCCTCGGCCGCGGTGGGGCTCTCTTACGGCGCGCATTCCAATCTCTGCGTCAACCAGATCCGCCGCAACGGCAGCCCCGAGCAGAAAAGGAAATACCTGCCGAAGCTGATCTCCGGCGAGCACGTCGGCGCACTGGCGATGTCCGAGCCGGGCGCCGGTTCCGATGTGGTTTCGATGCGCGCGCGGGCGGATAAACGGGGCGATCGTTACGTGCTCAACGGCTCCAAGATGTGGATCACCAACGGGCCGGTGGCCGATACGCTCGTTGTCTACGCCAAGACCGATCGCACCGCCGGTGCGCGCGGCATCACGGCCTTCATTGTCGAGAAGGGGATGACGGGATTTGCGCCCGCGCAGAAGCTCGACAAGCTTGGCATGCGCGGCTCCGATACCAGCGAGCTGGTGTTTACCGACTGCGATGTGCCCGAGGAGAACGTGCTGGGCGCTGTCGGGAACGGCGTCAACGTGCTGATGTCAGGCCTCGACTATGAGCGCGTGGTGCTCGCCGCCGGCCCGCTCGGCATCATGCAGGCCTGCATGGATGTGGTGGTCCCTTACGTGCACGACCGCCGGCAATTCGGCCAGCCGATCGGTCGCTTCCAATTGGTCCAGGCCAAGCTTGCCGACATGTACGTGACAATGAATGCGGCAAGGTCTTACGTTTACGCAGTGGCGCGCGCCTGCGATGGGGGGCGCACCACACGCGAGGATGCCGCGGGTGCCATCCTTTATGCCGCCGAACGCGCGACCTGGATGGCGCTCGAAGCGATCCAGTGCCTTGGCGGTAACGGCTACATCAACGAATTCCCAACCGGCCGCCTGCTGCGCGACGCCAAGCTTTATGAAATCGGGGCGGGGACCTCCGAAATACGCCGCATGCTGATCGGCCGGGAGATTTTCGAGAAGACGCAGTAAGCCATTGGCCGACTCATCCGATGGCTGAATACGCCAACGGCCGCCTCCTTCTCGTTAACCTCTGCTTCCCGCGAATCAGATAGGGCGATGGCCCAATCAACCGGCAACGGAGATTTGGCCATGATGCGGGTGCGGCTGAAGGCGGACGGGCGGATCGTCGAGATCATGCCCGACGGAAGCGAGCGGGCGCTCGATTACAGCGATCCGGCGGCTTTTGCGCGACACGTGCGGATGCGTTGCGGGCTGACGCAGACCGCGTTCGCGCGCCATATCGAAGTGCCGGTCGAGACCGTGCGCAACTGGGAGCAGGGCAAGCGGGCGCCGCGCGGACCGGCGCGTGCGCTGTTGCGTGTGATCGAGCAGGCGCCGAATGAAGCGTTCGCGGCCTTGGGCGGGCGAAGGCGATAATGTGCTGGTCATGCCGGGTCGCGAGTGAAGCTCGCGAGCCCGGAATCCAGAGCGACACTACTTAAGCTGAGGCTTGGCTCTGGATTCCGGATCGCCGCTTCGCGGCGTCCGGAATGACGGATAAGAAGCGCTACGCCGCGACCTCGCGCTTGGGCGGCGAATAGCGGGCCACGCGCATCAGCAGATACATGGCCAACAGCGTCGCAAGATAGACGATCAACTGCATCTCGGTCGGCCGTTCGGAATAGCCGATCAGCGTATGCAAGAGCTTGCCCACAATGCTGCCTTCCGAAAGCACCCATGAGGTGTCCCAGACCGTGCCGCCGAACGCATTGAGCAATCCGCCCGCGCTGAGGAATTGCACGGCCTGCGACGCCATGCCGGCCGCCAGCAGCGCGATCAGCCAGCTCGTCACCGAGAAGATGTAACGCGTTGGAATCGCCAGCAGGCCGAAATAGGTGAGCGCGGTGAACGCGGCGCCCGCTGCGATACCCAAGATGCCGCCCATGAGCAGCGCCGAACCGGAGGTGCCGGACGCGGCAATACCGTAAAGAAAGAGGACGACCTCGGAGCCTTCGCGCAGCACCGCGAGGCCGACCACGATCGCAAGCGCCGTGAGCGGCTTCGCCCCTTCGCTGACGGCTGCGCCAACCTTCTTCATTTCGACGGCGATTTCGCGGCCGTGCCGCGACATCCAGGCGTTGTGCCACATCAGCATCACGACGGCGATGCCGAGCACGCACGCGTTGAACAATTCCTGGCCCGACCCTTCGAACGCATTCGAAATCGCGCCGGCAAATGCGGCGACAATTGAGGCGCCGATAACGCCGGCGATGATCCCGAACGTGATCCAGCGTCCGCGGCCGGCGACGCCGCGCGTCGCTGCCATGACGATACCGACAATCAGGCCCGCTTCGATAACCTCACGAAAAACAATGACCAGTGCGCCGAGCATGGTGTTCTATTCCGCGATGACCACGCCCTTGGCCGTGGATTCATAATACTCGCCGATGAAGGGATATTTGCCCGGCGGCAGCGGGCCGATCCGCACGACACCTTTGGAATGTCCTGGAACGACCTTCTCGACCTTCAAGGCCGAGCTGTCGAATTCCTCCGGCATGGGATCGTTATTGATGATGGTGATCTTGACCCGCTTGTTGGCGGGGATCTTGATTTCCGCAGGGCTGAAC